>CAJXPD010000423.1 GCA_913057785.1 uncultured Lewinella sp. | reverse complement strand
TGAAGCTCCCGCCTGCATATACCCAATGGTTACCTGCTCGACTTTCGCAAAGGGATTGATATCACCTTTAGATGGAGAATGACGTTTGAATTCAGCAATTATTCCCGACTTGTCTTCTCGTAAGAGGTATTTCTTAAGGGAGACCGTTGGCGTATCATAGAATACGCTCTTTTCCAGGAGTTTTACAGGAAACAGTTCTTTCCGCTGTTCCACTTGCTCCATCTTATGTCTTACGATCTTATCTAGGATAGTCATAAACTACTTGTTTTTAATTGTGGAACTGTTTTAAACAGCTACTAGCTTTTGGAATGTGGTTTGAGCTTTCTTACTGACAATGCTTTCTTTGGCTTCGGCAATACAATCTTCTAGCGATTGCTCTGGCTTGATGCAATGAATTGCCACGCCTGCGTTAGCAGAAACCACAGATAGCTGAGCAGCGGTACATTCATTAGCCAATACATTCTTAAATATCGTAGCCGCCTCTTCAGCGGTATCTCCCCCATGTAAGTCGGTCTGTGTCAAAGTCGCCATACCTAAATCTCTGGCAGCCATCAGCTGTTCACTTTGATTGGTGCGCAACTTAAACTGCCCAGTCAGAGAAATCTCATCGTAGCCATCCAATGCATATACAATGGAGAATTGACGGCCCGTTTCTTGCATGATGTACTGGTACATGCGAGATAAGGCGAGGCTGAAAGTTCCGAACAACTGATATTTGGGCTGCAGGGGATTAACTAATGGCCCCAGCATATTGAAAAAAGTAGGCACCTTTAAAGCCCTTCGAGTTGGAACTACCTCTTTCATCGCCGGATGAAAAAGTGGAGCATGCAAAAAGCAAATGTTAGCTTCGTCTACCTGACGTTTCAATTTATCTGTATCATTTGTAAACTCATATCCCATGGCCATGAGCACATCAGATGATCCTACCGAAGAAGACACACCATAACTTCCATGCTTACTTACTTTATATCCCGCGCCAGCCACCACAACAGCGGATAAAGTGGAAATATTGAAGGTGTTTTTGCCATCTCCACCGGTGCCCACAATGTCAATCGTCTCCACTCCACCAATATCTACTTTTACGCATAGTTCCAACATCGCATCACGAAATCCTTGGATTTCTTCTAGCGTGATCGGTCTTACATTAAATACCGTGACAAAGCTGGCCACTTGAATCGGGTCAAAAGCCCCAGCCGATATTTTCATCAAAATAGCCTTGGCTTCCTCTCTGCTCAAGGTTTCGTGCTGGTATAATCGAAGTAATAAGGGTTTCATATTTTCCATAAATCAATTCGCTTTCAAGTTCTAGACTGCCACTGGTTTGTAGCGTGCCATCAATAGATTTTCTAACATCTTCCTACCAAACTCGGTCATAATTGACTCTGGGTGAAATTGCACCCCACGCACATCATATTCCTTATGTCGCATGGCCATGATTACTCCATCCTTATCTACTGCTGTGATTTCCAGTTCTTCTGGCAAATTCTCTTTGGAAACAACCCAAGAATGATAACGCCCAGCCTGAAAGCTTGCCGGCATGTTTTGGAAAAGTGGTTCATCCTCCACCACTGCTTCTACCGGAGTTTCCACCCCATGGAAAACATGCGCCAAGTTCTCCAAACTTGCCCCGAAAGCCTCTCCAATAGCTTGATGACCGAGGCAAACTCCAAGAATGGTCTTGGTAGCGGCATAACGCTTAATCAAATCGGGCATGATCCCAGCATCCTTTGGCAAGCCCGGGCCTGGGGAGAGAATAATAAAGTCATAGGCTTCGATGGCATCTAGTTCAATCTCATCGTTGCGATAGACATCGATCTTTTGATCCAGTATCTCCTGAATATATTGTACCAGGTTGTAAGTAAATGAATCGTAATTATCTAGAACAAGGACTTTCATTTCTTCGAGTTTTGCTGTTGATAGTGGAATTATAATTTTGTCGCTTCAACTAGCGCCTTTTTCAGCGCTCCAAGCTTATTGTTAACCTCTTGCAATTCTTTTTCTTCTTGGCTAGCCGTAACAATACCAGCCCCTGCTTGGCAATACAAGGTATTATCCAAACTCATGAAAGAACGGATCACAATGGCCTGGTTCATGTGCCCATCAAAACCAATATACCCCAAGGCCCCACCGTAGAAACTACGGTTCTGGTTTTCGTATTTGTCAATCAGTTCTATGGCTTTGTATTTTGGTGCTCCGGAAAGGGTGCCTGCAGGAAAGGTATCGGCAAAAACTTGGATGGGGTTGGTATGAGGTTCTAGGTCGCCCGTAACTTTTGAAACGAGGTGAATCACGTGGCTAAAGAAGTGGATCTCTTTTAATTCCTTCACCTGCACATTGACGGCATGCCTTCCTAAATCGTTACGGGCAAGATCCACGAGCATGATGTGTTCTGCATTTTCTTTAGGATCCGCAGCCAGTTCCTTGGCTTTGATGGTGTCGTCTTCTTTATCTCCTGTTCTACGATAAGTTCCAGCGATAGGGTTGACAGTGGCTACCCGGTCTACGATGGACATCTGCGTTTCTGGAGAGGAGCCGAAGATTCTGTAGCCTCCTAAGTCCATGTAGAAAAGGTAGGGAGAAGGATTAATAGATCTTAAGACGCGATACACTTGGAAATCATCGCCGGTAAAACGCTGTGAGAATTGCCGGGCAAATACAATCTGGAATACATCCCCGATCTGACAATGATGCTTACCGACTCGCACCAACTCCTTGAATTCCTCATCCGTTAGATTACTGCTTTCTTCTCCATCCAAAGCAAAAGGAAACGTCCGAACAGTCTGAGCTTTAATCAGTTGAAGAATTTTGTCCAGCTGAGATTCTTCACCTTCGGGAAGATTTTCGAGCACATATAATTCATCCTTAAAATGATTAATAGCCAGGACAAATCGGTGCAATTTATAATTGATATCGGGAAGGTCGAATTTGCGCTTTTCAGGATCAAACTTCAAAGTATCACAATACTGCACCCCGTCAAAACCGGTGTGTCCGAAGACACCATTCACTCCTTCATAGGGTGTTTCATACTGTACATCGTAGCGATCAACAAAAGCCCTTAAGGCCAGTGGAACCGTGGTAACATCGATCACTTTAGATGACACGACCTCCCCCGAAGGAAAGCGTTCCTCGATGGCTCCATTCTGCACCTGGAAACTGGCTATGGACTCAAATCCCATGAAGGAGAAACAGTCCTCTTTATTACGGAAGTCGTTGTTTTCCAGCAGTACAGGGTCGGTAAAATGGTCTCTTAACTTCAAGTAGAGGGATACCGGTGTATAGGTATCCATCAGCATCTTGTGTACTTTCGTCCGTATCAGAATCTTAGTTTCCGTTGTAACATTCATCTTTTGCCAAAATTAAAAACGGCTTGTCGGATGATCCGACAAGCCGTTTTGTGTTATAGAGTAATACATTACATAGCGTGTCACTTCATCCGAACGGAAGAATGTTTGTGCCACCAACGCCATGTATTTGTATTATAATTCATCTTAAATTTTATGATCGGCTCAAATATAAGGTCATTGGATTAATAAAAACAAGAATTCTCTAGGCCTTTTTTAAAAAATCTTGCACGAATGCCATCATTTAGTCTCTTCCCGATAATGAACCCAAGATAACACGACAGTTTTCAAGTCCTCTTTTCGCAACTCTATCTCTTGTAAGTCTGCAAATCTTACCGTTCGCCCTTCTTTCCCTTCTCCTTCTAATAAGCCTGTTGGATTAGGCAAGTAAGCTCCTTTATGGAACATCAAACTCACATGCTTCTTGGCATTCATAAAGAAGGACGCCATATTTCCCTTATACATAAAAGTGGGACTATTCCATTTGATCGTCTCCTCCATTTGATCATGAGCGGAGAGGATAATTTCTCGAACCCTTTCTATCTCAGCCGTCATCGGATGTGCTTTTTGGGCTAGGTAAACATCAACTTCGGGATTCTTATTCATAATCAAACTTTGTTTTTGGTCGAGTGATGGTAAATATTTTCTTCCTTAAGATAACAACTATATTAGAATTTACTAATTTAAATATTAGCAATTCTAGATATTACTAGTTACATTGTATCATGAACTCATCTATTGCTGTGACCATATTTAAGGCCTTATCTGACGCCAAGCGAATGCAAATGATCCATCTGCTGGGTGAAAGAGAATGTACAGTTGGGCAACTGGAAGCAAATCTGCAGTTGAGTCAATCTGCCACTTCGCAACATCTCAAGTTATTGAAGGACGCGGGACTTGTGAGCTACCGCAAGCATGGAAATTTCCGCATCTACAAACTACAAAAGTCAAAGCTGCAGGAGGCCATGCAGTTCTTTGATCAATTCTGGGACAAAGGTTTAAGCACCCTCAAATCCGAACTAGAAGAAAATGAAGACCAATAGCATACACAAAGAAATTTGGATAAATGCTCCAGTCGAAAAGGCATTCGCTTCTTTTACAAATGCAGAGTCCATGTTGGCGTGGCATGGAAAGGAAGTGGAAGTAAACCCAGTCCCGGGGGGTATTTATAAGGTTATTTTTGCGGACGGGACAACCATCCTAGGAGAATACAAAGAAGTTAGCCCCTACAGTAGAGTAATCTATTCTGCCAATTACAATGGTGTAGACAGTCTGATTACTATCGACTTTCTTCCTAGAGACGGCGGAACCTTGATAAAACTACAGCAAGAATTTGATCCAGAGCAAGACACTTCTTCTTTCGACCAAGGTTGGAACTACTTTCTACAAATCCTACAAGACCATTTTGGTGAGTTAAAAGCTTAATGCAGAATCTTCCAGATCAATTCCTTCAACAGTTGGCCATCCGGTTTTCCTGTACTAACGTAATCAACTCCTTTCGATTTTAAATCAAACTCTTTGAGCAAGGAGAGAACGTGCTCAGTTTTTCGGAGAGGAAAAGCTCGCGCAGCCGCTCGATATTCCCGCAGAAAAAAGGCTGAACGCAATTGCAAGGCACTGAGAAGTTCTCCTTCTGGTAACTGCTTTAGAAAATGCAGCATGTACACTTTGCTGAAGTAGTTGTATAAGGAACTAATCACTGCTGGTAGCGCATTTTTCTTAGGATTAGACGCGAAGTAGTTGACAATGCGATTGCTCTTTAACACATCCCGTTGTGAAAGAGCCTTTTGTAATTCAAAAACATTGTAGTCTTTGCTGATACCGATGTTATCTTCGATATGTTTGCTGGTTACCACCGTTCCTTCCGGCAGGTTAAGACGTAGCTTGTCCAGCTCATTGACTACCTTGGATAGGCTGGTGCCTAAATATTCAGCCAAGAGCTCAGCTGCTTCTGGCTGTACCTGCAATTTTTTCTTCTTCAGGTACTTCGAGATCCAATCCGGCACTTGGTTATCATACAGCGGTTTGGATTGAAAAACCACTGCCTTGGACTTCAGCATTTTACCAAATTTGGTATTCATGTTGAAGCGCTTGTGCTTATGGCATATGACCAAAATGGTTGTTGGAGTCGGATTTTCAACATAGGAAATCAGATTCCCTAAGCTTCTCATTTCCTGTGCCTCCTTGAGGATCACCAACTGATGTTGAGCCATCATCGGATATCGCCTAGCATTGTCCACAACAGCCTGGAAGTCTGCATCTTTTCCGTACAGCACCATTTGATTAAATGCCCTCTCACTTTCCGACAACACTTTCTGCTCGAAAAATTGTGAGATCTCATCAATAAAATACGACTCCATCCCGTATAGAAAATATACAGGTTGAAAATTCTTTTTTCGCAGGTCCGATAATAGTTGTTCTGCAGTCAAAGCTAGTTCTTTAAGGCTAGTGACAGGCAAAAAGAAAGGCCTGCCTTAATGATAAATGTATTAAGCAGGCCTACCCAAATTTCCATTCTTGCACTACTTATTACATTTAGTGTGTCAAAGGTAAACAGTCAAGATAAAATTTCTATAATTTTTTTTGTGCCCGTTGAAATGGACCGCAATGATCAATCTACAAATCAGCCACCATCAGATTGCAGCCACGAACATCGCTATTGTCAAGTCGTCCCATCACCCGAAAGGAATGATCTGCATAGACTTGTCCGATATCGTCGGTAGCAATAAAAGAGATGGTGTTAATATTAGCTAGGTCTATGATATTCAAAGCCGCCGTCTGGCCTAGTTGTTGGGTAGCTAGCGGGTCCGTAATGTCCCTGCCCAGCACTCGCATGGTGGGACTGGGGAGAAATAAGCCATCTCCTTTAGAATAGCCCTGAGATAGCAACTCGGTCATACCGTATTCAGAGTGAATTGCTGGCACTTGAAATGCTGATGTCAATACACTATGCAATTCCTCTCGTGTGATTTCTTTTCTTCGTCCTTTCATCCCTCCTGTTTCCATTACAATGATTTCCCCTAAGGGCATAGGAAACTGCTCGGCTAAATCCAATAGTGCGAAGCTAACACCAATCAACAGCGTTGGGATTTTTTGGACTCGACATTTTTCCAATTGATGGGCCAAACTTGCCAGATCATGGAGAAAGAAGCCGCTCTCTTTGTAGCGGGATTGACGAATAAAATAGTCCGCCATGTAAACCAGAGATGATCCACTGCGTTCTAAGTAAGAAGGCAAAAGTGCTAGAATACAATAATCTTTGATGGGACCGTAGAAATATTCGAAACCTTGACGGCTTACTGTCTCGTAGAGTTGAGCTGAATGCAAATGATGTAAACTCGGTTGCTGTCCGGTGGTACTGCTGCTGGAAAAGGTAGTAAAGGCTTCCCAGTTTTCGGTCTGGATGGTCTGGTTTTTGAAGAATTGAATGGGGAGAAAGGGGATTTCCGTAAGTTGTGTGATTTGCTTCGGATCTTTCTGCAACAAGTCCAGATAGGAGCGGTATAAGGGGTTATAGATAGCTTGGTACCGGAAGGCTTCCATAGCCAAGACTTCAAAATCTGGGTTGGGAAGGGACTTAAGTTTTGTAATCCACCTGTCTGTATACCGCCGCTTTACCATACATGAGTTAAACTAAAAAACGCTATATTTCCGTTACAAAATTAAAAAAACATGCGCGTTGCTAAATCTATAAGTTTGGTTTTCTTCTTGAGTTTGATCTTGACGGCTTGTTTACAACCGCCTGACTATCCAGCAGAGCCGGTCATTACATTCAAGTACTTCTCGAGCAACAGCATGAACCAAAGGCCGGTGAATGGGAAGGTAGATACCCTATTCGTGGTTTTGGACTTTACAGATGGGGATGGGGACCTTGGATTAGAAGGGAACGACCCAACCATCAATATCGACATGTTTGATCTTCGAGATGGATCTAGAATCCTGGCTCGACTTCCAAAAGTAGAAGATCTAGGTGCTCAAAATGGCATTTCTGGCGAAATCAGTATTCGCATTACCAATGATCCAAATGTAGGAGATGTCTGCTGCGTAATCCTCC
>CAJXPD010000422.1 GCA_913057785.1 uncultured Lewinella sp. | reverse complement strand
AGATTCAAGGCTTTAGGCCGCAGTCCAGATGAATAAGTTTTAATCAGTTCAATGCCATAATTTAAACATTTTCTCCTCAAGGGCAAGAGAAAATTCAGCTAATCGCAGAGAATTTTCAATCTAAGACAAGAGTGGCTTAGCATTCCTACCCCGTATCAGTTCCAGCAAGAACATGCCAAAAACTAGGCTATATTCCAATGCTACGACCGTAAGGTTTTCCTGATAGGTAGGATAGCTATAATTGATGTAGGTGAAGTAAATTAAGCCCGACCATAGAATGGGAAAACGGAAGCGAGTGAACAAACATAACACAATAGGCAAACTGGTATACCAAGGATGTACCGTAGTAGTGAAGAGCAGATATAAACAAATCGCCCAAAGGAGCTTCACCGGCAAGGATTTCCAGTCTACTTTGCGCTCCCATAGGAACAATAGAATAATGCCCGTAAAGGTACCGAGTGCCAAGCGGGGTCCGATTGTGGCAATCAGATTGTACCCCTTGGTTTGATACCCTACCCAGCGAAGCAGATAATACACACTGGCATTAAACTCGAACTTCTGAAAGTACAAGCCAATACTATCCCCAAAGTTTTGTACAAATACCCCATTCAGTAAGGGGAAAAACAGTGCCAACAAAATGGTGAAACAAAGTAAGAAGTAGAGCAGATTTCGCTTGAAATCTATAAATAGGATTGACTGCCAAAGCTGCTGGAGTAACCCACCGTTCTCCTTCTGTGGTAGTCTAGTCCCTAGTCTTTTTACCCAAAAGGGAAAAAACATCAAGGGAAGCAATTTGGAGGCTACGGAAAAGGCCAGCATCGCTGAAGAAAACCAATAGCGCCCTTTAACCACCAACCAAATACTTAAGAGCAGAAAGAACACCATCGCACCTTCATAATGCAAGTTGCCGCAGACCTCAATAATGATCAAAGGGTTTAAAGCATACAACAAGCTGTTCTTTAGCGGTAGATTCCAATGCAAAAGTAATTGTACGATTAAAATCAAACTTCCTAGCTCGAAGGCAAATAGGAAAAGCTTCATCACGATCGCAGCCCCGTACAGGCTATTGGGAAACAGAAAGGTAGCGACAGCGAAGGTAGCCTGCGCAATAGGTGGGTAGATGGTGAAATAATCCGGAGAATTTAAGGCCTCATACAGTTCCCAGTCTAAACCCGGTACGGCTGGCCCCTCATTGATTAGCGTAGTAGGCAGATAATTAAAAGGATTATAGCCATTGATCACCAATTGGCCATCCCAAATGAAGCGATATACATCATCCGATAAAAGTGGAAACAAAAATACCAGGCTCAATCTGAGTATCACAGCTACCAGGAGCCAAAACCCCAAGTCCTTCTCCTTGGTGGTTCTAAAAACCCATAGGTAAGCGAGAAAGAGAAAGCTATAAATACTGATCAGCGGAGTAAAGTCAGACTGTCCTACCTCAACCCCTAAGTATAGCAAGGCTGCCAGCATCAACAAGGCCAAGATCCAGGATGTACCTCCAACTGGAAATGCCCAAGCCTTACGTTCTCTCAGTTGCGCTATCAGCCCCATCATTTAAGAGGCCCGCAACTGCATATGTCTAATGCTATAGAAAAAGATGGCTCCATACCCCAGGAACAACATCAAGTGGAAAGCAATGAAGATCATATTTTGTAGATAGATGGCTCCCAACACGGCTACCAAAAAGTACAACGCAAAGACCCCTTCCAAGATCGTAGTCCAAGAAACCTTATGGTTAAGGTAATTGGTCTTACTTAGCTTATCTCTAATGGACTTGATGTTGAACTTAGGAGTGCGCACAAAAGGAGATTTTTTCCCTCTATATCCTTCCAAGACGGCAATGGTATTGTGCAACGATAGCCCCATGGATAAGGCCAAGAACAAAGGGAAGAGAAATATGAATTTCAGAATCCTCTTCACTGAAAAACCACCAGATTCGTTCGGATTCACATTGGCTGCAAAATACACAGCGATAATGCTCATTAAGCCCACCAGGAAGTAGGCAAAGAAGTCCTTGCTGAATCCATCCTCCATCAGTCCGTTGAACAAGAATAACAAAGGCACACTAAATACCCCCATAGCAAAAACAAAAACGAAAACGGTACTGGATAGCAAATGAATAGTGGCCTGAATCTTTTTACCCAAACCTAGATCAGAATTCCAAACGGTGGGCAGCATCTTCTTGGCTGTCTCCGCACCACCTTTCATCCAACGGAACTGCTGCGATTTCAGGCTGTTCATTTCAATGGGTAACTCGGCAGGCGAGCCTACGTTCTCCAAGAATCGGATCTTCCATCCTTTAAGTTGGGCACGTATACTGAGGTCGAGGTCCTCAGTCAAGGTGTCGGCTTCCCAGCCTCCAGCCTCTTCTATGGTTTGGCGTCGCCACACTCCAGCCGTCCCATTGAATTGCAGCAGATAGTTGCCATTCATCCGGCCTACCTGTTCCACCCGGAAGTGGACATTCAATTGCATGGCCTGAAGACGAGTAATTAAAGAGTAATCCTCATTGATGTGTTCCCATCTAGTTTGAACCACGCCTACGCTAGGATCGCGAAACCAAGGCATAGTTTTTAGCAAGAAATCCGGCTTTGGTAGGAAATCGGCATCAAATATGGCAATGAAGTCTCCCTTCGCAAATCGCATCCCTTCCTTCAAAGCTCCCGCCTTATAGCCTTTCCGATCCGTTCGGGTGACCTGTTCTATTTGAAAGCCCTTGGCCTTGTATTCTTCAACTTTTTTCCGTGTGATCTCTACCGTATCATCCGTTGAATCATCAAGTACGTGAATCTCAAATTTATCCTTGGGATAGTTGAATTGTGTGATATTGTCGATCAGGCGCTCTACAACAAACCGTTCGTTAAAGATGGGGAGCTGGATCGTCACGAAAGGGAGCTCTTCCGACTCGTTCGACCCTGATAAGGTATCTAGATGTTGCTCCTCTTGCCAGGCCGAAGCTCCTTCTTCTACCATAGCCATTTTACGGGCAGGCTGCGCGGGAGTTGGTGGCATCGCATTCGCTAACCCTCTTCGATAATGATATAGCAACTTAATCTGCATCACACAGTATACGGTCACATACAGGAGTGTGAAGCAGTAAAGTCCTAAAACAGTGTAGGCCAAAATCGACATTTCAAACTTAATTTTAGTTGGAGTTAGGGCAGTAACCAACTCCTGAATTCACCTTTATAACAACTTGAAGATTGTCCATAAAATCTTGTGCCCCGCCAGTATCGTTCCTCGAATCGTACCCGAGACTTTTGACACTCCCACTCTCCTCCTATAGGTCACGGGCACTTCTGTACATTTCAATTTGAACTTAGCCGCCTTTACTTGCATTTCGACGGTCCAGCCAAAATCCGGGTCCTCCATCTTGATAGCCAGCAGCTGCTTCCACTTTATGGCCCGAAACGGACCTAAGTCGGTAAATTCATACCGATAAAATAGTCGTATCAAACTAGTCGCCAGCCAATTGCCAAAGACCTGCTGAGGCATCATGGCGCCGGATTCCATATTTCCCAAAGCCCTCGAACCAATCACTAAATCAACATCATTTTCAATAATTGGTTGTACCAAACCTGGAAGCTCTTCTGGATGATCCGAATAATCCCCATCCAGAAATACGATTATATCAGGTTGCTCGGTTTGCGGTTTTGATCTGACGTATTCTATACCTTTCAGACAAGCACTTCCATATCCTTTCTGGGGTTGATCCAGCACAGTTGCCCCGCCCGCTTCAGCCACCGCCTTGGTCTCATCCGTACTGGCATTATTGCACACGATCAC
The DNA here is from genome assembly GCA_913057785.1 of uncultured Lewinella sp. Lineage (GTDB taxonomy): Bacteria > Bacteroidota > Bacteroidia > Chitinophagales > Saprospiraceae > DT-111. The sequence continues at coordinate 3,606 of CAJXPD010000422.1, read as the reverse complement.
CTCTCGTACCCACTCTTTTGGAATATCTGCTACAACCAGGCCAATGGATTCTTCTTCGTTATAGGCAGGAATAATTACGTCTATGATTGGTTTATCCAAAATGCTTCAAATATTTAGTTCACGTCAATCCACTGGGCATTTTGTCGAAGGAGCAATAGATAGTATCCGTCTATACCTGCAAAACCCCAGCTACCTTTTCTTAGTAATTTGGAATCCTTGAAGATAGGTAGAATCTAAGCTTCCTAACTCACTGATTCTCGATTGCAGACAAGACTTCCACTTTCGCTGGCAAAGTTACTAGAATTCCCAGGAACTTGGTTGTCCGCATCAGAACATTTGGCAGTAACTAACCGACGGAAAACCGGACATTCCCTCTGATGGGTATCGCAATAGGGTACATCCCGTATAAATTGATGAGCTTATCTTGCAGGAAATCCCGGTCAATCCACTCCCTGACGCTGGGGCGACCAAGACTCCAAAAAAAAGTGACCCTTAGACTAGCCCATCCAATATTTCGTTCTACTTTTACAGCTCTGAAAAAGAACAGGATGAAGAAAGATTACTTGTTACTAATCGTTATAGCCGTTTTAGCCCTATTTACCGCTTGTGAACAGGAAGAAACATTTATTACCGATGGAAGCGTAGATCTGGAGTTTTCGCTGGATACCCTACGGTTTGACACCGTCTTTACGGAACGCGGTTCGGCCACGCGTTACTTCAAAATCATCAACCCCAGTGACCAGGCCGTGAGTGTGGGTAAGATCTTCTTGGAGAATGGGAGCAATTCCTTCTTTCGGATGAATGTGGATGGAAACCCCGGGGATGAAATCGACGATACCGTAATCTGGGGAAACGACAGTGTATACGTTTTTGTGGAAGTGACTATTGATCCCGATGATCCTGAATCTATCAGCCCTTTTATCATTGAGGAAAAAGTTATTATCCAATCTGGCGATAATGCCCAACGGGTGCATTTGGAGGCCTGGGGGCAAAACGCCAATTACTTTCCCAGTAGATTCAATAAAGGCGTACCCGTGGTTTTAACCTGTGATGAATCCATCGTTTGGGATGATGACAAACCCTATGTCATTTTTGGGGAGGTATTCATCGATAGTTGCCGACTGGAGATTGAGGCGGGCACGCGGGTACATGTCCATGGAGGGATCGCGCAAAATGATCAATTCGGTGTCTTTAATGATGGATTTCTCTATGTTTTGAGTGAAGGGCAATTACATGTAAAGGGTACCCCGGAGGAACCGGTCATCATACAAGGAGATCGTTTGGAGGAGTCATTTTTGGATCAAGCGGGGCAATGGTACGGCATTATTATCGGGCGCGGAAGTAAAGGGAGTAAGATCGAAAATGCGACCATTCGTAACTCAATATTCGGGATATATGTAGATTCTACGGGTGACGCTACGCTGGACAAAGTACAAATCTACAATACCTCCAGCAGCGGAATTGTCGGCTATCGCAGTACGATTAAAGCGACCAATACCCTCGTCTACAATAATGGCGCAAACGCCGTCCAGTTTATTCTAGGTGGAGATTATACGATGGATCATTGCACGGTGGCCAGCTACGGCATCGATGCCTCGGCACTCGCTGCCACCAATTTCTTTTGCTATGACGCCACTTGTCAGAGCAATGCAGCCTTTCGACTGAATGCCACTTTCCGCAATTCCATTTTCTTTGGTTCACAGAGAGATGAGATCACACTCGATGATGGATTTGATGGTCAGGAACCCGACCAATTCAATGTTAAATTCGAGGATTGCATCGTCAGAGTAGACGATCTGTTAGAGGCAGATGAGGGTGCCTATTCCAACTTTTTTGTAGATCAGTGCTCACCTTGTGAAAATGGAGAGCGTACGGACATATTATTCGTAGACCCTAATGGCGATGATTATCACCTAGATTCTTTGTCCATTGCTATAGATCAAGCTCCTGCACTGCCTGGTATCACGACAGATCTCGCCAATACGATGCGGGACGCTACACCGGATATCGGTTGTTACGAATACCAAAAATAAGACTTAGCAATAAGCGGCCAGCTGCTGACCATCCACATCAAGAATGTGGTCCAATCTGATGGTTAATCCATTGTCTAGCACCATGTACTCCACCTTTTCCTTGACGAAAAGGTCCTTGATTTTAGCCAAGGTTGAGGTTTCTTTACCACTGGTATCCAGATAATGGATAATGACGCGCTTACGCATGGTAGCTGTAGCCTCTAGATGATCGTAGAAGTTACAACTAATCGGTTGATATACTTCTTGTTGCTTCATACTATTCTAAGTCTTTTAGGGAAGATTTAGTTCGATACAACAGAGATAATTGTCTTCTACTGACATTTCTATGATGATTGGGGATAAATTCATAGCTAAAAATGTCGTGACCTGTTATAATTGGTATAATACTAACTGACAAAACCTCGTCATGACACCAATTCGCAGAATCTCCTTAGGGATAGTCTTTTGTCTATCCTTACTCTATCTTCCCTTTAACCTACAATCACAGGAAGAACATTCGGAAGCCCAAATCAGTTTATTAGACAGAATGCAAGCGGAAGAGAAAATCTCTCTGCAAATCCTTACCAATATCGACACCCTATATGCCGATTGGCTCCGGCAAAGTTATCACTGGGGAGAAGCCAAACTTTCTTTTGCCAATGGAGAAGAGATTACTGAAGAAGTAAAAGTGAAGATCCGGGGAAAATATCGCAGTCGACACTGCGAAAATCCACCCATCAAAATCAAGTACTCCAATAAGTCTTTGAAAAAACGGAACTTCAAAAAGCTGAACGAGTTTAAACTCGTATATCCCTGCGAATCGAACGAAGAGTACCAAACTTATGTACTAAAGGAGTATCTCATCTATAAACTATATAACAAATTGACTGACAATAGTCTTCGAGTACAACTGGTCGACTTCAGTTTAAAAGATTCCCTCTCCGGTCGCTCCAATAGACAATTCACCGGCTTTTTAATCGAAGATCGAGAAGAACTCATTCATCGCGTCAATGCCGTAATGAGTGACTTGAAGTGCATGCGCCCCAATCATCTCAACCAACATCACTACACCATCTTTCAGGTTTTCCAGTTCCTTATTGGAAACACCGACTGGATTCTCCCCACCTGCAAAAACTCGGAGATCATTTCTTTGCAAAGTGGGGAGATGATCCCCATTCCTTACGATTTCGACTTCTCGGGCATGGTCGATGCCTCCTATGCCACCACCAACATTGCTTTTGGCTTCACTTCCGTGAAACAGCGTTACTTCTTAGGCCATTTAAAACCCATGGAAGATCTGATTCCCGTCTTGGAGCTCTTCAAAGAAAAGCGCCAGACCCTCACCCAAACCATTCAGGATTTTGATCTACTACCTGAAAGAGATAGAAAACGCATGGTCAGGTACCTAGATTCCTTCTACAAAATCTTGGATAAGCCCAAGAAGGTGAGGCGGCTTTTTGTCCATCCTATGGCCGAGGCCATGGCGAAGGATTATTGATCGGGCTCCACATACTTCAGGACTTGGGTTATAACCCGTACCCATAGGCGCGGATTTACCGGTATTCATGGCTAGGTATATTTAACCCCTAGCGGG
>CAJXPD010000421.1 GCA_913057785.1 uncultured Lewinella sp. | reverse complement strand
TGGCATCCTTGTGAATATACAAAATACCATTACCAGAGGGGGCCAATAGCCATTTATGCAGGCTGGAATAATAAGCATCGCAGCCGATATCTTGCACATCTACTTTCACTTGACCCACCGCCTGCGCCCCATCAATGATCGTGAAAATACCTCGCTTCCGTGCTTCTGCACAAATCTCTTTCACGGGCATCACGACACCATATACAGAGATAATATGTGGGACGGCAATCACCTTGGTTTTAGGCGTAACCTCCTTAAAGATGGCATCAAATATTTGATTGGGATCATTAGCAGGTACCGGCATTTTTGCTTGCTTGTAGATGCAGCCTCTTCTTTTGGCCATGAGTTTCCAGATTCCGAAACCACCGCCATGCTCCTGATCGGTATTCACGATCTCATCTCCAGCTTTCAGATCAAGACCATTACCCACATAACTCATCCCGAAAGTGGCATTTTGGGTGAGGGCAATTTGCTTATAGTCTGCATTGATGATAACCCCAATCTTTGTGCGGAGCTCTTTTTGATCAGCATAGCCACTTAGCAATTGTGGCCCTTCTCCCTTGTAATCGGTCTCTGCCATATGGACTGCACTATAGTGTAAGTCATCAATCACCTTATTGAGGACATAACCTGACATGGCACCCATCGTACCGGTATTGAAGTAGGCTTGCCCGTCCTTAAGCGGAAACTGCATGCGTACTTGGCGCCAGTAGGCTTCTCCCTGCAAAGAGGGATCAATATTCTCTAGACGATAAGGGGATGCGGAGAAACCTGTCAAGGCCGGGATGGCCAAGCCTGATAGAGCTGTATTCTTTAGAAACTTTCTTCTGGAGTTCATACTAGTTGGTCTTAGCGTAAAACAATTCCCCGCCTTGGCATCCGAAGGATGAGTGTTAAGTAGCAGGATCGTTCTGGGTTTTTAAATTACGAAAATTAACGTGATTCCCGGTCTTTCTAATCTCCTTTCCATGGATGGCTATCGTAGTTACAGTGTTCTTGTTGTAACCGAATTAACTCCCTAGCCGTCTCATTCACTATGAAATATATATCACCCTTTCTACTGTTATTGATCCTCATCAATATTGCCCTTGGCGTGTTGGCCTTTACCGGTTTTTTCCAGGGGAAAGATCTTATGCCCGTCGTTCTAGGAGGCCTATTTGTCATTGCAGGCTTGGTTTTTCTCTTCCGTAGACGGAAAGAACTGTCCACGGGAAAGTATGTCGGTTTTGCCCTATTATTGGCTAGTTCTTGGGCCGTAAACCATTTACACTTTAATGTTTACAATGCCGAAAAAGTCAACAAATCCAGAGATAGTTCCATGGAGGTTTTGCAGGGCAATCAAGCTCCGGCCTTGACCTTCAGTCAGTCTTTTAATCAGACAAAAGAGGAGGCTTTTTCCACTTACGTGAAAAACCACGAATTCACCATCCTGAACTTCTGGGCTACCTGGTGTGGACCCTGCTTGAAGGAAATGCCGATGCTGGAGGAATTCTATCAAGAGAACCAGGATCGTAAAGTGGGTTTGATTGGTTTTACGGACTACCGAGCTCGTGGAAACCACGATACGGAGCTCCAGAAAATCAAGCATGTTGTGGACGAACTACATATCAGTTATCCCATTTTTGTGGACTCTACTACCCAGGTGCGCTTGGCTTATCGGGCTGATGTTTTACCGGCTACGGTACTGATTGATAAAGAAGGGAAAGTGTTAGATTATCAAATTGGGATAGATGGGGCGGAGAAGATTATGGCCTATGTGACTGAGCATTCAATGGACTAGAGAATTGTTACCTTAGTGGTAGAAACCGCTATCATGACAAGAGCCGAAGGTCCCATCATCCTGGAATATCCGATCAACACTTCTGTTAACAAACTCTGGTCGGCCTTGGTCGAGCCAGAGGAAATGGTGCAATGGTATTTTAATAATATCCCAGATTTCAAGGCGGAGGTTGGTTTTCAAACTCAGTTTTTGATTACCAATGAAGGTCGGAATTTTACCCATGTATGGGAAGTAACTCATGTGGCACCCAAAACAGAAATTTCCTACAGTTGGAGATATCCGGAGTATCCTGGCAAATCTATACTCACCTTTTCTTTGCTGCCAAAGCAAGATCAGCTGAAGCTGAAAGTGGTGGTCGAGGTGCTAGAAGACTTTCCCGAAGACATTCCGGAGTTTAAAAGGGAAAGCTGTATCGGCGGTTGGAATTACTTTATTGGAGAAAGGCTGACGGATTATTTGTCTTCCTCTACCTAAGGTTTCCCTTCTTTTTTTCTATCACCTTTCATAACTGAAGTGGTCGGGAAAGGTCACAGAGGATTTCCACCATTTAGCGACGGTTGTGTCATCAGCTGATGAAAAATCCAATTGCTTCCAGATGAAGGCACCTTCCATTTGTTCACCCAGCACTAATATTCGCCTGGCATTTTTAGTTTGTAAATCACTCCAGGACTGCAGAGCTTCCTCCAGCGTGGCATTTTCATTCAAAGCTTGCAGTAGGTCCTTGACGTTGTTGTAGCCTTTGAATATACCTGAACCGGTGAAGGGTTGGATAACGGTTCCGGCATCGCCGATTAGACACATCTTATCCCGATAATAGGATTCCGCATCTAGGGTGTAGATAACTTGGATATAGCTCCCATCCGTTTTTGAGATGATCTCCGCATAATAGTCAGGAAGTTGCTTGTAAAGGAAAGTTTTTAGCTGATGTTCGGTATTGGGGTGTACCCAGGTAGGAGGGATGGTGCCATTACGGATATTTCCTTCTCTGTCGGTCATCAGTTCATCCAATTGATTAGGATCCACGGCAATATAGGCTGCCCAATTGAAAATCCGTTCCCCCTCTTGTATAGAACCATCTTGGCTGGGGATGTAATACATGACATTGTGTCCCGGCTCCTGGCCATAAGATTGCCTCAGGATATTATCTCCTAGTGGGCAGTCTTCTGACATCTCTGCTTCGGGTAGTAAACCTCTCCAAAGCACATAGCCTCGGTATCGCAATTTTGAATCGGGGAACAATAGTTTACGACCCATTGACTGATACCCATCTGCGAAGAGTACCAGATCGAAGGCAAAAGATTCTTGCTGCTGGGTAGTTAGGATCACCAGCTCTCCCTTCATCTCTGCATGCACAATGGCGGTGCCAGCTCGGTAGCTATCTTCGGGGACCCTCATTCGAAGGCTCCTCCACAGGGCATTCCAGTGGAACACCTCAAAACTCATCGGCATGGCCCAGGCCTTTCTACCGTAGGGCTCAAAATCTGGGTGTTTACCGACGAAGGGCATATTTTGGATGGGAAAGGCGGGGAAGTCGCGATCTATTAGGCCATCTTCCTTCAACTGCTGGAGAAGCGCCGGTGTGGTTCCAATGCCCCCGCCTCGCCCAACTAGGGATTGGGAGGAACGTTCAAAAACAGTCACCTCATGCCCTGCTTTGCCCAACAATATGGCCGCTGAGCATCCGGCGATGGATCCCCCAACTATTCCGATTTTCATAAGCGATGTTTGAGTCTTAACTGATCAGTTGGAGCGTCTTCAACTTTTCTTGCACGATGGGAAGTCCTTCCTTGAATTCTTGCCACAGCGGATCCACATTGCAGTAGAGCACACCTGGATCCCTTTCCTCAAACGCTCTAAGGAAGTATTGGCTGGCCAATTCTGTATCCCCTAAATGATAGTAGATAAAGGAAATAAAGGAGGGGTTGACCCAGACAGTTCGACTTAGTTCTAGCATATGCTCTAGAAACTGGATCACACGCTCCCGATCACCTGTCTTGAGCGCGATTAAGTACCGACTAGCGGTGTAGATATGAATTTGACTAGGCACTTCCATATGATACTCGGCGATTAGTTTAGCCTTTTCAAGTTGGCCTGTCATCAGATAGCAGGAACCTAACATATCTCTAACCGTAGCATTGTCTGGATATTTTTCCCGGAGGTCTTCAAGTACAGCCAAGGCTCCGGCGTACTGCCCTGCGCGATAGTAAATGTCTCCCAAACTCATACAGTTGTTGACACTCATGGGCTCTAGCGCATGGGCTTTTTCGGCACAGCTAATCGCCTCATCAAGTTCGAGAATCATACTGTGGAAATAGGCTTTGATCCGATAGGTGTCGGCCACCTTCGGTTGTAACAAGATAGACTTTTCGTACTCTTGACGTGCTTTTTCCTTGTCGTGTTTGTAGTAGAAATCCAGCAGGCCTTGCATGGTATGCGCTTCGGCGATCGTACCATCTGCCTGCAGGGCTTTCCGGACATTTTCTTGCACATTGGGGAAACCCTCATTCGGTGCGTAATTCGCAAAGGTGATTTTATAGAAATAGGCGTAAGCCATGCCGGTATAAGCGGCAGCGAAGGCAGGGTCTAGTGCAACGGCTTGTTCAAAGCAGGAGAGGGCTGCTTCGACATTGATGCGCTGATCTAGATAGTTCCGACCCTGTAGATACAGTTGGTAAGCTTTGACGTTATCTGTTTTCCGGCCAATAATAGGCTGGCTTTTTTCCTTACCTAACAGAGATAGCTCCAATTTGCGCACCACCTTCTCCGCAATTTCATCCTGAATGGCAAATATGTCTTCAAGCTCTCGATTAAAGCGCTCTGTCCAAACCTGAAATCCATTGTTTGCATCTACCAGCTGTACCCCAATTCTCACTTTATTCCCCATCTTTCGGACACTACCTTCTAAGATGGTATCAACTTTTAGTGCTTTTGCAACGGCTTGTACACTCTCTTTTGAACCCTTGTACGCAAAAGAGGAAGTCCTACTGGACACTTGTAAGTTCTCTAATTGAGAAAGTCCATAGATGATTTCTTCGGTAATACCATCACTGAAGTACTCCTGCTCTGGATCAGAACTGCGATTTTCGAAGGGTAAAACAGCAATCGATTTAGTCGTATTTTGCTGTTTGAACTTTCCCTTGATTTCATTCTTCTGGGGGATCGGGAATCCTTCTTGGGCCACAGCAAACACTTCAATGGCATGCTCAACATTCTTGAACTCAAAATGACCCAAGGACACGAGATCGATATCGGGTTGATTCTGCAATTCGGTCCGCACTTTTTCCGACAATAGTACAGCGCCAGGAATGCTCATGGATTCAATTCTTGCCGCAATATTTACACTGTTGCCAAAAATATTGCCGCCCTCCATGATGATATCCCCCTGATGCACACCGATACGGACGGGCACATGAGGTTCTAACTTTAGCGATTCTTGCAGCTGAATGCAACAGTTTACCGCCCGCACTACGCTATTGAAAATCATTAAGCAACCGTCTCCATAAAACTGGATGATCTGCCCGCCAAATTTCGGGACGAAGGCTTCTAGGTCTTCTCTGAAATGCTGAAGTTTTCGTAAGGCTTCCTGCTCGTCTTTTTGCATCAAAGCCGTGTAGCCTGCAATGTCAGCAAATAAAATGGCAGCCAGTTGTCGACTATTGATCATCGAAGTTGAGCTTTTGTGTGCTTTAACTAAAATAGAAAATATCTCGGCCTTTGGTTTAACCCATGACTCTACAATCTAATCTGTATGACTACAGGAGTGGTGTTAGTGGTAAGATGCAGGGGATTTCAATAAAATGTGGACTTTTCCTCCAAAAGAAGGGATTGGTTTTCCGAAAGGGTCGAGACACTTTCCGAATGATCTGAAGGAGTTGCCAAGAGGATTGCTAAATTGCTGATCTTACTAGAATCTAGAAGGTTCAAAACCGGATTTATCTATCAAAAATCGTAGTATTATACTATGAAATCTGTACACCTACTGTTATTACTCTTTTGCCAGTCAGTCTCTTTAATGGCACAGTCCGAGCTGGCTATTGACGGTCGCTTTGAAGACTGGGCGGCTATTCCTTTAATTGTGGATGACTCGAAACCTGAAGCCGTCCAAGGGGCTATAGATCTCCTTCAGCTTGGCATCGCTGACAACGATGAATATTTGCATTTCTACCTAAAAGTAGATCAAGAAATCTTGTGGCAGGGAGAAAACCGTATCACTATTTATTTGGATACCGATGATGATCCGAGCACGGGAGAGGAGATTGGTGGAATAGGGGCGGATCTCTCCTTTACTTTTGGGGAACGGCGAGGACAACTCCTGGAAGGCAAGGATACCCTTGCTTTAGAATTCCAACACCTCGGACTAGTAGGAGCTCCGTCAACAACTAGCGCTCATTTTGAATGGGCATTCAGTTGGGGGGCAAAGGCAGAGGGCGGCCAGATGACGCTGCCGAAAAAGCCCTTTCGATTGGTGATTGTGGATGAGGTAGGGGGAGACATGCTTCCCGATGAAGATGGCCTGCGGTATATCCCGACCTTGAAATCTCGGTCTCCCTTACCTGAGGTGACCTTTGAACGTCAAGATTCTAATCATCTTCGTTTGTTAAGCCACAACGTCAATCGCCGCCACTTTCATCCAGAAAAGAAGGATGCCTTTACCCGTGTTTATCAAGCCTTATCACCTGACCTGCTCCTGCTGCAGGAGGCCTATAAGGGCAGCGCAGATGAGATTCTGGAATATTTTCAGCCCGCCTTACCTCCTTCCCGTTCCGGTAACTGGTATGCCTATAGGTCCGGGGCCGAGGCAACGGTCTTGTTGAGTCCATACCCAGCAAAAGCGGTTGTCCCTTTGGGCAATAGTGCCGCCTACCTACTTCAACTACCAGGACACAAAGAACCTCAATTGGCCCTCATCGCGCTCAGTATGCCCTGCTGTCGGCAAGACAGTGCCCGCCAAGCCGAAGCCGACCAGATACTCGCCTTTATCCGTGACCTGCAAACCCCTGGTGGGACATTTAATTTACCCAAAGGCACACCCATAATGCTGGCTGGGGATGCTAATTTGGTAGGCCTGAAGAGACAGTATCATACGCTGTTGGAGGGCAGTATTCAAGATGAAACCACCTATGGCAAAGCCTTTTCCCCAGACTGGGACAGCACTCCCTTGAAAGACCTGCACCCACCACATTTCCAAAGACCACATACTTACACCTGGCGAGGCAATGGCTTCTTCCCTGGGCGTCTTGATTATGTCTTTTACACGGATAGTGTGCTGAAGATTGGTCACCACTTTGTGTTTGATACAGTAGGCCTGCCGAAAGCAACGCTGGAAAAATATAATCTACAGGAGATGGATGCTCCCAATACTTATAAGCATATGCCTTTGGTGGTGGATATGGTGTTGGAGTAAAATGCCTTAGCCGTCAGGCTAAGGTCTGTTCCCACAACTTCCAAAAGCAGACTGACAGTAAGTTGAGTATAACCCGATGCGGGAGGCCTGGTAAAACATTGTTCGATGCGTTGTGCTTGAGATGATTTCTCAACCAGCATTGCAGTTTTTGCATGCGCTTTTTGAGCCACCGGCTCAAGCCATCCCAGAAGCGTTCTTTGCTGACTTCCTGTCTGCCGCCAGGTAGATCTT
>CAJXPD010000420.1 GCA_913057785.1 uncultured Lewinella sp. | reverse complement strand
TGCCTTGGGCTTACTTAAAATCTGCTACCCATAATCCCAAATAACTTATGTTACAAAGTACTTAGAATGAGGTACAAACTTTATCTTGACTTTCAAGTGCTGAAAATAACCTGAAACTGTCCACATTTTATAAGACTTAGATCATCTCTAAAGGGAAGTATTACTGCTTTGGCAGGACTTGGCCTTGTTACAAATTCTCATGCAAATACAAATAATATTTAGTAAAATTCAAGATTATGCAAAGACGAAAGTTTATGAAAACAGGTGCAAATGCTTTGACTGGGGCAGCTATGTTTTCTATTGTTCCTTCAAGCGTTTTAGGAAAGACATTTGGCAACATTGCGCCAAGTGACAAAGTGGATATAGCCATTTGTGGTATAGGGCATCGAGGAGGGTCAGTGGCAAAATCTTTGTTTAATACAGGTCATGCAAATGTTGTGGCTTTGTGTGATGTAGATATGGGCGCTGAACATACCTTGAAGATATTAGAGATGTTTCCTGATGTGCCACGTTTTCAGGATTTCCGAGAAATGTTCGATAAGATGGGCGATAAAATTGAGGCGGTAAGTGTTGGAACTCCAGATTTTTCGCATTTCCCAATTACCATGCTAGCCATGTCATTAGGGATTCATGTATATGTAGAAAAACCAATGGCCCGTACTTTTCAAGAAGTCGAATTGATGATGCAATGTGCTAATAAACATCATGTGGTTACTCAAATGGGAAATCAAGGACATTCTGAAGCCAATTATTTTCAGTTTAAAGCATGGAAGGAAGCAGGAATTATAAAGGATGTAACTGCTGTTACAGCCCATATGAATGGCCGTCGTCGTTGGCATGGATTTGATCCAAAAATGACCAAATTTCCGGACGGAACACCAATACCTAAAACAATGGATTGGGATACCTGGTTAGGTACTGCAGATCACCATGACTATCAAAAAGATTTTGTGAATGGACAGTGGCGTTGCTGGTACGACTTTGGAATGGGAGCCTTGGGAGATTGGGGGGCTCATACGATGGATACGGTACATGAATTCCTAGAATTAGGATTACCGTATGAAGTAGATCCAGTATATATAACCGGGCACAATCCGTTTTTCTTTCCAATGTCTTCAACATTGTTATTTAAATTTCCAGAAAGAGGAGATATGCCACCTGTTGATTTGACCTGGTATGACGGATTAGATAATATTCCGGCTGTTCCAAAAGGGTATGGCGTATCAGAAATCGATCCAAATGTGCCACCACCAAGTGATGGTGAACTAAAACCTGCAAAATTAAATCCAGGAAAAATTATCTATGGTAAAGATCTAACTTTCAAAGGTGGCTCTCATGGAAGTACCTTATCCATTATTCCAGAGGACAAAGCAAAAGATATGGAGTCGAGTTTGCCAGAGGTTCCAGAAAGTACTTCTAACCACTATGCCAACTTTTTGTTGGCTTGTAAAGGGGAGGAAAAAACACGTTCATCTTTTGATGTAGCAGGACCTTTAAGTCAAGTTTTTACTTTAGGTGTAATAGCACAACGATTGAATACAAAAATAATTTTTGATAGAGAAACTAAACAAATTACTAACAATCCTTTGGCAAATTTATTGTTGAAAGGCGGACAACCTAGAAAAGGTTGGGAAGAGTATTATGAATTATAGTTAATAATTTAAATGCTGTCATGTGGTTAAAGAAAATGTCTTTCTGTTCCCAAAAGCATAAGCCCTTTAACCTTGGCAAGTAGCAGGTAAGGCTCTAGTGCTTCAACTTTAATTGAAATTTGGAACAATAGTATTACACCGGCCTGGGAAGGTAAATACACCACCCAGATTAACACGAAAGTGAATTATTGGCAGGCGGAAGTGACGAATCTGTCGGAATACCATGATCTATTGTTCAATGTAGTTTCAGGTCGCCACTAAATACCTGGGAAAATGCTGTTGGAAGCATTTTCCCTTTCTTATCGATTGAAAGACCTGAAAAACTCTAAAATGGAATCCGATTGTAGCTCCGACATATGATGTTAAGCTTCCACTTTCCGAAAAAGCCTACACCTCAGCTGTTGAAACTTTTCACAGATTGCCATTAGCCGTAATAAAGCAGAATACAAGATTATGAGAACTACACATCATTCAGAATATCTAAAAATAGAATCGGTTTTTATTAAACCCGTGGAGAGTGCTTTTATATCAGAGGTTCAATTAAGAGCGCAATGGCTCGATTTAAATTATTTGTCACAGCCAGATTTTGATATTTCGATAGAGGAGTATACCGCTTTCGAAGAAAGCATCAGCAATAGTGGAGCGGAAATTCATCATTTTCCGCTTGATCAAGCACTTTCTTTAGACGCTATCTACTGCAGAGATGCATCTATCGCTACGGATTTTGGGATGATAATATGTAATATGGGGAAACATGGAAGAGCAAATGAACCTGAGAGCCATAAGAAAGTATTTATTGAAAATAATATTCCAATCCTTGGTGAGATAAAGGCTCCAGGAACAGTTGAAGGTGGTGATGTGACTTGGCTAGATGAAAAATCACTAGCTGTTGGACATTCGTATAGAACAAATCCTGAAGGCATCGCACAACTGAAACACCTACTCGAACCACATGGAGTTGAAATAGTCGTAGCGGAATTGCCTCATTATAAGGGACAGCAAGATGTGTTTCATTTAATGTCTATTCTCAGTCCGGTAGCTGAAGATTTGGCGGTGGTTTATTCGCCTTTAATGCCTATTAAATTTAGAAATGAATTGATTCAAAGAGGGTTTCAGTTCATCGAAGTTCCGGAAGAAGAATTTGAGTCTATGGGCTGCAATGTATTAGCCATTGCCCCTAAGAAATGTATTATGGTGGAAGGGAATCCTAAAACTAAAAACGCATTGATAGAGGCTGGATGCGAAGTGATTTCTTATAAAGGGACAGAGATAAGTATTAAAGGTGGCGGAGGCCCTACCTGCTTGACCAGGCCAATGCTGAGATCGTACTAATCCTATTGAGAACGTTCTTAAAACAATCCAATCTGTTGAATGAAAACCTTAAGCATCACTTTTACAAGCCTTATTGTACTCCTATCAATATGCCTATCACTTAAAAGTCAACCGACTACTTCTCCTGGTAAAGCGCAGTCTCCCTCAGCAAAACAGGAGATATCCAGAGAATATTTCTCGCCTGAAAAAATCCTCTGGAAATCAGATGAATCCGGTACGCATATCATTAATGCTAAAAAACTGCTGGAACCCGGAAATGGCCAGGCGGATCTGGTAGGCTCAAGCTTGTGTACTATGACAGGGAAAGATACATCTAAGACCGCCATCCTTTTTGATTTTGGAAAGGAAATTCAGGGAGGAATCCAGTTGGTAACAGGGATGTTTCCGAAGCAAGTCCCCATAAGAGTGAAAGTTACTTTTGGGGAATCGGTGAGCGAGGCGATGAACTCTGGTCCGGGCACCAGTGCTACAAACGATCATGCTATGCGTGATTTTGAGATTTTATTGCCCTGGCTTGGAGCAATTGAAGTGGGAAATACAGGCTTCAGGTTTGTGAAAATAGAGCTGTTAGATTCCAGCAGAAATCTGAAATTGAAGGAAGTTAGAGCCATATCCATTCAACGGGATATACCTTACTTGGGCTCATTCAATTCCAACGATGAACGCTTGAATAAAATCTGGCAGACCGGCGCTTACACCGTTCACCTTAATATGCAGGATTACCTCTGGGATGGTATTAAACGCGACCGCCTGGTGTGGGTGGGTGATTTACATCCTGAAGTGATGACCATCCAATCGGTTTTCGGATACAATGAAGTGGTACCCAAAAGCCTTGATCTGATACGTGATATTACACCGGCCAATGAATGGATGAATGGAATCAGTTCGTATTCTATGTGGTGGATAATCATTCATAAAGAGTGGTATTATAGCCAGGGGAATTTGGATTACTTGAAAGAGCAGAAAACTTATCTCAGGGAGTTGCTAAAAAAGTTTTGTTCGATGGTTGATGAAGAGGGACGAGAGCACCTGGATGGTCACCGCTTTCTGGACTGGCCAAGTAGCCCGGATCCCAAAGCTGTCGACGCCGGTTATCACGCCCTACTAAAAATGACGCTGGACGCCGGGGCTGAACTTTGCGAGATTTTAGGCGACGATGAAACTGCTGCCTTATGCAAAGCAAAATCAGAATTAATGGCGAAAATATCCCCTGACCCGGCAGACTCAAAACAAGCGGCTGCATTACTTACCTTATCCAATAGTATCCAAGCTCAAACCGGCAATGCCATTATTGAATCCGATGGAGCAAAACGTTTTTCAACTTTCTACGGATATTACATGCTGCAAGCCATGGCAAAAGCTGGGAACTATACGGGTGCCATGGAGATGATCAGAACCTATTGGGGAGGAATGTTAGATCTGGGCGCAACCACCTTTTGGGAAGATTTTAATGTAGAGTGGTTAAATGACGCCGGAAGAATCGATGAACTTCCAGTCGAAGGAAAAGTAGATGTCCATTCCACCTATGGCGATTATTGCTACGTAGGCTTGCGTCATAGTTATTGCCATGGTTGGGCGTCAGGCCCCACCGCCTGGCTGTCTACAAACGTATTGGGAATTAAGATTTTAGCACCCGGATGTGAAAAGATTGCTATTGAACCCAACTTGGGCGACCTGGAATGGGTGGAAGGGACCTATCCTACGCCAAAAGGAATCATTAAGGTAAGACATGAAAAACTTAATAATGGAGATATAAAATCTGATGTCCAATTGCCTGAAGGCATCGTGCTGATAAAACAATAATTCTTCCTAAAGAAATCCTGCGGCAAAGGAAAAGCGCAATAAGTCGTATAAAGAGACATTGTGGTCCCAGCTGGGCTTCCCGACGTATGGTCGGGATAAACTTCTCGTCCAGCTGGTCCTGAATCTATGCGGATGTGGTCCCAGCTGGACTCGAACCAGCATCTAGAGTTTAGGAAACTCCTATTCTATCCCTTGAACTATGGGACCATGATAACAAATGTAGGATTTTGAAAAGGGATTTGCAATGGGTGAATATAAAGTCATCCGCGAGCGCGAGCAGCCCTACGCCATCTGGCTAAAAAATGAACCAATTCTGTGGCCTTGCAAAACTCAAAAGGCAGACGACATAAATACTGCAAGTCAAGGATTTGCCAAGTATTCAAGTTCTAGACACTGACCACGTTTGGCCTCGCTCTATTAGACCGCCTAGACTATTTCAGTAGAAAATGACCTACAACAAAGTACAAGGAGTCAATGCCTTCTTTTCCATGACCCTCAGGGAGTGATGGAGTACTGATATATGAGATAAAAACAAGATGTCTAAAGGAGTGTGATCCTTCTCTGCCTAGCAACTTTGCAGCGAACAGAAGCAAATTAATACTTCACCGGAAATGCTCGAGAGATAGGATAGTTATTACCGCACAATAAAGTTTAGCTGTTATATTATAAAAATATTGAATGTTTTATTAATTTTAACTTCCCTCTAAGGAGCACCAAACAATTAGGTGCTAATTCAAAATTCGTTTTTGCTGACGAAATCGACTCGTCATCTATTGGTTCTGGATGATCAACTGGGATTAGGACACTTTTAAAAAGAGACCCAGGATCGCCAAGAAGTGGAGAATAGTGATTAGAGATTGAATGGCAAAGGCTGAATTTTTGCTCCCAAAACCCACCCAAACCTCTCCAAACTTTTTGTTCAAACCCAACACTAGGACAGCCTTGTCATCTTCTTTTTCATGAAAAGGAG
This sequence comes from uncultured Lewinella sp., assembly GCA_913057785.1. Lineage (GTDB taxonomy): Bacteria > Bacteroidota > Bacteroidia > Chitinophagales > Saprospiraceae > DT-111. Next base: position 1,661 of record CAJXPD010000420.1, on the reverse strand, counting down.
ATTCAGGTTTGTTAGTCCCTATCGCATTATGTAAACACTATAAGTCTGTTTTTTCACGGCTTCTCGGATATGGCTTAACTGAGAACAGTTAAAGTATTACGCCATGCTATTAGGTTGAGGTTTCCCCAGCCATGGGATTACTATGCCTGGAGCCCATGAACCAGTAGTGGTGTTGAATCAGACCCCTTCAGCAGTATTTTTTCTTAAAACACGAAAGCTAAAAATGATGATTAAAAAATTTCTACCCCTTCTACTTGTCGTCCTCTGGATGGGCATGGGACAAGCGCAGTCAAAGACGCAAAAACCCAGTGACCTGGTTAATCATGCCAGGAAAATTGGGATGGATTTTCAAAACATAAACCTTTTTACACTTGACACCCAATCGAAATCAATCGACATTGACGAAAAAATTCAAGATTACAATTTACTGGATATTGATGGCAATTTACTCAGCAATTTGAGAAGAGATCAGCCAGCCAGTATCAGCCTTCGTATTCCTGTGCAGTTCACGACCCCGCTAGAACTTGAACTTGTCAGAGTCGATATCTTTTCGTCGGATTTTAATGTCTTGCGACGTTCTGACAATGCGGTAGCCAAGGTGGATGCCGGTTTGCATTACAGAGGCATCATCAGAGGCGATGAAAGTGCCATTGCTGCTATTAGTATTAGCGAAAAAGAGGTCATGGGACTCGTTAGTTGGAATGGACGTAATGTCGTTTTGGGTAGGCTCCAGGAAAACAATGCTCGCGACAAACATATTGTCTATGATGATGAAGCTGTTTTTCTGGATGGAGAATTTGAGTGTTCTACCGAAAATGATGGTATCGGCTACAAAAGAAAAGACCTGGAGTACGATCCGGATGGTAGGAGTGTAGGGGATTGTATCCGGCTATACATTGAAGTAGATTATGATATTCACAACAGCAAAGGGGGCGTGGCTGGTGCTACCTCCTACGTTACAGGGCTGCTTAATCAAGTAATCACCATCTACGCCAATGAAAGTATCAGCTCAGTAGTTTCAGAACTGGTGATCTGGGATGTACCCAGTCCCTATTCTAGCTCGAGTAGCTCCGGGATGCTCAATGATTTCAAGGCTAATATTTCTAGTATCAATGGGGACCTTGGCCAGCTACTTTCTTATCAAGCCAGCGGCGGGATAGCAGCTGGATTCTCAGGTATTTGCAATCCAAATGTAGACAATAGTCTTAGTTTTAGCAGCATCCAGAGTTCCTATGCCAATGTACCTACTTATTCCTGGTCGGTCATGGTGGTTACACACGAATTTGGCCATCTTTGGGGTTCGCGGCATACCCATGCCTGCGTATGGAACGGCAACAACACGGCTATCGATGGATGCGCCGGCCAAACGGAAGGCAGCTGTGGCCTCCCTGGCGTTCCCTCTCAAGGTGGCACCATTATGTCCTACTGCCACATCCAAAGTGTTGGTATCAATTTCAACCAGGGTTTTGGTCAACAACCCGGCAATGTGATTCGTAACTCAGTAGCCAATGCTTCTTGTACCTCGCCTTGTGGCACCCCTAGTTGTAGTGATGGCATTCAAAATGGGGACGAAACCGACGTCGACTGTGGTGGTTCCTGTCCCCCTTGTCCCGTAGAACCAACTTGTAGTGATGGTGTTCAAAATGGAGACGAAACGGGTG
>CAJXPD010000419.1 GCA_913057785.1 uncultured Lewinella sp. | reverse complement strand
ATGGCCGTCGAGGTTCCATCTATGCCTTTGGAGGCTACACCTACCGGGAAGGCCAATCTTTCGCAGCCTATCGAACTCCTTATTGGATTCCTAGTGACTTCGGCTTGCTGACACCTGAAGGTCAAGAATACGAAGGATTCCTCCCCACCTTCGAGACGAGTATCAATGATTACAACCTCACGCTTGGGAATCGATTTGAGAACAAGGGATGGAAAACGGATATCAGTCTATCAGCCGGAGGTAATGGGGTAGATTATTTAATTGGTAATACCATTAATGTGGCTTTGGGAGAAACGAGTCCCACCTCATTCGACCCAGGCGGATATACCTTCAGTCACCTACTTGGCAACCTAGACATCAGCAAGAATTGGGGATCAATCGCTGCCACCTGGGGATTAGAGCTACGACAGGAGACCTTTGAGGTGAGAGCCGGACAGGAAGAATCCTACATTGACGGAGGGGCTCAGTCCTTTCCTGGTCTAAGGCCCGAAAATGCCTTAAACGAAAATCGATCCAATATTGGCTCCTACCTAAGTTTGGATTGGGATGCATCAAAATCCTTACTGTTTAGTGGTGCACTGCGGTACGAGAATTACTCAGATTTTGGAGATAACCTCTCTTGGAAATTGAGTTCACGCCAACTTATTGGCAAAGACAAAGGCGCGATCCGAGCATCCATTAGCACCGGGTTTAGAGCTCCCTCCTTGCACCAGATTTACCTCAGCAATATCCAAACTTTGATTTCTGGCGGCACCATCTCGAATCAAGGTACCTTTAACAATGTAAGTCCAGTGATTCAAGGACTTGGAGTACCCCGTCTCGATGCGGAAACCGCCTTCAATATTTCGGCAGGTATTACCTACAAGTTTACCCCCAAATTCTCTATGGCTCTGGATTATTATCAGGTCGAATTGAAGGATAGGGTTCTATTTACGGGGGAGATCGGCTTTGATGGGAATGATAATGCAGACAATCCGGTAGAAGAAGTCTTAAAGGAATTTGACGTCACCAGTATTAAGTTCTTCGTGAACGCCATGGATACCCGAACTCAAGGCATTGATCTGGTCGCTAACTATCAAGATATTCCAATTGGACGGAAGGCAAAACTCGATATCAATTGGGCATTGAATTACAATGAAACCAAGATCATCGGACAGATCAATGCACCAACCGTCTTTGCTGTGGCCGGGTACGATATCTTCAATCGAAAAGAACAAGCACGCGTAACCACCGCCCGCCCCAATCTCAAATCGACTATTGGTCTGCAGTTGGAGATCGGTGCCTTCCAAGCCTCTCTGAACAATACCTACTTCGGAGAAGTGACCTGGCAACATGCCAATGACCCACAAAAAGACCAAACTTTTGGCGCAAAAGTCATTACAGACTTGGTGCTGGGTTATGAGGTGTCACAGCAACTGAGCTTCTACCTAACCATCAATAATCTATTTGACATCTATCCAGATCCGATTGATGCAAAAGGAGATTTCATTACAGACTTGGGAGGACGATTTCGGTATCCGTGGGAAGTAAATCAATTCGGATATAATGGACTGTTTGGTAAAGTCGGCGTGCAGTTGGCGTTCTAGGTTTTCCAAGCAACATAAAACTAGTGAGTAGTTCCCCTGATAAATAGCGGACCAGAGCAAAATAGCTTTGGTCCGCATCGTTTATGATCCTAGTTTTATCTCTTCTTCACGCATCACAACTATCGCAGTTTTTTTCACTCCTCGCAATTTTCACCATGAGCTTCGCGTTTCTACTACTCATTTGCACAATCGTTGCATTAACTAAAATGTTGTTATGAAAAAGTTCTCAATTTATCTGATGTACACACTATTAGCAGGCGCAGTATTGCTAAATACCGGCTGCCAGAAGGATGAAGACGATGCGCCACCTGCCGAAAACGAAGAAGAGATCATTACTGATGTTCTTTTGACTTTTACACCAGAAGGAGGTGGGACAGCCATTACTGCTACAGCCAAAGACCCGGACGGTGAAGGGGTGCAAGACTTGGAAGTAACCAAGGATATTGTACTAGCCCCAAACACTACCTACACCCTTAGCCTTACGTTGGAAAACACCATTGAGATGGAAGATATAACGGAGGAAGTGGAAACAGAAGGGGATGAACACATGTTCTTTTTTGCCTTCACGGATGGTGCGTTCGGCAATCCTGCTGGAGATGGGAACGTGGACAATAGAGCCGATGCGATCAACTATGGTGATACGGATAAAAATAGTTTACCGATTGGCTTGACAACCACATGGACCACGGGAGATGCCATGAGTGATGCTGACTTCCAAGTGATTCTAAAGCACCAACCTGATGTTAAGACCGCAAGTTCAGGCAGTACAGATGGGAGTACAGATCTTGATTTGACTTGGAAACTTACCGTGCAATAATTAAGTAGTGACTTAAGTCGAATACTAGCTATTAGTCGATAGTTCAGGTTTCTACAGACCATGGACTATCGACTGATTAACGCCTAAGAATTTGCCCTTTATCCCACCAACATACCGGCAATAGCAGCAGTCAAGAAACAGGCAACAGTACCACCAATTAAGGCCTTGATACCCAATTCAGTAAGATTCTTACGTTGACCAGGAGCAATGGCGCCAATACCACCAATCTGAATACCAATGGAAGCAAAGTTGGCAAAACCACATAGCGCGTAGGTTGCAATTAACATAGATTTCTCAGAAATCTGATCTTGCACACCTTCCAAAGCAGCATAGGCAAAGAATTCGTTCAAGGTCGTTTTGAGTCCCAGGAGTTGCCCGACAATCATAATATCCGCACTGCTTGAACCCAATAACCAAGCAATTGGAGCAAAGATTAATCCAAGTAAGTATTCCAGGTTAAAACCTGTGAAACGCCCATCTGTATTTTCCACTACATAATCATTTAGCCCTGTCCAGCTACCAACTCCATTTAGTAGAATGTAATTGAACATGGCTACGAAAGCCGTAAATACCAACAGCATGGCTCCTACATTGATGGCTAGTTTAATACCGTCGGTCGTACCCCGAGAAATAGCATCTAGTACATTATTTCCTACCTCTTGACGCGGGATGTCCAACTTCTGCTTCTCCAGATCAATTTCTCGGTTTTCAGGGAAAAGCATCTTAGCAGCTACGATCGCAGCTGGCGCGGAGATAATAGAGGCAGTGAGTAAATGCGTTGCAAAAACACGCTGCATTTCTGGGTCATTCCCACCGAGAAATCCAACATAGGCGGCAAAAACACCTCCAGCAATGGTAGCCATACCTCCGGTCATCAAGCACAGCATCTCAGATTTTGACATCCCTTCCAAATAAGGTTTCACTACTAGGGGTGCTTCGGTCTGACCAATGAATACATTAGCAGCAGCAGCTAGACTTTCTGCACCAGTCAATTGCATGGTCTTACTCATCACCCAAGCGAATCCCTTGATGATAAACTGCAAAATTCCCAGATAGTACAAGAGGGAAGACAAAGCCGAAAAGAATATAATGGTAGGGAGTACCTTAAAAGCAAACACATAGCCCACGGTAAAAACATCGCCAGTCATACCATCATTGATCTGAGCCACCTCAGGCCATGCCCCCAACACAAAATCAGCACCCGCTTCGGTAAAATCAAGAACCACCACGAAAAAGGAGGCGATGAAGTCAAAGACTGTGCGTATGAAGGGTACCCGTAAAATTAGTATAGCCAAAACCAATTGCAGGATCGTACCAATAATCACTAATCGCCAATTGATAGCCTTCCGATCACTACTCAGAAGATAACAAATACCCAATAGCACCACTATCCCCAGTGACCCTCTTGCTATGCTAGTTAACCATTCCATATACGTAAGTGTAGATTTGCTTGAGAAAGTACGTACAAAACCTTCCAAATGTAAAGAAAATCTCTTGAACCATTGAATCGTACCTTCAAACTGCCAATTATAAGTACAAAACCCACCTTCTACCCTATTCTATCACATCCTTAAACGGATCTGCAATCCACTGATCACTCCTTTTAAAAGTAAATAGGCCTTTCCTTTTAAAAACTTTTTGTTTATATTTGAAACTAAATAAAACAATTAAAACAAATGGTAGAGCCGAGTTTCCGAAAAGGCCGAGGAGCGCAGTATAATCCCGCCAATAGATTCCATCAACACAATTATGAATTGGATCCGGCTATCATTGCAGAGCAGAATCCGGCCACCGAGTACATTACCGTACAGCCCAAAACCATCATCACCAAAGTAAACAGTCCTGACATTCCATTTGAGTATTCTATCAACCCTTATCAAGGCTGCGAACATGGCTGCGTGTATTGTTACGCCAGAGAGTCGCACAACTATTGGGGATATAGTGCTGGTCTAGAATTTGAACAGAAGATTTTGGTAAAAAAAGATGCTCCAGCCCTGTTGGAAAAACAGCTCAAAAGAAAACAGTACGTTGCAAAGCCGATCATGCTATCCGGGAATACCGATCCCTACCAACCTGCTGAACAGAAGTATGGGATTACGCGAGCGCTACTACAAGTTTTATGGAAGTACCGCCATCCCGTTAGTATTATTACTAAGAACAGCTATATCCTTAAAGACTTAGATATTCTCTCAAAACTTGCTGAGCATCAATTGGTCAAAGTATGTTTGTCTATCACCACCTTACAGGAAGATCTTAGAAGGTTTTTAGAGCCTAGGACGAGCAGCATACAACAGCGTTTCCAAGCAGTGCAGCAATTGACGGATCATGGGATTCCGGTTAGCGTCATGGCAGCACCGATGATCCCAGGGCTTAATGAGCACGAACTAATGGGGCTTGCTAGAAAAGCCTCCGAAGCAGGAGCGCATAGCCTTGGCTATACGATGGTCCGATTAAATGGCGACATTGGGCCTATATTCGAGGATTGGATCCGACGAACTTATCCCGATCGGGCCGACAAGGTATTGAATAAGATAAAAGAATGTCATAATGGGCAATTGAGTGATACGCGATCTGGCATTCGGATGAGGGGAGAAGGGCAAATTGCCGAAATGATCAGACAACAATACCAACTAGCTAAAAAACTTTACTTTCAGGATAAATCTGCTCCGCCTTTCAATATGGAGCTCTTCGAGAAATTCCGCACGCCACAACTAAGTCTGTTCTAAAGGGGAAGTTCATCAATGCCATAAATCCCTTTAATCCCCTGTTCAAAAGCAGGGCCTCCACCTCTACTTGGGTGGCGCACATAAATGCTTTTTACACCTAGATATTGTAGGGCGTATTCTGCTTTGCGGCCAATAGCAATGATCTGTTTAGGTTGATAGATGGCCAGTAACTGCTCCAGAATATGGATTGTAGATTGTAGCTCTTTTTTGGATGGTGAACGGTTGACAAAGGGAGGGCTGCTGCGGAAAGAATGCAATGGAAAAGCATCATAGGTAAGCGGAACGGACGGCAACGTTTGAATTAATTTCCAGACCGCCTTCGAGCTTTGCGTAGCTTTGTTCGGGGTCTTGGTAGCCTTTTGAAAACGGATTCCTCCTAATCGCTCTCCTAGTTCTTCATATTGTGGTTCCGAGATTAGGTAAATTCCACTTCTTCGTACTCCATTGTAGCCTGGGGCCTCCCCTACCCAGAGGCTATCCGGCCCGAGTTCGTATTGGGCTAGCAAATACTTACGCAGGTTCGACTTCCGAATAGAAGTAGCCGCAGGAAGATCGTGTTTGTCACAGAGATCTGCAAAGGGATTGAAGCAAGCTTGCTGCAAGCAAGAAAGCTTGGCCAATTCTTCGATCAGGGTATCAATTGCTTTCATAAGTCATTGGATACCAAATGGCTTTACCAAGGCTTTTCTGCTTTCAAGTACTGCTGCACGTAGTCTTTGATGCCGTCTTCTAAACTATAAAATTCCTGTTGGTAGCCGATCGACTTTAACTTTGTCATGTCAGCTTCTGTAAAATATTGGTAGGTATCTCGAATATCTTCGGGCGTATCAATGAAGGAGATATTTGGGCTGAGATCCATAGCCAAAAAGGTATTAGTGGCTAAGTCCAAGAAGGTTCGGGCTTTACCTGTACCCAGATTATAAAGGCCATTCGGGAAGTTTTGCTGATACAAAAAATAGCAGACCTCCACTACATCCTTTACATATACAAAGTCACGGCTTTGATGGCCATCGGCAATTCCTTCTTTGTGAGAACGGAACAACTTCATCCCACCAGTTTTCTTGATTTGTCGAACGGTGTGGAAAATGACGGAGGCCATTCGGCTTTTGTGATACTCATTTGGACCATAAACATTGAAAAACTTTAGGCCTGCCCATCGAGGTGGGTTGTGCTCTTGCTGAAGTGCCCACTTATCGAAATCGTTCTTAGAGCGTCCGTAAGGATTCAGTGGCTCTAGGTCATGCACGATACCGTGTTCATCTTTATACCCTTTATCACCAATCCCATAGGTGGCTGCACTGGAAGCATAGACCAGCGGTATTTCATGGGTAGCGCAACTGAGCCAGATGGCCTTTGTATAGTTCAGGTTAAGTCGGTCAAATATCGTTGTGTCCTGCTCCGTCGTATCGGTCCTAGCGCCCATATGAAAAATGAAATCTACCTCTGCCCCGTTGAGGGCCAGCCAATCTGGAAATTCCGCCCGGTCCATATCTCTAATCCTCTCCTTTCCTTCCAGGTTTTTCATTTTATCGGAGCGGGAAAAATCATCCACAAGGAGTAGATCCTTATGTCCTGCATCATTCAACTTTCGGACAAGGCAACTCCCAATAAAGCCCGCGGCACCCGTTACGACTATCATATTTTTTTGCCGCAAAAGTAAGCCCTTATCTTCGATTATCACATTCTAGGCTGAATTATCCGGATAGAAAGCAAAAAGGCCGCGGTAAACCACGGCCTTTGCTTCATTTGGGATTTTATGGGGATGCAAAACTGATTATAAGCTGAGTTACAGTTTTCTACCTTAACAGTATAGGATCTACCTATTATTCATGGGAATATAAATGCCTGGAATAAAAAGTCATGGATCCCTGAGATTCGGTCGTTTCTACTATTTTCCCAGTCCTTCTACTAGAGCGGGAAGCAGTTTTCATAGCTAATGTCATGATCTACATGCGATAGTTTTCATTTCTTCTTTATGGGGTTTAGTTTACTAGACGGTATGACTAATCCAAAAGGTTGGGTCACTTCTTGTTTTTTCTTCAGTGCTTACCTGACTAGCAATACATCCCCTGCCATCTGCTGGATTTCTCCCTTGAAATTTTTCCATTGGATCGTATATACATACACACCTGCCTCTGCCTTCTGCCCATCGACTAGTCCATTCCAACCTAAAGCCACACCTTGCCCTTTCCGTTCCATATTAAAGAGCAGGTCTCCCCAGCGGCTATAAACCTGCATTCTTTCAATTCGGTCTATGGCATCGAATGTACCCTCAGCTCGAAATACATCATTGATGCCATCATCATTGGGAGAAAAAGCATTGGGAAGGAAAAATTCAGGAGGG
>CAJXPD010000418.1 GCA_913057785.1 uncultured Lewinella sp. | reverse complement strand
CACCTTGTCTCAAGACGATCCTTGGATCAACTAGGAAAGAACAAAAGCAGAAATACTAGAAAAAACTACCATCCTATCAGAATAGATCAACGATCCCGAATCAAAGCTTTGGCTATGATTCGGGATCATTCGTCGAGAGAAGAATGAAAATTCCGGCCTCAACTGTATCTTTTTAAAGATTCTACGTCATAAGCAGGTACGGACTTGAATTTGAAGGTTGAATCTTCTTTTGATCGCCAAAATCAAATTGTAGTCCACACCGAAATCAAAGCTATCTGACAGGGAAATCCTTAAGAGAAACTTAAAGTCCTATTTTCCGGAGAGCCCCATACAACTCAAAAGACGATCGGACGTTCTTTTAACTGGACTTTGGAAAAATACCCTGATTAGGAGAATTAGCTTTCTCATTACACTATAACGCCCAAGACTATATCATGCGCAAACAAGTATTGACTCTTTGCTTCTTAGTTTCAGCCTTCTGTTTAGCTGCCCAAGATCGAACTGCTGAACCATATGCTACTTCTCGAGTACTTAATCAATCTCCAGCAAAAGGTTTGCTGTTAGACTATAGCCAACTAGGAGGGTTCAATTATAAGGGACCAAACAATAGTAGCCACGTAGCGGAGAGCGATCGCTTAGAATTAAAACTGCGCATCCCCGTCTTGCTCAAGGAGCGCACCAAGGTGTTGTTGGGATTACAATACTTTCAGGAATCCTATGAGTTCGAAGAAGATGGGTTGTTAGAATCTAATTTCGTGCTTCAACGCCTGAACGATCGGGTCTTAAAGAAATCACGACTAAGTCTTAGTGCAGGGCACGCCATTAATAGCAAATACTATACAGCTTTTAGACTGGAAGCTTCCTATGCTGGAGATTACCAAGGCATTATCAACATGGATAATCGATATGCCATCTACCGCGCTACCGCTGCCTTCGGTGTCAAGAAATCTGAGCGCCTAACCTATGGCTTCGGTGCTTACTATAGCAACAGCTTCCGTCGCACGCAGATCCTTCCTTTTGCTTTCTACAATCAGACCTTCAGCGATAAGTTTGGTCTAGAATTCACGATTCCGGTCAAGCTAAAGGCGCGATATAATATCAATGATCGATCCTTGCTCCTTTTTGGCCCACAGTACCAGAGTCAAACCTACTCCTTGGACGTGCCGAATGAACAAGGGGACTTCAGTATAGCTCACTTTAGAAGACAGGCCATCGACTGGGGTGCCACTTACCAGTACAATATCGACGGCTGGACCTGGATGCAGGTCGGCATGGGGTATTTGACCAATTTCAATACTCGAGTAGAAGACCCTGCCGCTGGCACCGCCTTTGGCATGCAGCCAGGTGATGGAGCCTATTTGAAAGTTGGACTCTTTTTATCTCCTACGAGAAGGAAATAGGCGGTTTTGGCTATTGAGTATGTTCTGCTTCAACTAACAACTTAAATCTATTTACTTCTTCGATTGAGCTGAAGTGACGTCCAACGATTGTCAGCACAAATACTAGTCAATAATGATAGTAAAATGCTGTGGTTTACGATGATAAGCAATAGCTTTAGGTCTAATATTTGACCATCCGCATTGTCACATGCTTTTTCGTACGACGATCCTAACTTTACTACTCAGCCTTTTTGCAGGAAAGGCTACTGCTACGCAACCTATCTTGGTACCGGACGTCCAAGGTAGAGTTGAAATCGGCACCTACGTTTCCATCTTTTCTGACCCTTCCAAATCATTACGGATTGAAGATATCCTAGGGGATAGTACGCTTCGATTTATACCACAAACACATGACCAAATCATGGTAGGGCAGCGGAGAGAAGCCATTGCCTGGGTACAAATTGAGGTATCCAATCCCACTGATTCTACCTATTCTATGGTCCTCTTTCTAGGGGATATTTTCACGAGGCATATGGATGGCTACCTAGTTGAAGATCAGGATTTACTGGAGCATTATCAATTAGGGCTGAAGGGCAGTTTTACGGAAAGAGTGCTCCCATACCGCAGTTCTGCGTTACCCTTTGACATCCCTGCTGAAACAACTCGTAAAATCTACCTGCGAATCGAAAACCGGTGGGACCCTGTACAATTCCCCATCTATTTATCTACCGCCAAATACTTCCCTCGTTTCGTTGAAAAAGAATATTTCTTCTTAGGAATCTTCCACGGGTTCCTGGTCCTGATCGTACTCATTGCTGCTGTCCTATTTCTTTCTACCCGAACGCGCTTATTTCTCATCTATCTACTGTACGCTTGCGCTTCCTTTTTGTTCTCCTGGAGTATTTCGGGACTAGATTACCAATTCTGGTTTCCCGCTGATGGAGAATTTGTCTATCCCATGCGGATGATCATGGGGGTTACCACTATTCTGCTCTTGTATGCCTTGATCGGAGAATATTATCGTTTAGAAAACATCAAACTCTCTTTCACCAAGCACCTTTCTCGCTTCTTCGCGGCCCTGCTTATCCTTATCCTGCTGCTACTGCTACTGCAAGTGCCACTCGGTTTAAGCAGTCCCAATAAACAGACAACCTATTACTTCATTCCAGGCCTAATCATCAGTGCATCATGTCTATATATCTTTTTCACCCTATTTCAAATTACCATCAGGAACCCCAAGTGGACCAATATTGTCTTTTTGATTGGGTATTCCGGCATCACGATCTATGGACTTTTCGCTACTCCTATCCAAAATGCCTGGATCCCCATCTCATTCGATAAATTCAATCTTTTTCGCCTGTCTACCGTGTTCGAAATGACGGCCCTGACGATCTTGATGGTACATCGCATCCTACAGATAAACCAAGAGGCCCTATTAAAATCTGAACAACTAGAAACCGCACAAAGGGTCGAGGCCGCTAAGAGCACCTTATTTACCAACATCACTCATGAATTCAGAACCCCACTTACCGTGATCAATGGCTTTTTGGATAGGATTCAAGGGCATGACTTTGAAAAGGCGCAAATTCAAAAAAGCAGCAACGATCTCCTCCAATTGGTTGATCAATTACTAGACTTGGCTAGATCTGAAAACGGCATTTTACACCTTAAAATGCAACAAGCGGATCTCGTGCCTTTTCTACAGCAAGAGTCGACCACTTTCCAGCAGTGGTGTCAGCAACAGGGAATTGCCTTTGAATTCTCCAGCTCACATGAGGAGTGTTTCATGGACTTTGACCCCATTCGTTTAAACGAAATCCTAAAGAACCTAATCTCAAATGCCATTAAGCATACTCTCGCTGGAGGTAAAGTCAGGCTGGAGGTGGTGAAAGAGGAACACCAAGTTAAGTTAATGGTAACAGATAACGGGAAGGGCATAGCCCAACAAGACATTCCGATGATCTGGAATCGCTTTTATCAGGTAGATGATCAGCATGCAGGAACAGGCATTGGCCTCTCTCACGCTAAGATGCTGGCGGAGTTGATGGAGGGATGGATTGAAGTTGAAAGTGAATTAGGTAAAGGGTCCATATTTTCCGTAATACTTCCCATCACCAAAAAAGCAGGCATAAATGTACAACAGAGAGCGGCAAAAGCACAGACGTCCTCTTCTGCCGACTTGGACCGCTACCTTCGGGAACTCACAAGTATACGGCTCCCTACTCGCCCCAATCTATTGATCATAGAAGACCAAAAAACAGTGGCTTATACCATTGCAGACACCTTAGCTACCCAGTATAATATTCAAATTGCCTATGATGGTGAGGAAGGCTTGGAGTTCGCTAAGAAGGAACTTCCCGATCTAATTATTACAGACATTATGATGCCTAAATTGGATGGAATCCAGGTATGTAATGAGCTAAAACAAAACACCAATACCTCTCACTTACCTATCATTATGCTTACCGCCAAAGCAGCACAGGAAAATAGGATCGAAGGCTTGCAAGCTGGAGCGGATGCTTATCTAAGCAAACCCTTTGATGCCCAGGAGTTACTAGTCCGGATCAAGAATTTGATCCTGCAAAGAGAGAAGATCAAGGAAGCCATCCAAAACGGCAACTATAATAGCGTGGCAGACAAACTTGGCCCAGATTATAACTGGTTAAAAACGTTGGAAGCCTCCGTTCTAGAACGAATTGACGATCCAAAGCTCACCCCCCCTTTCTTGGAAAAGTTGGCAGGCATGAGTCAAGCCAACTTCTATCGAAAACTGACACAGCTGACGGGTTTAAACCCTAGTACATTCATCAAGAACATTCGTCTAGAGGAAGCCAAAAAGCAGCTACTCAGTACCAGCAAAAATGTAAAGGAGATAGCATATGATGTTGGCTTCTCCAGTCCAGCCTACTTTTCTACCAATTTTAAGGCAAAATTTGGTCATAGCCCCACCGACATGCGCAAATAGTAGCGTCTAGAATGCACTTGAATAGGAGTTGAAAGCTTTTGAATAATAACTGAAAGCCCTTTTCTTCAATTTCTTGCTCTTTTGCCGTACTCAGAGCAACTAAGACTTGTTTTGACAGCGCAAATGTATCATGAGGTGGTTTCGAATTTCTTAGCTGTACCTAAACGAGCTTCTTCTCAGAAACTCACAGTAAGTCAGGAAACATTACAAGGTATGGCTTGTAAAGTCGAGACCACTTCCATTTTGCATTAATAGCGGTTCCCTCTACAAGTTTGTAAAGTATAAGTTCCACTTTAGCACCCTGCATAGCACCAGAAAACCTATAACTACTTCCTCAACCAAAGACAAAATCAAACATCTACTATTGGCCTCTGACCATAAACTAGGGGAACGGAGCGGCTTGATGATACAGGCCGCCCTCCAATCCCTGGTAGCATTTGCCTCCTACGACGGTTTAGTCTTTAGGTCCTCCCCTATGCACCGTTTCCCACATTCATGAATGTATCGAGGATTAACCCTATAGTACCAGCTAGGAGGTCAACCTTTCCCGTTTTCTTATTACTTTTAAAGCATACAAGATAGCCTCCCCTTAAAACGATCAATCAACTGATTTATGAATATCAAAAGACTCCTAACTTTAGGGATAATTCTATGCCTATTGCAGGCCTGCCAATCTGTATCTGAACAGGCCGAGCTCCTTCCCCCGGAAGAAAATCGCTTCACTACGATCGCGCTAAATCAAGCAGGAAGCTTAGATGAACCAATGGCCTTTACCTTCTTAGATAAAGAAGAAATGCTCATCGTAGAACGTAAAGGGGGAGTGAAAGCTTTCAATGTAGAAAGCCGACAAATGCGTGCTGTTGGCTTTGTTCCCGTCAATACTAAGTATATAAATAAAGAAGGGCGTTCTCGCGAAGCCGAGGAAGGACTAATGGGTATAATAGCCCACCCTGACTACGAGGCCAACAATTGGATCTTCATGCATTATGCTGACCCTGAGGAACCTAAGCACGTCTTGGCTCGGTGGGAATACAAAAATGATTCACTCTATGAGGATACCAAAGTGGTCGTCCTAGAATATCCCACGCAACGGGAAGAATGTTGTCATACCGGAGGAGGCATGGTCTTTGACAAAGACGGTAACCTCTTCTTGACCACCGGTAACAATACGGTCAATCCTCCCCAAGGCACTTCCAATCTAGACGAAAGACCCGGACACAAGAATTCAGATGATCAACGTACGGCAGGCAACACCAATGATCTGCGCGGTAAGATCTTACGCATTCATCCGGAAGATGATGGAAGCTACAGCATTCCTGAAGGCAATCTGTTTCCAGAAAATACACCCGATGCTCGTGCGGAGATCTACACCATGGGACATCGCAATCCCTGGCGCGTTTCTATCGACAACGAAACAGGCTACATCTACTGGGGAGAAGTAGGTCCTGATTCAGCTGAAGACAATGAGAACGGACCCCGTGGCTACGATGAATTTAACCAGGCTAAAGGCCCAGGATTTTTTGGCTGGCCATACTTCATAGGAAACAATATCCCTTACGTGGATTCCTTAGGTAAGGCCTTTGATGCTGAGCAGCCAGTTAATCATTCTCCCAATAATACTGGGCTAGCTGAGCTTCCACCCGCTCAACCTGCCTTCATCTGGTACCCTTATGCCTACTCTGAAGAATTCCCACTGCTCGGAAGTGCGGGTAGAAGCGCTACTGGTGGACCGGTATTCCGACAGGCCGACTTTCCCGCCTCTGACAAACGCTTTCCCACCTACTACGAAGGTAAATGGCTCATCAGCGAATTTATGCGCGGATGGATCATGGCCGTTTCCATGGACGAGGAAGGCAATTACCTTTCTATGGAACCTTTTCTACCCAACGAAGACTTCATCAGTGCTATTGACATCCAATTTAGTCCTGACGGGGATTTATACATTTTAGAATACGGTTCTGCCTGGTTTAGAGGCAATGATAATTCATTGGTCAAAAGGGTGCAGTACAATGCAGGAAATCGCCCACCTGTAGTCAAAGTCAGCGCCGATAAATTAGCGGGTGCCATACCCTTGGAGGTTCAACTTTCCGCCGACGGCACCATCGATTATGATGGAGATGAGCTCTCCTATTCTTGGTCAATTACTTCGAACAGCGGATTTGAACAAACCTTAGAAGGGAAGAACCCAAGCCTTTCCCTTGATCAAGCCGGTCTATATCGCGCAAGGCTGACGGTTACGGATGCCGCAAACAACAGCGAAGCCCAAGAAATCGAGCTTATTGCCGGCAACGCACCGCCGGAGGTCGATATAAAAATTGCAGGAGGTAATTCCTCCTTCTTTTTCCCAGGAAGTACCATTGACTACCAGGTAGAAGTGCGTGATCAAGAAGATGGAAGCACTGCAAATGGCGACATAGCCCGTGAGGCAATAGCCATTAACTTCGACTATGTTCCTCCAGGCTTTGACCCCATCGAGATCGCTCAAAACCATCGTACTACAGATGACTGGGTTGCCTTTTCCAAAGGACGCACCTTAATTGATGGTAGCGATTGTTTCTCTTGTCACCGGCTTCAGGTCAAATCTATTGGCCCCAGCTATCAAGCAGTAGCAGAGAAGTATCCCAACACACCACAAAATCGACAACTGTTAGCCAGCCGTATAATTAAAGGAAGTGTAGGGGTATGGGGTGAACATGGAATGAGCGCTCATCCTGATTTTTCACAGGAGGAGGCGGAGCTCATGGTAGATTATATCATGGGACTCAATGACCCAAAATCAGCCCCCACTGCGCTCCCCTTGGCTGGCACACATACCCTAGAAGCTCCCGAAAACAGTCAGGGGCAAGGGGGATACCTACTACGTGCAGCCTATACCGACCAAGGGGCGGAAAACCTAAAAACTATCGCAGCCGAAAAAATCATTCCATTGCGCCATCCCTCTCTGATGCCCGAAGGAGCAGACCTAAATCAAGGCGTGCAGATTTTAACCACGCCCAGGCGTGTAGTTTTCGTAGCAGAAGACAATGCTCATCTCGCCTATCACGATTTAGATCTCACTGGACTGACAGCTATCGAAGTCGTAGCCGAAGCTCCTAGTCGTAATGATGCAGCTGGTGCAATCGTAGAAATTCGTCTGGATAG
>CAJXPD010000417.1 GCA_913057785.1 uncultured Lewinella sp. | reverse complement strand
ACACTTTCGACATTTTCTAACTGCTGACGAAATGGTCCATTACCGCTAGCGGCATCAGTAGACTGCACCTCCCAAGCACTGCCAGACCATTGACTTATGAAACAGGATTGTCGGTCGAAACCAGGCATTTCATCGGCTACCTCCCATTGGAGCTCGACATTGAGATCACTGCCGCCATTAACATCTTCGGCTATGACCCAGGTCCGGTCAACCACCTCGGAGATTAATGCTTGACCATCCGTTCCTTCCATAAGGATCGCATCTTCCACCCGCACCCCATACCAATCTGTGGCAGCCGAGAATGTGTTAAACAACTTCATTGGATTGTAAGAATTGTTTCCTACTGGGAAATTCACTTGAGTACTACTAACTCTGCGTCTCAAAAAGCCATTACCATTGGTTTTGACATAGGATAATTGGGAACCTCCGATGGTACTTCCTCCGGAACTAATAGTAAGATTATGATCTCCCAGGGTGAGAAAGCCTCCTTCCAGTCTCAACGTTCCATTGATCTGTGTATCAGCTTGTAAGCGTTTATTTCCTACTCCTCTGATCGTGACATCAGGGAGTACTACACCTATGGGTATATACTGTGTATTCGTTTGGGAAAAAATTACGCGAGCCCCTGACTGGAAGGTAATGGAATTTCGACTAGGATGCAGATCTTGAAAGATATGACCACTATCTTCGAGCCAGAGTTGTCCGCTACTGCGGAAAGACGCTTTAGCGGAGCCAGCTTGATTTTCATTGCCATAGATGTGTCCACCGAGAATCAGCTTTCCATTTTTGCCAATTTCATAGCTAATGTCATAACTACCACCGTTGTCACTGGCCAGCCAGAGGTCTCCCTTTTCGATATCTAATGTTCCATCTACCTTCAAACTACCTCCAAGATTGATGCTATTGCTACCATCGATCCCGTCTATTGAAACGTCGGCTTTCTTTACAGTTACCGTTTTTCCGCTATTAATGGTGATATTAAACCTACTATTTGGAGCTCCATTATTATACAGCGCAGCAGATGAACTAGTGGTGTAAGTCAGAGTCAAATTTTTGTCTATTACCAGATTTGTGGTATTTGCGGCGGAAGGATCATTATCTTTCCGCAAACGCTTGAGTTGTGTCTGACCAATACCAGAGATACGACAACTTGGGCCATTGATGTCTAGACTTAAGCCATCGCTACTTCCGCCTACTGTCCCGTCCAAGTGGGCATCTCCATAGATTTCAATGTATCTAGTACTACTTCCACCGACTTTCAGTGAAGAACCAGCTTCTACCGTCAAATTGGCTATGGCTTTCTCCGATGCCTGGAGGGTAATAGCATGGCCATTCTGGATGACTAGGTTGAGGCTTGGATCATCTGGATCGCTAAAGGAAGCTGGTCCTGAAGGGGAACTAGCCCAAATAGCATCTCCCCAGCTTCCTGAGGATACTGAGTACCAAGTGGTACTTTGAGCGTGAATGAATAAGATGGGTAGAATGCATAATAGGCATACGAGAAAGGCGTTTACTTTCCGAATCATGAGCTTAGTGTTGTGTTAAAAAGAGCGCTAATAGTTGGATTACCCTTAAATCAGGCAGACTGACCTAAGAGTAAAGCCTGTATCGGAAAGTAAGACGCAGAAAGAGAGGAAATTCCATAACGCAAGAAGGCCGACTCACAATTTTTTTGTGAGTCGGCCTTCTGAGACTGCCTTAAATAATTTATCCTATTCGCAGCCTAATTCTTTTCTTGATATAGGGTCGTTATTGGGGAAGCAGTTATTACTTAATACTTGCTCTGGAACATAGCGCTCCAGATTAGGGTCTCTAAGACTTCTTTCCAAGAACTCAGTAAGATCATCAATCTCCCCTTCACTTAGATTCAGTGGGTGGAAGAAGGAAGAAATTTGCTCTTGTGGAACCCTTGGATTTTCAGGAAGACCATCGTTAAAGTACTCTACCACTTCTCTTAAGCTATTCTTGCTGCTACCATGAAAGTAGAAAGGTGAATCAGCCATGTTGTATATGCCAGGTACCTTAAACTTGAAAAGATCCTCTTCTTGTAAGGTGAAACCACCACGTCCCATATTTCTGATGTCATGGATACCTGTTGCCAGAGCTCCTGGAAGATCACAAAGATCATTTACACCTATACCATGAAATTCATTAGCACTCATGGCAGGTCCTTGGTGACACCGATAGCAGCCAGCCTTGGAGTAGAAGAGCACTGCTCCTCGCTTCTCTGACTCTGAAATGGCATCGTTGTCGCCTTTAAGCCAGTCTTGGAAAGGGGCTTCATTCGTGATCAAGCTTCTAAGATAGGCTGAGATGGCAAAGCTAGAAGTCAGCAAAGAATAGCGCTCATCTTCGGCGAAGTCTCCAAAAGCATCATCAAACATCTGACGATACCCCAGCGTATCTAATACATACTCATCTACCACCATGCGGTGCACGATCAAACCTTCAATATTTTGAGCCTCTAGGCCGTCCAAGCCTAGATGGTTAGTCACCGTAGTTGGATCATCCAATCCCCACAAGTATTCAGTACCTACATTTGCATCAAATGCTCCAAATTTTCCGCTCCAGGTAGTATTGGTTACATAGGCCACGTTCAAGACGCTAATGGGACGAGCCCCTTGCACGTCTAACTCATTGGCTTTGTAGTTACTCATCTGCTCTCGGCTCTCGCCATTGAGACCGAAGCCAAATCCTCCATCTGCAATGCCTTGCTCACGGCCAGGCATGTAACCAGCACTAGGCACGTGGCAGGTGGCACAAGAATACGTACCTGCTCCATTCGAGTAGACGGCATCTCTCGCCAGTCCGGTCTCGAAGAATAACATTTTACCCAATTCAACCTTTTCCTCGGTCAAAGGGTTTTTTCGTCCATTGGGGATGCTTGCATAATCATTGCTCGCCGGCAGAATGAAATGTTCCATATCACCTGTCGGAGAAACGCTTCTTAACGTCTTCTGAAGTTTCACGTCTAAGGGGTTAGGAAGACTGTCTTCAGAGCACGATTGTCCTATTAGCACCAAACATAATATCCAGATCCACTTGTTCATAATGTAGCTGTCTTGTAAAGTCGAGTCAATAACTGAGTATTAAATTGGTAAAACCTGTTCGTAAACTTCACTCCAAATGGAGTGGAGTAGTCTTTTTAAGTAGACAAGTAGCTGTCCGTTTGGGTTAGGTATTACGGGAGTCTATGTGTAGCCATCTAGCACTGCAATAGACTCTTATTTCTCTTGTTGTTACTTATATGTAGATTTTACATGTGAAAATGTCCTGCCAAAATGTGTTTTATTGACAGATTATATCACAAATCTAGTTCTAAGCAATTATCAAGGCAGATTTTGGTATAGCCGCTCAATTAGTGCGGAAGTTCGGCGAGTTTCAACCGATAAACACTTCCCTTGGGTTCCAAGGTTTTTAAAGCCCTCTTTAGCGTAAAAGTGTTTCGGCTTTAGTGTAGTAGTCTGAAAACTAATTAGTTGGCTGCGAATGCGCCATTCTCATGAAAGTTCTTATTATTTTTTACTCCAAAAGGTCCGGAAGGTTGCAATGAAGGGTCAATATTTTTTTGAAAAATAACAGCTGAAAACTTTGGTTTTATAAGTGTTGGATTAGGGTTTACAAACGCACGCGAATACCTGGTCCCAGTAGCACAAACCATTGCTGTTCTGAAAGAAAATATCCCCCACCCATAAACAAAGGAAAAGATAGCCGGCTACTATATTTAGTACGTATAGGATAGAGACTTACCAAGCCGACTAAACCCATATCCCTGGTACTGTTTTCACTGAAGTTAAAGGCATTAAAGGCTAAGAAGCCGGCCCCAAATTTATAGGGCTTGGCTTTGGCCACTTTGTTTTCGTGATAAAAACTGAATTGGGCGATCATCGCCATGCTAATACCCCCTAGATTACTAAACCCTTGTTCTCCAATACGCTTGGTAATGAGCCCGGCGGGGAAGGAGACGTCGATGTCAAAGGTCATCGATCGGAAAAGGACAAATTCGACATTTCGGCGGATTCCGCGTTTATCAAAGAATTGTTCATCATGTTCTAATGTTACCCGGATAGTCGACCAAGGGTCTAGATCGTAAATCTTCTTACGGAGATAACGATTAATGCTTAGACTCCCGTTGTAGCAATTTTGTGGGGAATAAAAGGCGTGCCTAGGGGAAGCATCCGAAGGACAGGCCTTGATTCGGGGGATCGTTTTTTGCTCCACCAATTGATTGCGACGATCCCGGATCTCGACGGTAATATTGAGCTGTTGAGGGCCATGAAATTCGGTATGATCGAGACGGTCGTAGTCGAAATCGATAATGATGTCATCTATCGAGGTAGAGGAGAAAATTAATTTGTCTATTGCCTCTACGTCATAGGATTCTTCTCCGTATCTGAATTGAATGAAATCAAAGGCCCTAGGCCGTTTATATTCCCGAACCCTCAAACGTTGTCCAATTGGATTTTGGTGATTCAATATGTTAATAAAGCGATCCTTAATATCTATCGGGATGGTGATGTCATATTCTCGGGCTGTTTCGCGGTTTACACTCGAATCCAATTGCACTTCAGTGAGACCTTCAAATTGAAAATTGGCTTTGTATAGGGCCGTACCTTCTAAACGGACCGAAATCTTTTCTCCGGGATAAATGTCACGGCTTGCTTGCCAATCCTGACCCTCTCTTAAGATGCTGATTTTGTTGACCTTAGTGCTCGGCGTAATGTCGAAATTGGTGATGAATTGGGCAAGGTCTCCGTCTTTTATATATAGATAGCCTTCATTCTGTCGATGGTAATCGTAGATGCGCAACCAGCACAGTACTTTTCCATTGGCCAATACTCGTCTGGTGTAGATTTCTGCAATTAGGTATCCTCCGGCCTCTTCTTGTGATTCGAGGCGGTAGGTCTTTTCCATTTGGAGTTCTTCTACAAAGTCTAGTTCAATCTCTAGGCCCGCTCTTTTGGCATCTTCTGTCAAGGTCACCTCCCGTTGATTGGAGCGTAGAAAGCGCAATTTGGCTGGCTTCACCACAAAATCATGTTGGAGTGAAGGTAATTGATAGGAGAATTGGCCATCTGCTCGTCGATAGGGTTTTCTCAGCCTCAACTCTATGTCTAGCGTCTGCAGACCTGCCTCTGTAGCCTGTACTCTGGCATTGACTCGGTTATTATTCCGGAAGACTCGGTGATTGATTTCCTGGTTTTGCGTCCAAGTCTTTGGGAAGATAAGGTTGTTGAGGTGATTCGTTTCAATACTAATGGTCTGTTCCTCACCTACATAGAGCGCAGCTGGTAGTTCTCGAAATTGTACTTGGGTTTGGGTATAGGGAAGCAGCTTCAGTTCATATATCATGGGTTCGGGTAGGTACTTGCTAAAGATCTGGAAGTTAAAGGCCAGAAAATTTCTGTTAGTAATGCTGGCAAAACGCACCTTGCAGCGGAAGTTCGATTGGGTAACCCATCGCAGGGAATCCAGCAAGGCAAAGTCATCAGAGGGTAGGAGAAAGATGGAATCAATAGGGAATATACCGGATGGGTAGAGACGTAGCTCAACTATTGGTTGTTCTATGGTGTATTCAAAAGGCAGTTGCGCTTCTCCTTGCCAACTCAATTTATCTTTGGACCAGGTATAGCGATTAGTATCTACCGATAAAACAATTTCTTCAAAGAAGTTCTGGGTCTGATCTTGAGCTATAAGTAGTTGTGGTCCAGAGATACAGTAGGTTAAGAGTAGTGCAGAAAATAGGGCAAGCTGTTGTTTTCGATTTGATTTCATAGTAGATGAAGTAAACGCTTCCGGGGGATGGTAATGAACCAGGCCTCAAGAAGTTGGCGGAAGAATTAAGATCCGGCTACTAGATTTACGCTTGGTCTTCAACAAAAGTAAGAAGGATTTGAATCTTTTTCTTACTTCACTACAATGATAACGATTACATTCTGAGCTTAGCATTTCATTAATGTTCAAAGGGGGATTCAAATGCCAACAAGACTAGATTTTCACCAAGGAATTATATAATTTTGCCCTGCCCCTGCCAAATTGCTCCTGCTTGCCATATTCCACAACTAGCTGTACAAGCACAAAAACAGGTACATTCAAAGAACAATACACCACTTTTTCCATACTGAAAAACCGACTGTATGTCTATAACATCTGAGAAGGATTTGATCGGCATTAAGAATGCTGGAAAGGCCGTAGCCATTACACTGAAGAAGATGCGAGAGTTCGCCAAGCCGGGAATGTCAACGAAGACCTTGGATGAGTATGGTTTGTCGGTTCTCAATGAATTTGGTGCAGTCCCAGCTCCTATGAAGGAGTACAATTTTCCAGGCTTCACCTGCATCAGTGTTAACCATGAAGCTTGTCATGGGATTCCGAGCCATAGTCGTATTCTTCAGGAAGGTGATTTGGTCAATATCGATGTTTCTGCTGAAGTGGACGGCTACTACGCCGACAACGGGGGATCCTTTGTATTGGGCAAGGACATGCAAGGATTGGAACCATTGGTGAAGGCCTCCAAGGAAATCCTTCAGGAAGCCATTGGACAGATTAAGGATCGAGTTAGAATTTCGGATGTTGGTGGATTCATTCACCAAGCCGCCAAGAAAAGAGGTTATACGGTCATCAAGAATCTTTGTGGGCATGGAGTTGGAAGAAAACTGCACGAGGCACCTTTTGAAATCGCTTGTTTTAGGGATCGACTTAACAGGGGCCGATTCCGTCGAAATTCTGTAATCGCTTTGGAGACCTTTATTTCTACCAAGGCTAACTTTGTATACGAGATGGCCGATGGCTGGACCATGCAACCTAAGGACAATAGCTTCGTGGCACAACACGAACATACTTTAATTGTTACCGATGGCGAACCCATTATCGTAACAGCTGACAATGAGATATATTAGCATACTAAATCCTCGTTTATAACTACCCTTTCGGGCTCAAATAGAAGCCACATGAAGAATACGATAAAGGAACTTTTAGAGGAACGCATTCTAGTGATTGATGGAGCTATGGGAACCATGATCCAACGGTATAACTTGGACGAAGCAGGTTATCGAGGAGAGCGTTTTGCGGATTACCATCGAGATATTAAAGGCAATAATGATCTCTTGTCTATCACTCAGCCTGATATCATTGTGGAAATTCATAAGGCTTATCTGGAAGCTGGTGCAGATATCGTGGAAACGAATACTTTTAGTGCCACTAGCATTGCCCAAGCAGATTACGAGATGGAGGATCTGGCCTATGAACTTAATCTAGCTTCAGGGCAAGTAGCCCGTAAGGCGGTCGATGAATTCATGAAGGCTAATCCAGGGAAACCTCGATACGTAGCAGGGGCAATGGGCCCTACTAACCGAACGGCTTCCCTTTCCCCAGACGTAAATGACCCTGGCTATCGAGCGGTTACTTTTGATGACCTCAGAGATGCCTATTATGAGCAAGCCAAGGGCTTGGTTGACGGTGGTGTAGATATTTTGCTGGTGGAAACCATCTTCGATACATTGAATGCCAAAGCTGCACTTTTTGCTATCGATATGTTAATGGAGGAACGAGGATTGGACCTTCCGATCATGGTTTCAGGTACGATTACTGATGCTTCCGG
>CAJXPD010000416.1 GCA_913057785.1 uncultured Lewinella sp. | reverse complement strand
CCCACCAATGTGCCCGTGCCCACCCGTGCCGCCAGCTGGCCGCCACGCGCTTTGAGCAAGAGATCGATCCGCCCATTAAAGTGATCGGTATGACGGATGCCAAGGCGATTGCGGGGGTTGTTTTGCAAGAACAGAAGGATCGAGATTATGTGATTATCGATGGTCCGCCTTCTTTGCAACCTGTTGTCAATCGGATTTTTGCGGTGAGTAATCTAGTGATTATGCCGATTACGCCTTCTGGTGGATCGGATATGTGGGTGACAAAAGAGTTCCTAGATCGCTTCCATATCGCTCAGGAGGAGAAGGGAAAAACGATTCCTGCCTACTTCCTGGTGAATCGATATAAGCACAATGTGGGTCTACACAATGCCTTTATCGCGCTGCTGGAAGATTACGAGGAGGAGTACGGAGTGGGCATCTTGAAGACTAGATTCAATGACCGGATCGCTTTTGGGGAGGCAAATGCGCAGGGTATGGGAGTGGTGGAATGGAATACGGGGAAGGCAGGAGAGGAAGTAGTTACCCTCAATAATGAGATTGTTGAAATCATGAATAAGTTGTAATTCCACGAAAATAGCGTTTCATATGGCCAAGCAAAGCAAGAAAAATCTATTGATGAGCTCCCTGAAGAAAGGGAAAGCTCGCCTCGATCAAGAGAATCCTAAGGTGGAAGTCATTGAAGAAATGGCAACTAGTATCGAAAAAAGGGTAGGGGAGGACCCAGCTCCTGAGGTGCAAGCGGAAGCGCCCCAGGCGGCTAAATCGGTCGCTGCTCTGGAACCCGTTTCGATTCCAGCGGCTACACCTGAGATAGTTGCTGCTCCTGTCGAAGCACCCAATCCGAAACCTAAGACGCGCAGTACGGCGCCTAAGCGTCCGGTGAAAACGGTGGCGAAGGAGGAGGAACCGCTTACGCCCTTGTCTATTTTGTTGCCGGAGGATCTACAGGATGAGATTAAGTTTCACCTGCTTCGGACCAAGGAGTTTCGATTTATGAAGGATTACTTTGCGCACTTGGTGCAGCTAGATCTGGGTATGATCCGTGGAAAGAAGCGCCCCAAGGTGAAGCGAGATAAAGAACTGGATGCTGAGGCAAAGCTTACCCAAACGACTTTATACTTTTCTGAAGAGGTCAAACTGGCGATGAACATCAAAGTACTCAAGGAAAGAAAGCAGCTCAAGTCCATGAAACACTACATTATTGAGCTGGTGAAGCGCGATTTGGGGATCGCATGAGGGAAATAGGGCTTTTTTTAGCCCCTAAGCGGCTTTTTGTGGTCGAAACCTACAGATAGACCTGGATCAGGAAAAGTTTCGACCAGCGGCAAGAAAATAGCCTCTATGGCTATTTTTGAAGTTTGTCTTGGGCTCAAGTAGCAATTATTCCAAAAAACAACAGCTTTTCGAAGTTTATAACTTCGAAACATCATCCGCCCAACTTTTTCTGCCCTTTTTTGACACTTTCTTGCAGTTTTTCCAACTCTTTAATCGGATTGCTATGTGCCAAAATGCTGTAATGATAGGCAGCTTTGGCCTGTAAATAGACCAATCTTTCGTCCTTCGGGACCTTCTGATCGAGCAATTCTGCGTTCAATATCTGAATGCTATTCAGCACTAAATTCTCCAGCGCGGAGGCATGATCGCGTACATTTCCTTTGGCATCGGGGTTCTGCGAACGCCATTGTTTGGCGGTGCAACCGAACACAACTAGGTTAATGAGATCTGCTTCGGAAGCTTGATAGATGGCTTCTCGCTTCGTATTCCAATCCATTAAGGGTACGCCAGACTGGCGTACGGCTTCCGTGTGGATGTGATAATTGGCTTTGCCCATGAGTCGATAAACATCCCATACCAATCCCTTTTGTTCGGCTTCTACTTCCTTTAAGCGCTGAAATTCTCGTACGACATAAAGTCGGAAAGCAGGGGAGAGGCTAGAGCAAAACTCAAAGGCGATGTCCTGATGCGCAAAGGTTCCTCCTCCTCGTCCAGTCCGGGATTCCATGCCGATGGCTGCCGTTTTTTCTATCCATTGCTTTGGCGAGATAAAGAAGCCTCCTGCGCCTGCCCGACGACGGAAGTCCTCAAAGTTAGCCTGATTAAAGTCCGGATTGTGTAATGACTCCCAGAGGGCTAGAAAATCCAAAGCATTGGCGGTCCGTAGCCAGTTCTGTATGACTACATCTGTATTGGTATTGAATTTCTTGGCTATATCGGTTAACGATATGTAGTTGTTGGCATTCCGCTCGTAAAAGCGGACTTCCACGCCATTGACCTCAATTTTCTTTCTTTTCATGTGCATGCTCAAAACCCCCTCAAATTTGAGGGGGTTTAATTTTTTGCTGTTCAGGAAATAAAATCTACTCCCTGCTCCTTTCTGATCCTTAGCGCCCATTGTTGGTGTTTTCCACCAACAATTAGCTGCTATTCGAAGTTTATAACTTCGAATCCATAAACCCCCTCAAATTTGAGGGGGTTTATAAAACTACACTGTATACTATCAATTATCAGAAGCATCCAATTGTGCCTTTTGGGATTCAAAAGACGCCAAAATATCTTCAAAGCGGTCCTTCGCTAGGTCGACGATCTTACTCTTGACCATTTCCCTCAAAATGCGATCTTGTCGGTAGTCTTCTACCTCCAAGGGCCGCTTCAGACTTTGCTCTTTTTCTTCGATGATGACCAAGGTAGGACCCTCCTTCAACTCCTCAATCGCTTTAGACGTGATGTCAGGCTGCTCCTCTGTGATCTCCTTGATCCGCTCGTTGATACGGGCAGCTTTGTCTTCTTTGAGCCGCCTTAGCTTTTTCTTGTATTCCTCCTCGGTCTTCTTGCGCAAAGCTTCTTCCTTCTCATCGGTGTAGCCATTCTTGAGGGCGTGAATAAAGAACCCCGCTATGCTATTTTTGATTTGCTTATTGTACTTGGCTCGGTTGGTCACCCGGACGGCCTGGTTAATCTGCTCTTCGTTGTAGTCCTCCAATAGGCCAAGGAATACGGAAGGGGTGACTCCGAATCGCTGAATGACGTCCGGATGGAACTGGTTAAACAGGCGATCTTTCTCGGTTTCCTTGGGACTGCGTTCATCCGCCTTGAAGCCGATTTCCAATTGGTTCGTCGTACTGGCTTGACGGACTTTGCGCAACTCTGCCCCTTGCTTGGTAGTGAAGATGAAGTTTAAGGCCACTACACGCCGACCGGCTTTTACTTTCTCTACGTCGGTAATGGTGATGTCCGTGTATTTGTTGATTTCCTTCACAGAGGGCTTTACCACCCATCGGAAGAAATCTCCGAATAGCTTGTAGCGATCGCCGACCTCAAACATGCGCTTCATGTCCTCGACTTCCAACTGGCGCTTTCCAATGGTCTCATATTGCTTGAGTAGCTCGTAGACTCGAATGGGATATACGCCTAGTCGTACGATGTTTCGCAGATCATAGGCGGTGAAGTTCTTCTGGAGCTGGAGCAAGAAAGGTCGCATCTTTTGCTCTACGGTCACATCGATGTATTCGTGATTCTCTATCTTCTTGCGAGACTTTTCTTCTTCGCCCTCTTTCATGTAGTCGATCTCCCGCAGGATGTGGTATTGCTTTTCCCGCTTTACGCCTTCAGTTTCATAACTCACAAAGAATGACTTTCCCATTAGACTCTGAGCTGCTTCTCGCAGGAAGCGGTAAGAGTCTCCAGATTTGAGGTTGAATGTCTTGATCACATCTTTGTACCAGATGCGATATACCTCAAATTCTTGATCGTCCCGGCGAATCTGTCCCAAGACCGATAAGAAGAAGCGAGTCTCCCAAATGTCGAACTTGTACCGAGATTCTATCAGATTGTTCGCCTTCTTGATGAGAACAATACCCTTATTGTTCCTTTTTCTCCGTTTTGCCTGCGCCATACTTGGATAGTTGAGCTATGAGAAATCGTATGCTTTGGACTGAATTATGAGTGAATTGGAAGGCAATATAGGTACATTATCTTTAAATTTCTTCCAATCTACTCATATTATTTTCCAATTGTCTCATATTTGGGGTGAGAGCAAGGCTGATATTCCAAATTCCTCATACTTATTCCAATACGCTCATATTAGTCTTCCAGATTTCTCATATCTCCTTCCATTTCTCTCATAGAATCTTCCAATTTTCTCATGCCTTTTTCCAAATCTCTCATACTTTGTACTGCAATGCATTCGTTTTGAAGGATTTACAAGGGTCTAAAAGATTAAAAAGAATTAAAAAATATAAACAACAACTAAAAGGCACCAATCGCCCTGTCGGTTGGTGGTGTATTTTTTGTTAGATAAGACTACAAATCTATTTTTTGAAAGGGCTGAAAATTTTTTTCCCTGCGATCTATTTTTTTTGGGATTTGCTTATAGACTTCTTTGTCAGCGGAAAAAATGATAAGGCTGTTGTTCCAAATCTCTCATAGTTGTTTTTTTTGCTCCATACTCCTCATAATTCTTCAAAATACACTTCGATCCTGTTCCAAATCCCTCATAGTTATAGGTTAAGGTCCTGTTCCCTTTCCAAATCCCTCATAATTGGTACTTGAAACATTCCAATTCACTCATATTTTATGCTTTTTGCAGGGCTTTGCTGCTTGGTAGGGGAGGGGCCAATTTGGGGTCATTTTCGGCAGACTATTGGTTGTCAGGGTATTAGCAAATATGAGGATTTTGGAACGAGTGCTGGAACAGCACTTGCTTATCTAAGCATAGGTGTATTCCAAATCTCTCATATAAAGTGGATAGGGAACAGCATTGCATTAGTTGATTTGTGTAATTGCCTATTTTATAGCTGATTAGGTTTTTTGACTTTCAATGGGATATATTCACAGGGACTGATACTTTTCCAATTTTCTCATATTTCATAATCCTAGGGGGCCTCTGTTCCAATCTTCTCATATTTGAAGGGGGTAATTATCATTTCTGGAATGCCACTGCTTCTCGTAGTTTCTACCGTTTCAAGGAAAAAAGTAATATTCCGCTCTCGCGACCCTGCAACGAGTCCGATACGACAGTATGGACTCTTCGGACTTATCCTGAATGAAAATCCCCCGCGGGTTGGGTTCCCTGACCGCCGTCAGGCGGGCTTCAAGCATCAAAGGCAGGGATGGACTTCATCAGTTTCTTATGTGAAGACCTACCAACTATGCAAAAAGCCAAGCCTATCCTACCCTCCTTTAAGGGACAATCAAATCCAGGATCGGATTCCTAAGCCTAAATTCCAATACCTGGGTATACCATTCTGCTAATGGATCAGTACGACGAACACGCCTGGGCGGACCAATCCCCTTGTGCTTTACCATGCTATACGGCTCTGGTAGCTCCTCTAGTGCCAGCTGACTTAGGTCGGCTTCGATCGGGGCGGCGATCAGTTTAAACCAGGTTGGAGAATAGGGCCACTTGTCTTTCTGGATGTATGGCGGTAAGACAAAGGTCAGTTGACGCTCTAAGTACTGCTTAGACTTCACTTTGACCATTTGCTCTCCTAACCAATGGGTGTATACTCCGAATTGATGGGTGAAGCCTAGCAAGGCGAAGTATAGGTCGTCGCGACTCTGATTGTGTATACGTAGGGTATAGCTGGTGGCCGGCGAGGTAGGGGAGGGGTGGTTGGTATATTGCCCGGTGATAACTCCTTGCTGGATCGGCATAGTCTCATTCTTGCTGTTGAGCATTTCTAGGGCTATTGGGGAGGTTCGGACGGACTGGTCAGGGACAAGTTGTAGGCTGCGCTCCCATCGGCTGATCTGCTCACAGTAGATGCGGAGTAGCCTGCTTTTGCTTTTTTCGAGTGGCGCAATAATGGGGCGTTGGTCAAATGGATAGGTGATGGACCATCGATGCTGGTCGTTGTGACGTATGACGTAGGCGGCTAGTTCTTCATTTGCTACTAGCTGCATGCTTGATGAGAGGCTGGAGGTTATTGCTGGATCTACTTGTTCTAATATGGCTTTGGCTTTAGAATCTAGATAGAGCTGCAATCGCTGCTGATTGGTTGTTGGTACCTGACCTTTGTAGAGTTCTGTGCGTTCCAGTGTCCTATTGTCGGTTACCATGGCTAGCTGGGTATGGGCAAAGCCTACTGCTTTGGGCAAGGCCTCTGTGACTTTTTCTTTGTTTTGGGTGTAGATGCTAATACGGCTTTGCTGTTGTGCTATGGAAGGGAGGATGCCGTGAACGGCTCCTTGATCTAATATCCAAGCTTGTAGATTGACATCCCAGATAACATTTCCTTGCCGGATATCGCTAGGGTAATGGCCGAGTAGAAAGGGTAGGAATTTGTGGTGCTCACTTCCATATACATAGATCTGTGGGGTTTGGGGATAGTGCTGTCGGTTGATGGCATGCTTAATGCGGTTGCGTAAGGCGTGATAGCTGATGTTGCCCTGGCTTTTTGTTAATAGTTGGATTAATTGCTGGGTGAAGATGCCTCCTTGCCCGCTTTGTTCGTAGGCAACTTCTTCTTTTTCGCAGGCTCCGATCTGTAGATGTGGGCCTTCTGGGAGTGCTACATTGAGTCCTCCCGCTGCTTGAAAGGATGCTTCTGTGGGATAGCGTTCACTAAAAAGATATTGTTTCCATTTCCTTTTTCCTCCTGTGACGCTGTATTTAGGGGTGGCATCTGGCATTCGGGTGTTGGTCCCGGCATGACAACAGTCGAAGAGACAGAC
Source organism: uncultured Lewinella sp. (assembly GCA_913057785.1). Lineage (GTDB taxonomy): Bacteria > Bacteroidota > Bacteroidia > Chitinophagales > Saprospiraceae > DT-111. The sequence goes on along the minus strand of CAJXPD010000416.1, from coordinate 986 downwards.
GATATAGGCTTGCTGTTGGGATAAACGATGAATGAGATATCGAAGTTCTTTGTCACTGATATCGGGGATGCCTGGCTGGCGTGAGTCTACGGCGACGATGGTTTCTCCGTGGCCGTCCTGACTTTGGGTGGACAATGCCTCTGGTAAGGGTTCTCGGGAGCCGTGGCCTGAGAAATAGAAGAGGATAAGGTCTTGTGCTGTGGCTTGGGTTAAATGCTGCTGAAAGCCTGCTAGGATCGCCTGACGCGTGGCGGCCTGGTTGTGCAGCTCCAAGGGATGGTACGCGACTTCCTGCTGTTGACACCAGCTGATGAGAAAGTGATCTAGTTTTTTTGCGTCTTTGACGGCTTCGGAAAGGTTTCGGACCTTCTGATATGTATCTATTCCTACGATTAAAGCGTATAGTCTTCTGGTACCCCCCATTGTGGTGTGTTTTGCCGATTGTGGTTTTTTTGGCAGACCTGCTGCGGTGCTTACCTTCCTTGTAGCGAAATCGGACGGGGAAAGGTTGCCCCTAAATCTATAAAATATTCTTTTCATGGATCGCTTGCCGTTTAGGAAAAGCCATGCTCTACTGATTGGAGTGAGTTCCTATGATCATTTTGAGGATTTGCAGACGCCCTTGCTGGATATCCAAGCGATTGCGGATGTGCTGGCTACTGATTTGCATGATTATACGGTGAATGTGCTGCAGGATCCTACCCAGGCGGAGTTGATGGATTTCTTGGAGCAGCAGCGGAGTGAAATCGGTTCTGAGGATCGCCTACTCTTGTATTTTGCGGGACATGGCATTGCGATTGATGCGGATCATCAGGGGGCGGCGGGCTATCTGCTGCCTAGGGATGCGGATCGTCAGAGCTTTGAACGGGCGATTCCTATGCGTGATATCCGTGCTTTTATCGATTCTTTGACTTGTCGCCATGGCCTGGTGGTATTGGATTGTTGTTTTGCGGGTGCTTTTCAATGGGACTTGGCAACGCGGAAAC
>CAJXPD010000415.1 GCA_913057785.1 uncultured Lewinella sp. | reverse complement strand
TTTGTCCCCGCCGCACCAAACTAGATAACTCCTATTTTCTTAATCATCTTATAATCAGTTCTTAACGCGTACTTTACATGCGGTGTTGATCTTTGCATTTAATACTAGAAGCGAAAGCCGATTAAACGCAAAATGCCGATTACCGTATGAAAAGAGAATTGGATATTGTCATCATTTCAGACGTGCACTTAGGAACTTACGGATGCCACGCTAAAGAACTTTGCAATTATCTGAAGCATATTAAGGTGGATACCCTAATATTGAATGGTGACTTTATCGACATTTGGCAGTTTCGCAAGCGTTACTTTCCTAAAGAACATATGATGGTACTGCAAAGAATCCTGAAAATGGCTTCGAAAGGTACCAAGGTCTACTACATTACTGGCAACCATGATGATGTACTTCGCCGATACACGGACTTCTCCTCTGGCAATATCCATTTAAGAGATAAGTTGGTTCTACAATTAGGTGGAAGGAAGTACTGGATCTTTCACGGTGATATCTTTGATGCTTCTGTCAAACTCTCTCCTTATGTTGCGAAGTTAGGCGGTAAAGGTTATGACCTCTTAATTGTGCTAAATCGCTTAATCAATAAAGTCCGCACTGCTTTCGGAAAGCCCCATATGTCCTTCGCCAAAAAGGTAAAGTACCGGGTAAAGGAAGCAGTTAAATTTATTGGTAACTTCGAAGAAACAGCCATCAAACTTGCTGCTGAGCAGAAATACGACTATGTTATATGTGGTCATATTCATCGACCTACCATGCGCGTCAACGATGAATTCGGGCATAAGGTAACCTACCTAAACTCTGGAGACCGGGTGGAAAGCTTGACAGCTCTAGAATTTCAATGGGGACGCTGGTCTATCTACGAATACGATCCGGCTGACTACGAAGAGGTAAGCCCACTGTTGAGGGTTCGTGAGGACGAAAAAGAGGAGAACGACGAGCTGATCGCCATTACCTTTAACCGAGACAACGTATTGAGAGAATTGTCGCAGCAGTCCCAAAGGTCTTCGGGCACATCCGCTGATCGCGCTCAGGGTGGGTCAGCGATGTTAGAGCTTAATGGTTAAGAGTTCTCCTAATTTATAGAAGGCTGTTTCCCATTTCTCGTTTTCTGGCTTCCATTTTCCTTTTCTAAAAGCTTTCAAGGCTGACCAATACAGGTTTTGGCTTTTCCAATAGTTTGGATGCAAGTTCAATCCCTTCACCTCTTCCATAATTTCGATCAATAAGTGTAGCTTCTCGAGCGTGACTTCATTGGTGGCATTGATGGATTTCATTTCCTCATAAATCCGTTCACTAACCTCTAGCAAGAGTGAAGATTCATCCGTTAAACTAACCTTCCATTTCTTGAATTCCCCCGTCAAGTGGTGTAAGTCATTGACCTTTAGGGAACCATTACTGAAGAACTGGTAAAAGTCTCTGTTGATGACAAATTGAACTGCGTTATTGAAGGCCGTTGGGATCGGGATGTTACTATTGCTCATGCTGGTCATCAGCTGATAGTTATCCTGATAGATATCTCTAAACGACTGCTCTACGTCTTGTAATGATTGGTCAGTAATTTGCTTAAGGATCTTACGCTTTTCATCTCGGAAAAGATGCCAGATGGAATACTTCTCTTCCCCAAAATAATGCTGCATCGTTCCAATCACCTTTCCTAAGTTGGGCGTCAAAAAGGACTCCATAATCTCCTCTGACATCTGGTCAAATTGCTCCCGACTCATCTCCATGGAGATGTTGCCAATGATGTTCTGCTGGCCCAAGTAAAGCACTGCAAAATTGAATAGCTTCTCTGAGAAAGTGATCTTGGATCTAATTGTAGTTCGGCCTAGCGCCAGGATGAAATTACCGGCCCGCTTCTTCTTCAAGATCTCACTTTTGGCCGTATAATTGAAAACATCCAACTCATCAGAGTAAGATTCGAACAAGTAGGAAGCGGCGAAGTGCATACCCACCCGAGCCAAATCGACCCGCGCTGGCATTACACTTTCTCTATAACTCACAGCTCCATTCTCATAGACATTACTGTGTATAGCAGTTAACTTAGCCAGAAATTCATCGTGCAATTCTAAATTCAAGGTCTGCCGGGCATAGTAGATGGCCCGATTCGCATACTGCAATATCTGGTTAGTCTCAATCCCAGAAACTTCATCAAAAAACCAACCACAGCTGGTGTACATCAGCATGGCATTTCGCTGCATTTCCATTAATCGACAGAACTGCGAACGATCTTCTTCCTGAAAGTGCTCGTTGGCATGCTGGTCGATGAACTTCTGTACAGATTCAGGACTTCTATCTAGCAGTACTTGAATATAATCATTCCTAGCAGCCCATGGATCTTTAAAGATCTTAGCAGCTTGCTTTTCAAAATCAGGAAGAATCTTATCCCTTAGCCAATCCAAGGTATCTCTTAGTGGGCCCCGCCAGCTTTGATTCCAATCAGGCCGCCCGCCCGTGTTACAACCACAATTTGATCGCCAACGCTCAACACCATGCACGCAACTCCAGGAGCTGTTTTCATGGATCATTACCTCGTAAGTGGGAGGGAAAAGCTCTAGGAATTGACCATAATTGGTCAAATCGATGCCATCCCATTTCTCAATACTATTAAGGCAATCTGCCAAAGCCATTTCGCCCTTCTTATGGTGATGTCCATAACTTTCACCATCAGTCGCAATGTGTACGATCTGAGGTTCCTCTCCAAAGTCGAAGGCATCTAGCAAACGATTGGCAAAGTGTTTCCCATTGTTGAGCAAGCCTTCAAAAGCTACTCCCTGCGCTACACCACCATGATAAAAGAAAAGGGAAATGGTACGCCCAGAAGGCAATCGGCAAAGATATGGACGTCTAGAATCGACAGTACCATGGTCCAGGTATTGCCAATTCTCTTCACCTATCTTACGAATTGCTTGTGCCTGCCTCGGGGCCAGCACAGTGAACTTGATACCTTGTTCAGCCAAAACTTCCAAAGTGGCCGTGTCTGTCGCTGTTTCAGCCAGCCACATCCCCTCCGGCATTCTACCAAATCGATGTTGAAAGTCCTTGATACCCCAGATTACCTGGGTCTCCTTGTCGCGCTGATTAGCAAGGGGTAGAATCAAATGCCCATGAGCTTGAGCCAAAGCAGACCCATGCCCTCCATAGCGTTTACGACTCTTAACATCTGCCTTCAGAATGGCAGCATAGGTGGCCGGATCAGCAATTTCCATCCAGGACAACAAAGTTGGCCCAAAATTGAAGCTCATCCAGCTATAATTATTGATAATCTTGACTATCTGGTTTTGATCGTCTAGTATTCGGGCTGCCGTATTGGGGGCATAACATTCAAAGTTAATGCGGTCATTCCAATCGTGAAACGGGGCAGCCGAATCTTGTAATTCCACTACCTCCAACCAAGCATTCTCCCTGGGGGGTTGGTAGAAATGCCCATGAATACAAACGTACTTTTGTATTTTACTCATTCTCGGTGCTTCTTAATAGTGTCAGCGCCAGATCTATTGCTCAGTAAGAAAGGATTGCTTTACTGCTTTCATTATTCCAGCAAATAGCTCTAGAACAGGGGCAAAATACCCTATAATTTTCAATTATAGCTCAGAATGACCTTAGATTTTGGCAAATAAGTGTATTTTTTACACAAAGTAAGCAGTTTACTAGAAAGATTATTGCAGGCTCTCTTAGATATTCTATTCTCTACGAGATTACAGCTCTAATGTTGCCTGAGTCTAGGCAAGAGCCTCCCCTCCCCTGGCTCCCCCTAAACTTAGAATACCTAGTCAGTGTTATACTCACTATAGTACGGAGGCGGACACCTCATTGCTTTTTCAGCCTGAGCAGGATATTACACGCAATTTTTTCAGATAAGCGACTATCTTTGTACGCTTATTAAACGAGGAGTCTGAGTATTTGGTTTTCGAGGCCACTCCAATCATAAAAAACTGATATTCAGCACCTAACCATGAAACCGAGGAAACAATCACTGCAATATCTAAACTACTATAATATTGAGTTATGCGATTTTTTACACGCTTACTGCTTTGTACCTTCCTATTCTCTAGTCAACTGAGTTTTGCTCAAGCACCTAAGAAATGGAAGTCAGCAGATATTCATGAAGCGATTAAGAAACTAAACTTCCTGGGCTCTGCACTCTATGTGGCAGCTCACCCAGATGATGAAAATACAAGACTCATTGCTTATTTAGCCAATGAGGTAAAGGCAACTACGGCCTACTTGTCGCTCACTAGGGGGGACGGAGGCCAAAACCTAATTGGACCGGAAATTCGGGAACTATTAGGACTTATCCGTACACAGGAACTATTGGCAGCACGCCGAATAGATAAGGGAAATCAGATGTTCTCTAGAGCCAATGATTTCGGCTACTCTAAGCACCCGGATGAAACTTTTGCTATTTGGGACAAAGAAAAGGTACTAGCTGATGTGGTTTGGGCCATTCGTAAGTGGCAGCCAGATATCATTATCAATCGCTTTGATCATCGTAGGGCTGGCCGAACACACGGGCACCATACTGCCTCAGCCATGCTTTCGCATGAGGCCTTTGACCTCACAGCGGATGCAAAGGTTTATCCAGAACAACTTCAATATGTGAAGCCGTGGCAGCCAAGACGTCTATTCTTCAACACTTCCTGGTTCTTTTTTAGAAGCCGCGAAGCTTTTGCCAAAGCGGACAAGAGTATGATGTTGAGTGTTGATGCTGGCGTGTATTACCCCATCCTTGGTAAGTCTAATACCGAAATCGCTGCTGAAAGTCGAAGCATGCACAAATGTCAAGGCTTTGGATCCTCTGGTTCTCGTGGAACAGAACTGGAATACCTAGAAGTAATTAAGGGAGACAAACCCAGCGAAGATCTATTTGAAGGCATTAATACCACTTGGACCCGAGTAAAAGGAGGAGCACCGATTGGTAAGCTACTTGCTCAAGTTGAAAAAGATTTTGACTTCGACGAGCCGGCCAAAAGTCTTCCATCTTTGGTGAAAGCGTATAAACTAATCAAAGGGCTACCTGACGGGCATTGGAAGAGAGTTAAGAAAGTTGAAATTGAACAGGTGATTGAATCCTGCTTAGGCATGTACGCGGAAGCAAGTGCCAATGCCTATTCCGCTACACCAGGAGAGGCGCTGCAATTGAACTTAGAAATTATCAACCGCTCAAGTGCAAAGGTGACGCTCAACAAGATCGCATTTCACCCACTGCAGGAAGATACCACCATGGCTCAAGTGCTAAAAAATAATGAGCGTTTCAACCTAAGAAGAACCGTCCAACTTCCGGAAGATATCCCTTTTACCAACCCATACTGGCTAAATGAAAAAGCTAGTTTAGGCATGTATACCGTTAATGATCAAAAACTTAGAGGAGTACCCGAAACACCGCGTACCTTCAGCGTCGTATTTGATCTGGAGGTAGAAGGTATTCCCTTAAAGGTAGAACGCCCCATTGTATACAAACGGACCGATCCGGTCAAAGGGGAAGTCTTCAGACCCTTTGAGATTACTCCTCCAGTTTACGCTAACTTCGTAGACAAGGTTTTGATCTTCGGCAATACAAACGCGCCTAAAACGGTATCGGTGATTCTGAAAGCAGGGAAAGATAGTCTAGCAGGCACCTTGGATATTCAGCATCAACAAGGCTGGAAAGTAGAACCTGCTAGTATCGACTTTGAGTTGAACCAAAAAGGAGAAGAAAAATTATTTAGCTTTCAACTTTTCCCTCCCAAAAATCAGAGTGAAGCATCCATCTCACCTCGTGTTAAACTGGGTGATGCAACTTATGACAAAGAAGCCATCTTCATTGAATACGACCATATTCCGACCCAAACGGTATTCCGAAAATCTTCGGCTCGTGTCGTGAAAATTGACCTAGCTACAGCTGGTAGAAAAGTAGGATATGTAATGGGAGCGGGGGATGAGATCCCTACTAATTTGGAACAAATTGGCTATGAGGTCAGTATTTTGGAGGACGGAGATTTCCAATTGGATAATTTGCGGCAATATGACGCCATCATCTTAGGTATTCGAGCTTACAATACTGTAGATCGCTTGAAGTTCTATCAGGACAACCTATTGAAATATGTGGAGGAAGGAGGAAACATGATTGTTCAATACAATACAACCAGAAGACTGAAAGTTTCCCAAGATAAGATCTCCCCTTACCACTTGAAGATTTCTCGAGATCGAGTTACGGTAGAAGAAGCAGAAGTTCGCCTCCTGGAACCCGAACATCCCGTGTTGAACTACCCTAACAAGATCACTGCCAAGGATTTCGACGGTTGGGTACAAGAAAGAGGCTTGTACTTCCCCAATGAATGGGGGGAAGAATTCACCCCTATTCTATCTTCGAATGATCCAGGGGAACCCGCTCGTGATGGAGGACTTTTGGTTGCTCCATATGGAGAAGGGAACTATATTTACACGGGTTACTCTTGGTTCAGAGAGCTTCCTGCCGGAGTTCCCGGAGCATATAGATTATTCGCCAACCTAATCTCCTTAGGAAAAACGGATAAGCCGTAGAACCTTAGCATTCAGAACTCCTGTAAGGCTCCAAGACTGCCTAAAAAAGGTAATCTTGGAGCCTTTTTTTCTCCTCTCCTGGCATTCCGCCTACCTTTTCTAATTTAGCCGATACTTATTCATTTGTATACTAACCTAAAACCACTTTATCTATGAGCTGGATCAAAGAAATTGACTATCCGGAAGCCACCGGAAGTCTCAAAAAGTTGTACAAACGTGTAAAAGGGCCCGATGATAATATTGACAACATCTTGATGGCCCACAGTCTTCGTCCCCATACACTACAGGGACATATGAGCTTGTACAAGAACGTTTTACACCACAAGGACAACAAACTCCCAAAATGGTATCTAGAAACCTTAGGTGTATATGTGAGCTTATTGAATCAATGTGGCTACTGCGTAGATCATCACTATGCGGGCTTGCAGCGATTGGCCGGTGAGGCAGAGGCAGCTCGCCTTAGAGCGGGCTTAGAACAAGCAGTCAGCCCCTCCGATCTATTGCCACCGGCACAAGTGCACGGACTCATTTATGCCCACCAGCTCACGCTGTTGCAAAAACCCATGAAAGAAGAGGATTTACGCCCCATGAGAGAAGCTGGACTCAGCGACGGTGAGATCTTAGAAATTAACCAGGTAGTGAGCTACTTCAATTATGCCAATCGAACCGTTATTGGGTTGGGCGTAACTACGGAGGGAGATATTTTGGGCCTATCTCCTAACGATAATGATGATGAAAGCAACTGGCAACATCAGTAGTACAACTCCCTTTCTATTGCCTTACACTAAAACATCAGACAAAATGTCTATCGTATCAGAATTCAACGACTATCGTACCAAGATGAATGACAAGATCTTGGGAGAAGACAATAAAGTGCTGAAACGTTTTTTCAATCTGGACACTAATGCCTATAAGGATGGAGCGTTGGATAAAAAAACAAAGGAATTACTCGGGTTAGTGGCGTCAATGGTACTGCGTTGTGACGATTGCATCCGGTATCATTTGGGCACCTGTTTTGAGCTTGGAGTGACAAAGGCTGAAGCGTACGAAGTATTCGCCATTGCTAATTTGGTCGGTGGTTCAATCTGTATTCCCCATACACGCAGGGCGGTAGAATACTGGGAAGCGCTGGAAGCTG
>CAJXPD010000414.1 GCA_913057785.1 uncultured Lewinella sp. | reverse complement strand
AGCATACAGGCAGGCCTAAAACACAGGCAGACATAGCCCCTTTACCATCAATGCAATCGATGATCTGGCTCAGGGTTACTTGTAAATCTTGTTCTTGCAAGTAGAACCCCCCTCCTGCTCCCTTGCTAGAAGACACCAAACCGTGCCTTGCTAATTGCTGGAGTATTTTGGCGAGGAAGGGACTAGGTACATTCAAAGCCTCCGCGACCTCCTTAGCACCGGTCTTTTGCTCAGGTCGAGCATTGACTGCTAAGTATAGGACCGCACGAATGGCATATTGACAAGATTTTGAAAACATAGTTTCTTCTTCTTTAAGACAAGTATAAGTTATTTCTATTAATAAGACAAAAAAATCTTTTTATCTCTTTAATTTTTGATATTAATTAATTGATTTACAGGTATTTATTGATTTTGGTGTTTGTCTGTTTTTATGAATAATGACAAAAATCATTTTTCTATACTGCCATAGTGACTAGTTTTGAATCGGATAAAAAAGTCTTTTTTAGATGAAGCATTACAGGTGGTCTCTAATTGGATAAGCCAAGGAAGAAGGAATGAAATCCCTAACTCCTTGAAAATGAAAAAAACAAAGCGGTTGATCGAGCTTCAGGTAAGCAGATGACCGCTTTGATTTCAGAGCCAATACAAACAAATATCATTATGAAAAATCCTTCCAAGTTAGGCGGTATAGGAATGGTACTAATGGCCATTGTACTTGCCGTCGTATTGTATCACGGATGTACGACACCAACAACAACCAGTTCTGCACTAGCTGGAGATGAAGCTAGCGCGGTTTATGTGAAGCCGGGTGATTATGATGAGTTTTATGCTTTCATGTCTGGAGGTTTCAGTGGTCAGGTTAGTGTGTACGGCTTGCCTTCCGGTAGATTGTTGAAGGTCATACCCGTTTTCAGTCAAGATGCAGAGAAAGGGTACGGATACAATGAAGAAACTAAGCCTATGTTAGAAACCTCTTTTGGTTTTATTCCATGGGATGATGCTCACCATCCTGAGCTATCTCAAACCAATGGTGAGACAGATGGTCGCTGGCTGTTCATTAATGGTAATAATACACCTCGGGTGGCCAGAATAGACCTGACTACATTTGAGACTGCTGAGATTATCGAAATACCGAATTCAGGAGGTAACCACTCCTCTCCTTTTACCACCGAGAACACTGAATATGTGGTCGCTGGTACCCGGTTTGGGGTGCCCTTCCCGCAGCAAGATGTGCCCATTGATAGTTATGAAGAAAACTTCAAAGGGGCCTTGACTTTCATCAGTGTCGCCGAAGAGGGGGAGATGGACATTGCCTTCCAGGTATTGTTACCGGCATTTGACTATGACCTGGCGCACTCTGGGAAAGGGAAATCTCACGGATGGACTTTCTTTACTTCCTATAATACGGAACAAAAAAGTACCCTTCTAGAAGTGAGTGCCTCTCAAAATGACAAGGACTTCATTGCTGCCATCAATTGGAAAAAGGCAGAGGAGTACATCGCTCAAGGCAAATTCCAAGAAGTTCCAGCTTCTTATGCACATAATGTGTATGACGAGAAGTCACATATTGCCAAGACGACGATGAATGAAACAGTGAAGGTCTTAATTCCCGAAGAATGCCCAGGCTTGGTTTATTTCTTGCCAACCCCCAAATCTCCTCACGGAGTGGATGTAGATCCCAGCGGAGAGTATATAGTGGGTAACGGTAAACTTTCAGCCGACCTTACGGTACATTCTTTCACAAAAGTGTTGGAAGCCATAGAGAAAGAGGCTTTCGAAACTACGATTTCTGGCATTCCGGTGTTGAGGTATGAAGATATTGTAGCTGGTGTAGTAGAGAAGGCAGGCTTAGGGCCATTGCACACCGAATTTGATGGACAAGGCAATGCGTATACCACTTTCTTTATTTCATCCGAAGTTGTCAAATGGAAGATTGGTTCTTGGGAAGTGGTAGATCGCGCACCTTGTTATTACTCCGTCGGGCACTTGATGATCCCTGGTGGGGATTCCAAGAAGCCAGATGGTAAATACTTGGTCGCGTTGAATAAAATCACCAAGGATCGATACCTGCCAACTGGTCCGGAATTGAATCATTCCGCTCAATTGTACGACATTTCAGGCAATAAGATGAAGCTACTCCTGGATTTCCCTACTGTGGGAGAACCTCACTATGCCCAAGGGATTCCTGCTTCTAAGATTATATCCAAGTCGAAGAAGTTCTACCCTATCGAAGAAAACTCGCATCCTTACGCTGCTAAGGGTGAAAAAGATGCTAGAGTAGAACGGGAAGGAGACGAAGTTCACGTCTATATGACCATGATCCGAAGTCACTTTGCTCCGGATAATATTGAGGGAATCAAGGTTGGAGATAAAGTTTATTTCCACCTGACGAACCTGGAACAAGATTGGGATACCCCGCACGGATTCTCCGTCATGGGTGCTCGAAATGCTGAATTGCTAGTGATGCCAGGACAAACGGAAACCCTGTACTGGGAACCACAGAGAGAAGGTGTATTTCCTTTCTATTGCACCGACTTTTGTTCCGCATTGCACCAGGAAATGCAGGGCTACATACGCGTTTCTCCCCAGGGAGCAAACACAGAATTGAAATGGAAATTGGGCGAGGATGAAGTCCAATAAAGAAGAAGCATATCCTATTTGACTAACCTCATTCGAACAGGGCGGGGCTTCGGCCTCGCCCCTCCTAAGTTATCAAGATGAAACAGTTGCCAAGACTACTGATGATCCTAGCGATCATCTGCCTGGGGACCTTATTCCTGTTCCCAATGTGGAAAATCCAATTGTTTGCACCGCAATATCCAGATGGAGTAGAAATGCATATTTGGATTAATAAGATTGGAGGGGAGAATCCAGCTACTCTACAGAATATCAATATTCTGAACCATTATGTAGGGATGAAGTATATCGAACCGGAGTCCATACCAGAATTGAAGTATTTCCAATATGTTATCATCGGTGTAATGGCTCTCGGCCTGCTAATGAGCATTGTTGATCGACCTTGGGGCTACCTAAGTTGGCTGCTACTTTTTGTTGTGCTTTGCGCCTTAGGCCTGTATGACTTCTACCTCTGGGAATATGATTATGGACATAATTTGAGCGATGATGCGCCGATTAAAATTCCTGGGGCTTCCTTTCAGCCTCCTCTGATCGGCAGCAAGATGATCCTCAATTTTCAGGCCGTTTCACTCCCTCATATCAGTGGATATTTTGTCGGTCTATCGATTGTACTAGGATTTCTTGCTTGGCGCCTAAAACTTAAAAAAACTAGCCATGTATAGCAGAATTATATTCATATCCTTCTTGGTTTTACCCTTCCTTGGTTGCTCTCCTAGCCCGAAGGCTATCGAGTATGGCACGGACTTTTGCGACTACTGCCGTATGACCATCGTTGACCAACAACATGCTGCCGAGCTAGTGACCCAGAAAGGGAAGGTCTATACTTTTGATGCCATTGAATGTATGATCCAGTACAAGCAAGACAATGCGGATACACCTTTTGCCCTGGAATTGGTTAATGACTATTTAGAACCAGGGGCTTTATTGGATGCCGCTCAATGCAGTTACTTGGTCAGCCCTGCGATTCCTAGCCCAATGGGAGCCAACCTTTCTGCTTTTGCAGATCAGAAGATAGGCCTAAGGATGCATAGAGAACATGGAGGGAAATTACATTCCTGGCAGTCCATTCAATCTCAAATAGGGAGTCATTAAGAAAGAGCTTATGAAAAGTTTATCCATTCTATTAGGGTGTATGGTCGTAAGTCTCAGCTTGCTAGGCAGTTCCTTCAGGGTCTGTGACGCTTGTGCTTTCCAAGATATTCAGCAAGCTATTGAAGCAGCGAATCCTGGAGATGAAGTACGAATTCTGCCAGGAGAATATGCGATTTCTACCCTCTTGATAGACAAAAAGCTTCGATTAGTTGGAGAAGGCATGCCCATTCTTCGGGGAAATCGGCAAGATGAATTATTGATCATTACTGCAGATAGTGTGGAGATAAGCGGGCTGGAGTTCCGAGATGCCGGCAAAAGTAACCTCAAGGATTTGGCGGCTGTTAGAGTAAAAGGAGCACAGTACTTTACGATCAATGGCAACCGAATTATGGATGCCTACTTCGGGATCTACATAGAGAAGGGTAAGAAGGGTTGGATTACCAACAATGTCTTGATTGGCTTGGCTAAGGATGAGATGTCGGCTGGCAACGCTATTCATGCCTGGGATGCTAAGCAACTGCAAATTATAGGGAACGAAGTCAGGGGCTATAGAGACGGTATTTACCTTGAGTTCGTGAATGAGAGTGAGATCCGAGACAATCTAAGCTTGAACAATATCAGATATGGCTTGCATTTCATGTTCTCCAATGATGATAGCTACACTTGCAACCTCTTTCGTAACAATGGCGCGGGCGTAGCGGTCATGTTCAGTAAACGAATTGAGATGCGTCACAATCGTTTTGAACACAATTGGGGAAGATCCTCTTATGGCTTATTGCTAAAGGAGATCTATGATGCTGAAATCTGGGACAACTACTTCGAAAAAAACACCATTGGCATATTGCTGGAAGGATCAACACGATTGACTTATCAGTTCAATGAATTTCGAGCCAATGGCTGGGCAGTACAGATGAGCGGGGGCTGCTTGGATAACCACTTCTCTTTCAATGACTTTCTCTATAATTCGAATGACCTGGTGATCAATGGCCGGGTAAACAATAACAGTTTCGATAACAATCATTGGTCCAGCTATACAGGCTATGACCTCGATAAGGATGGAGCAGGAGATGTTGCCTACCGCCCGGTAAAATTATACAGCTATATCCAGGGTCAAGTACCAGAGTCCATTATTCTAATGAGGAGCTTTTTCATAGACCTACTAAATTTTTCTGAGAAAGTTAGTCCTGTATTCACACCTGAAAACGTCCTTGATCATCGGCCGCTATTAAATCGAGTATTATGATTCGGATTCAAAATATGAGTAAGTCCTTTGGCAAGCAAAACGTTTTGAGAGGCATCAATCTAGAGCTAAATCATCCGGGAAAAATCACGGCGATCCTAGGCCCTAATGGGTCTGGTAAAACCACCTTGATCAAAAGCCTACTGGGAATCGTACTTCCTGATCAGGGAATGATCGAGTTATTCGGGAAGAATGTCCAAAACAATTACACCTACCGATCCCAGATAGGCTATCTCCCACAAATAGCTCGGTTCCCTGAGAATCTGAGTGTGGCAGAATTGATCGAGTTAATCAAAGATATTCGTGGACCAGGGGCGAATGAAGAAAAATTAATACAACGATTTGGATTAAATCCCTTCTTGGATAAACGATTAAGTCATCTTTCGGGAGGTACCAAACAGAAAGTAAACCTCAGCTTGGCTTTCATGTATGACACTCCCCTATTGATGTTGGACGAACCTAGCTCCGGTTTGGACCCCTTAGCCATGCAGCGACTTCGACAGTTACTGGATGAACAAAAACAAAAGGGTAAAATGATTCTGGTGACGACACATATTATGAGTCTGGTAGAAGAAATAGCGGACGAGATTATTTTCCTCTTAGATGGGCACATTCATTTTCAAGGTACAAAGGAAGCACTAAAGGATCGTTACCAGGAATCCAATGTAGAAAGGGCTATTGCTAAGATACTAGAGACACCGAAGGCTCGGGATGTAAATAGCATCAACTCATCCGCTCATTTAACAGCCTAAAACTCAGAATCATGATCAAAATATTCACCTATACCTTATACGATCTGCTCAGAAGTCGATGGAGTTTTCTCTACTTCGGTTTCTTTCTGATGTTTTCTGGAGCCTTGCTGCTGATCAGTGGAGATTTGTCTAAAGTGATTATCAGTTCTATGAATGTGGTACTGATCTTGTGCCCCCTGATTGCCACCCTATTTGGCACCATGTACTACTATAATTCCCGGGAATTTATTTTACTGTTACTCGCCCAACCCGTCAAGCGGCAGCAGATCTTTCTAGGCTTATATTTAGGAGTAGCCTTATCACTATCCTTAAGCCTTGTTTTAGGCCTGGGTCTACCCTTTCTTTTTTATGGTATAACCGTTTCGGGGGAGATCTGGAATTTTCTTAGTTTGATTTTTAACGGGTGCATACTCTCCTTCATTTTTTCTGGTTTGGCCATTCTGATCGCACTTCGGTACGAAAACAAAATCAAGGGGTTTGGACTGGCCATATTGATGTGGCTGTTTTTTGCCGTCATTTATGATGGACTTTTCCTATTGCTACTAATGGCTTTTCAGGATTATCCCTTAGAACAAACGGCGCTGGCCCTGTCCCTTTTTAATCCTATCGACTTATCACGAATCCTGATTCTACTCCAACTTGACATCTCTGCTCTGATGGGGTACACAGGTGCCGTCTTTGAGCGATTTCTAGGGACCAGCATTGGAATGTTATCTGCTGGCTTGACACTGGGCCTTTGGATTATTGTGCCTGCCTGGTGTATTAGACGGCTTTCTCTTCGAAAAGATTTCTAAGAAATAAAAAATACAACATGCGACAATTATTCATCACCTTAAGCTTGCTTGGGTTTGCCCTTGCCGTTTCCGCACAGTCGGATACTGTACGAGGTCAAGTCCTGGACGCCAACTCAAAGCAAGGTATCCCGTTTGTACTAGTGCAGGCGGACCAAGCTTTCTTTTACACAGATGAAGTGGGTTTCTTCAGTATTCCCCGATCCCTATTGTCTACAGAGTCGAAGATAGACCTTAGTCAGATCGGTTATGAATCGGGGCAGTTCAGTTTAACTAGTGATAGCAAGGATGCGATCTATTTTTCGTTGAAAGCGAAAAAGGTGCTGCTGGAAGAAGTGCTTGTGCAGGGGGAACGCAAATACGGACAACCTCAATCCAATTTATTGATGGACCAGGCTAAAACAAGTACGCAAGCCATCGATGTGGCGGATTTATTTGCTGACCAGCCAGGTTTCGGTGTCATCAAAAAAGGGGCTTTTGCCATGGATCCGGTTCTTCGTGGATTCAAATATGAACAGCTCAACCTCATATATGATGGAGGAATACAAACTGTGCATGCATGCCCGGGAAGAATGGACCCCGGCACCACCCATATTAATCCTCAAGATGTACAGAAAGTAGAAATTATTAGAGGTCCTTTCAGCGTTCGTTACGGTCCATCATTGGGAGGGACGATCAATATTGTAACTGACCCTGCTGCTCACCAACGTTCGCCAGGTTTTGGCGGAAATTTTTCTGGCGGTTTTGAAACCAACGGAGAAGCTAAAACTAGTAAACTGAGCCTATATGGGGCAAATAAGAAGATTGACTTGAATGTAAATGGAGGATGGAAAGACTACGGCAATTATCGAAGTGGCTCAGGGATGGACATACCTTCGGCCTTCACCAATTATGACTACAGTACTAAGCTGGGTTTCAACCCGGATACAGATCAGCGCCTTCAGTTTAATTGGCGCCAATCTTTTGGCAGGGATATTAGGCACGCTGGATTAGCCATGGACTCAGAATTGGATAATAGCACCTTCTATGCCTTGGACTATCAATGGAAAAATATCAGTCCTCGATTAACTATGCTTCAGTTGAAGTCCTATGGTACGCAGGTGGAACACGTTATGACAAACCATTTACGACCGAATTTCATGATGGTTGATGCCATGGCTGAGGT
>CAJXPD010000413.1 GCA_913057785.1 uncultured Lewinella sp. | reverse complement strand
CACCAAACGGCTCCCGCCAATCAACAGCACCGCAATCGCAAAAAGTAGAATGATCACGTTGATCCCATTTTCCAACAGTCGTTTCCGGCTTCCTTCCAAAGCAGTGGGTAATATGTCAATGGCAAGGTGCATTCGCTTCCCTGAGGCAAAAGCAGCCCCCAGGATTCCGATCCATATGAGAAGGAATCTCGCCAACTCCTCGGTCCACGGACTCTGCGCCCCCATGACATACCGAGTGAATACTCCCCAGAGCACATCCACCACCATCACGGCCATCAATACGGCCAATACGCTTTTTAGTATCGAATCCATTGCACTGCGCATAGAATGGAATTTAGTTTTATGTTTATTGAATGGAACGGATACGCTCGATGAGACTAAAAATCTCCGGATTATCCTTGTAGCTCTCGTAGATTTCGCTGACCTGGTCACTGAAAGGAGCTTTGTCCGGGTAGATGATTTCTACCCCTGCCTCAATCACTTTGTCAAGCGCTTCTTGGTTCGCCACTTTCCATAACTTGCGCTGCTCGGTAACAGAAGCATCAGCGGCTGCTTGCAGCCATTCTTGTTCTTGAACACTCAGGCGATTCCAAGTAGATGTTCCGATCAGCAATACATCTGGAACCACTGCATGTTCATCAATCGAGTAGTACTTACAGACTTCATAATGACGAGAGGTGTAGAAACTGGGGGCATTGTTTTCAGCCCCATCAACGACGCCTTGTTGCAAGGATGTGTATAATTCACCAAAGGAAATTGGTGTGGGAGAGCCCCCTAAGGCCGAAACCATTTGCAGGGCGGTTTGACTATTTTGCACTCTGATTTTCAAGCCTTTGAGATCGGCAGGAGAATTTATGGGTCTGTCTTTTGTATAAAAACTTCGACTGCCAGCATCATAAAATACCAACCCGCGCAACCAGAATTCTTCGGCTCCAACCAGCAGTTCTTTTCCTATGTCTCCATTAAAGACTTCCCAGGCATGATCTTCATCTCTAAAAATGTAGGGTAGGCTGAGTACCTTGGTTTTGGGTGAGAAATTTTCCAGCGGTGCAGCAGATACCTTGGTCATATCCAAACTACCAATTTGCAATAACTCCAGGCACTGTCGCTCCGACCCCAACTGACCACTCGGATAGATCTGAATTTTCAGTTTACCGCCTGATCTTTTCTCGAGGTCTTGGGCCATGTAGACCATCCCTCCGTGGACGGGATGTTTGACATCAAGGCCATGGGCTAATTTCAGTACTTTTCCCTCTTGAAGTTCACTACAGGATAGGATAGAGCAAACAAGGGCAAGGAAGAGAAGCCTCGTCCAAAGTTGATTTATCATCGTTTTCGTTTTTGCTTTGGAGGAAAGTTGCCAATAGTCAATAAAATGGGTGCTTTCCTCACTTCGCAATATACCTATACCAACTTGGTTTCCAAAAAATCCAAGGCTTTTCTTTACGTATAAATACTAGTTGGACTCGCCTGTATGTTAGGGAGTTAGAGGCAAGAAATGGCTGACAGGGAATCCAAAGGATTAAGCCTACTTCTAATGTCAGAATTAATCGTCTTCTTGAAATCCAAAAATGGTGGCTATTGAGTGTTTTCTTGAGTCTTGCCTGCCTTTTTTTGGATCCAAGGATAAGCTTGCTGCTCTAAGAATCCCTCTGGGAAGGATTCAACATCATCAAATCCAAGTGGAATATCTCGCCCTGTTTCTGGAATGTAATCCGTCTTGAATAGGTAATCCCAAATACTAAAGGTCAGGCCAAAATTAACGCCGAACCTCCGCCCTTCCGGCAGTGCTTTGGCGTGATGCCAAATGTGCATTTGCGGGTTATTGAAAATGTATTTGAGCGGGCCGAGTGGAATGCTGATATTGGAATGATTGAAATGTCCAACGGCAAGGGTGAAGATGTGGATGATGAAAAAGTCCTGAATGCCGAATCCAATCATGGCCAAGGGTAGGTATTCCATGAATCGATAGACAATGTTTTCCATCCAATGATAACGCAAGTGTGCTGCAAAACCCATCTCCTGTACAGAATGATGAACCTTGTGAAACTCCCAAAGAATAGGAACGCGGTGTAAAAGGCGATGAACATTATAATGAATGAAATCTCGGATTACGAGCATCAATAACAGCTGTGACCAAAGGGGAAATGACTGTACATGTAGCGCGACCACATTTGTAATTCCAAACAAGGCCAAAAAGTCATTAAATAGTTCTACAAAAACATTAGAAACCGCATTGTATCCGATGAGAGAAAACAGGAAAAAATTAAAGAACATGTAGAAACCATCCAGCCAAAAGTCTCGGCGGATCACTTTCTGCTTCTGGCGCCAGGGAATCACTACCTCCAGTAACCAAAAAAACAGCGACACCCCAATCAGCCAGTAGAAGTAGTTGTGCCAGGAAGGGCTCATGATTTCCCCTTTCAGATAATGCCAATAGTCTCCAAATGATCGCAAGAATAGGTCGAGATATTTCTCCATGTTCACTGCTTATTTCGTACTTACTTATTCAATCGTTCTACCTGATGCCAACTTCCTCCATTGTAGGCTTCGATGCCTTTTTTTCTCAAGACAGATGCCCCGATGCCGCTCCTCTGCCCGCTCCGACAACAAGTTATGATGGGTTGTGGAAGTTTTTGAACTTTGTTGATTTCATTTCCTAAGGTGGATAAGGGGATATTGATGGAACCTTTAGCATGTCCACCGGCAAATTCTTTCGGAGTTCTCACATCCACAATAGTTGCTCCACTAGCCAGCAATTCTCCGATATCCGCTTTGGGACCACCGCCCAATAGACTCTTTATAAAGTTTAACATAAAGCATTTTGGCACAAAGAAAACACATTTACAAGACTAAGTTGGTGATTTGAATCACCAAGAACAATTTCTGCTCAGTCTGTACAGGGGAAGAACAACTTTGGTAGGTCTATGTTCTGCGATCCCTTGAAATTACCTGCGTCTTTTCGTGTAGAAGACATTCAAAACCATACCCATCATAATCAAGGAAATGCCGAAGAAACTCCAAAACAAATAGGTCTCTCCAAACCAGACCAGGCCGATCAATAAGGCATATACCAATTCAAGATATTTGAGCGGAGCAATCCGAGAGACGGCTTCCGTCTGCATGGCTTGGGTCATGAGATATTGACCAACAAAGCCAGTTAGACCAATGGCAAGTAGCAAAAGTGATTCTTCTATGGTGGGCCGGCGCCAAAACGGAATCATCAGCAGGCCCATACTGATCGTAGTCAAGCCCATGTAGTAAATGACTATGACCAAGGGATGCTCCTCTGTTCCTATTCTTCGAATAAATAGAAAAGCTAAGCCGCCCACCACAGCTGCGATTAGACTTAAGATTAGTGCCATGGTTTCAATTCTAGTATCATAGCCCTTCAGCAATGCCACTCCTCCTAGCGCCATTCCAAAGAAGACAATTTGTGGCCAACGTAATGGTTCTTTCAACATGAACATGGCAAAGACTGCCGCAAAAATGGGCGAGAGATATTTTAGAGAAACTGCCGCTCCAAATGGCATCCACTTCAAGGTGAAATAAAAAACACAAGTAGAAAAAATTCCTGTGAGTGCCCGCAAGACCAACCACTTACGAGTGCTAGGTTTCCCCCAAATAGATACCTTATTCCGCTTCAAAATGGCCAGGCAAATTAGAGCAGTAACCAGCCCCCGAAAAAAGAATATTTCAAAGGTATGTAGTTCGTCCAGTTGCTTGATCATAGATTGCAACAAGGATAAGCTAAAGGTTGCTAAAAGCATTAATTGCACCCCTCGCGTAAAAACTTGTGGTAGGATTGGCAGTTTGATACGGAACTAGAATTTGATAGGCTACAAAGCTAGGGAGAAGAATGTTGAGATGCTAGTGTAAAAGAAAAGAATAAAAAGCGAGTGCTTGAGAAAAAAAGAAAGCAGGATATTAGCCGTAGAAACTTGTTTTGTTTTTCGTTTTGTTTTCGTTCTGTTGAATACTTATCTGATGGCTAACACTCCTGCTTTCGAGTACTTGTTGGTTACTAATAAACTTGTTGGTTTTGGTCTTTATTTACTTTATCTATAATGTTCTTATCGTTCGATCTAACGGGAAACACGTCCGGAGGCATCACCACTCATCAGCTTCTCTACCTCAGCAACGGTCACCAGATTGGCATCGCCATAAATAGTATGTTTGAGATTTGATGCGGCCACAGCAAAATTGAGCGCATCTTGGTCATTTTCATAGGATAACAATCCGTAGATCAATCCCCCCATGAAACTATCACCTCCCCCTACTCGATCCACAATATGAGTAATCTGATAGGTTGGGGCTTGGAATAAAGTATCTCCGTCATACAATACGCCGGACCAGGTATTGTGAGAAGCACTAATAGATCCTCGCAAAGTGATGATCACTTTCTTTGCACGAGGGAAACGCTTCATTAGTTGTTGACAAACCGATATGTAAGCCCCAGCATCGATGGTATCTCCCTGCGTCACGTCTACGCCCTCCGGATGGATATCGAAGTGCTTTTCCGCATCTTCTTCATTCCCAAGAATCACATCGCAACCTGCCACTAGATCTGGCATTATCTCTGCGGGCGTTTTACCGTACTTCCATAGATTCTTTCGATAGTTCAAGTCTGTAGAAACCGTCACCCCCATTTTGTTGGCTACCTGAATGGCCTCTAAACAAGCTTCGGCGGCACCTTGTGAAATGGCTGGGGTAATCCCTGTCCAATGGAACCATTGTGCATCAGCAAATACCGATTCCCAATCCACCATGCCTTTTTCAATCGTAGCCATACCCGAATGACTTCGGTCATACACCACCTTACTGCCGCGTGAAACGGCCCCAATCTCTAGGAAATAAATACCTAGGCGCTCTCCTCCGCGCACAATGTGATTGGTATCCACACCGCGTTTTCGCATTTCCATGAGCGCGCATTCTCCGATATCATTATTCGGCAGTCGAGTTACGAAAGAAACGGGGATCCCGTAGTTTGCCAAGGATACGGCAACATTACTTTCCCCTCCACCATAAATCACATCAAACCTATTGGCTTGACTGAAGCGTTTGTGCCCCGGAGGCGTCAAACGTAGCATGATCTCACCAAAAGTGACTACTTTCTTCATTGCTTGTAATTTTCTAACAACGTGTATTAAGGTTTACAAAAATTAAAGTAGGACTTGGCATTGTGATAACAGATATCCTGGATAATCTTACCAATCCATGGGATATCATTTGGGAGCAAACCTTTCTCTACGTCATCTCCAAACATGTTGCACAGCAAACGACGGAAGTATTCGTGGCGAGGATAGGACAAAAAGCTTCGACTATCCGTTAGCATACCTACAAATCTGCTGATGAGTCCCATGTTTGACAAGGTATTCATTTGCTTCTCCATACCATCCAGTTGATCCAAGAACCACCAACCGGACCCAAACTGTAATTTTCCAGCTATGCTACCGTCATTAAAATTGCCGATCATAGTGGCCATAACCTCGTTATTGCCTGGGTGAAGATTGTATAAAATGGTCTTAGCCAATTGGTCTTCATTATCCAGACGGTCAAGGAATTTGGCCAGTGCAGAGGCTTGGGAGTAATCGCCAATGCTATCGAAGCCGGTATCGGGTCCCAGTTGTCGCATCATTCGGGAGTTGTTGTTGCGCATGGCACCAAGATGAAACTGTTGTGTCCAGCCTTTGCTGTGGTACAGTTTCCCTAAATAATGCAATAGGGCTGATTTATAGATTAGGGCTTCGCCCGCAAATATAGTTTTTCCAGCCAAACGCTTCTTTAGTATCTTGTCAACCTCTTCTTCTGTGAAATCAGCAGCGTACATCTGCTCCAATCCATGATCGGAAAGTCGACAACCCATTTGGTGGAAAAAATCAGCTCTAGTCTCCAATGCAGCAAGCAAATCGCCAAGACTTTGGATCTCTATATCTGCAGCCTGGCCCAGTGCTTGTAAATAAGCATTGAAATTAGGGGCATCAATAAAAATAGCTTTATCCGGTCGGAAGGCAGGGAGTACAAGGTACGGAAGTTCTTGCTCAGCTAAAGCTTGATGATCTTTTAGTGTGTCAATCGGATCATCTGTGGTACAAATAACCTCGACATTCATTTTCTCTAGTAGAGGTTGCACTCGAAAAGCTTCTGTTTGCAAGGACGCGGTACAGGTATCGTATATCTTCTTTGCAGTGTTTTCGTTTAAGAGTTCTTCTACACCGAAATAGCGGCGCAATTCCAAATGAGACCAATGATAGAGTGGGTTGCGCATCGTGTAGGGCACCGTAGCTGCCCAATGCTCAAACTTTTCATAATCGGAGGCGTCACCTGTTATATATTTTTCATTAACCCCGTTGGTTCGCATGGCTCTCCATTTATAATGGTCTCCATTTAACCAAATGTGAGTTAGATTCTTGTACTGTGTATTATGGGCTATGTCGTGTGGTGGTAGATGGCAGTGATAATCGATAATAGGCATGGACGCAGCAAAATCGTGGTAAAGTTGCTGCGCCGACCTACTATGCAACAAAAAGTCATCGTCAATAAATTTCGATGGCATAATTATGGTTCTTCGTTTCGTTTTCGTTTTGTTTGCGATAGACCTAAGCTATATCAACATAGCTGAACTATCTGCTAAATCCCGCTGAAGGCACTGAATCCTCCGTCGACAGGAACAACGATTCCCGTCACAAATTTAGAGTCCTCACTACAAAGCCAGTTTAACGTTCCACATAGTTCCTCTGGCTCTCCAAAACGCTTCATCGGGGTATGATCTACGATCATCTGCCCTCTCTGGGTCAAAGTATTATCCTCGTTTAAAAGTAATCTGCGGTTTTGTTCTCCAATGAAAAATCCTGGGGCGATGGCATTCACTCTCATGCCTTCTCCAAATTTAAGTGCTAGCTCTACAGCCATCCAGCGAGTAAAGTTGTCAATTGCTGCTTTGGAGGCGGAATATCCTACCACTCTGGTAATGACTCGCTGTGCAGCCATGGAAGAAATATTTACAATACTTCCCTTCCCGGTTTTGGCCATGGCCTCTCCAAAGACCAAACTCGGGATGACCGTCCCTTTCAGATTAAGGTCTGTAACTTTCTGAAAATCAGAGACAGACAAATCAAAGAAGCTTTGGCTAGGCATTATTGTTGCGCCCTTCATATTGCCCCCAGCAGCATTTACTAAGATGTCTATTCGCCCCCAAGTCTCGAGTACCTTATCCCTAGCTTGTTCCAGTTGCGCTTTATCCAGGACATCTGCCACCAGAGGCATAGCAGTACCCCCGGCAGACTGGATCTGTTCTACGGCAGCTTCCACTTTGCTTGCTGTTCTGGATAGGACAGCGACCTTAACGCCAGCTGTTGCCAATCCCATAGCCATAGCGCTGCCCAG
Organism: uncultured Lewinella sp.; assembly: GCA_913057785.1. Lineage (GTDB taxonomy): Bacteria > Bacteroidota > Bacteroidia > Chitinophagales > Saprospiraceae > DT-111. Next base: position 316 of record CAJXPD010000413.1, on the reverse strand, counting down.
CACGCCTGCACCTCCAGTAATGATGGCTACGCGGCCATCTAACCCATCCTTTGGCATACTTTACTATTTCAACTTTTTAGAAGATGCACGAACAATAAGCTCGGGCTGTAATACAATTTGTCTTGAAACGTAGTCTTTGCGGTTGGCTATACAGTCTAAAAAAGCTCTAGCTGCTAGTCTTCCCATGTCACGCCCATGCTGATTCACGGTGGACATGGCGGGTTCGACAAAAGAAGTGAAGGGTTCATTTGCAAAACCGACTATAGCTATATCGTCTGGGATAGAAAATTTTCCTTTTAGTACTTGCATGGCTCCT
>CAJXPD010000412.1 GCA_913057785.1 uncultured Lewinella sp. | reverse complement strand
GCAGTCCAGATGAATAAGTTTAAATCAGTTCCTGTATTGAGTTCTTGCATACGAAGTAACCTACAAATCAAAATGCATTTTAATTTGTAGTGCTACCTCTTCTGGACTGCGATGGGTATTGTTGATTCTAAGCAAGGCCTTCTCTGGAAACTCTCCCTCCCTGGAATTCATTCGGTACTTCTTTTCGTGGTACAGCATTACCTTTTCCGACCATTCCACATCCCGCTTTGAAGGCTTAGCAGCTAGGCGATCCTCATGACGGTTGCGCTCCAAGCGTTCCTCCAAATCCGCTGAGAGCTCTACCAAACAGATTTCGGCATCTCGTTCCTTGAAAACAGCGATAATCTCATCCACAAATTCTTCGTCTTCCTTACAATCAAAATCCCACACCAGGGTAAAGATCAAACCTCCCAATTCACTTTTAGCTACTTCCCGAAAGATTCCGAAGCGGATATCATTGACCAGTTTACTGAAACTGGGAGAGTCAAATGGGAAGAAGTTGAGCACCAATTCTATCGACATATGATTGTGAAACAACTTCAAATCTGTTATCTTTTCCAGGGCTCGCCCAACGGTCATTTTACCCACGGCGGGCGGTCCGATAATTATGACTAATTTCATACCTGACTTTTTACACTCACCGGGTGAGTCTCATCCGGCCACTTAAATATATTAAATGAAACGGTTTTACTTTTTTCTATTATTGATTGGTCTCGTTTCTTGTGTCAAGCAGCAAGTTGATCCGGAGGTAGCGAAGTGGGAGGCGCAAGCGGCCAATATCGAAATTATACGGGATGATTTTGGCGTCCCACACATCTTCGGAGAAACGGACGCGGACGCAGTGTTTGGCCTGTTATATGCACAGTGTGAAGATGACTTCAGTCGCGTGGAGCAAAATTACATCTGGGCTACCGGCCGATTGGCCGAAGTCGAAGGAGAAGAGGCGCTGTATAGTGACCTGCGTGCTCGCCTGTTCATGACCAAAGAAGAGGCCATCGCCAATTACGAGAGCAGCCCAGAATGGTTGAAGCAATTGTGCAATGCCTTTGCGGATGGTATTAATTATTACTTACATACTCCCCCGGAGGTCAAGCCTCGCCTGTTGACGCGCTTTGAGCCATGGATGCCGATGTACTTCAGTGAAGGTTCCATTGGTGGAGATATTGAAAGGGTGTCAACCAGACGGATTAAAGCTTTTTATGAAGAGGATGAATCCTTATCGCTCAATGAGCATGGGGATGATGAGCCTAGAGGGTCTAATGGGATAGCACTAGCCGGAGACTTGACGGAGTCAGGAAATGCCATGCTACTGATCAATCCGCACACTTCCTTTTACTTTCGGGGAGAGGTGCATGCCGTAAGTGAAGAAGGATTAAATGCCTATGGAGCTGTGACCTGGGGGCAATTCTTTATCTATCAGGGTTTCAATGAAAAAACGGGTTGGATGCATACTTCTACCTACACCGATGTCATTGACGAATTCTTGGAAGTGATTGAGGAAAAGGATGGTAAGATGCTGTATAAGTACGGGGATGAGATGCGAGAGGTGGAACAGTCTGAAGTAACCTTAAAGTACAAGGATGGTGAAAATGGAATGAAAGAAAAAACTTTCCCGATGTATCACACTCATCATGGCCCAATCACTCATAAAATTGACGATAAATGGGTGGCTACTGCCTTGATGTGGGAGCCAGTGAAAGCTTTGACCCAGTCCTACGTAAGAACTAAGTTGGGCGGGCATGAGGAGTTCCGTGCCATGATGAACATGCGGACCAACTCCAGTAACAATACGGTCTATGCAGATGCAGGCGGAAACATTGCTTATTATCACGGTAATTACATTCCCATCCGAGATGTTCAGTTCAATTACGCGAGGCCAGTAGATGGCAGTAATCCCGCTACCGATTGGCAAGGATTACATCCGGTGGATGAAGCCATCGTGGTGTTGAATCCTCCCAATGGTTGGATTCAGAATTGTAACTCTACGCCATTCACCTCGGCTGCCGAGAACAGTCCTAAGGTAGAAGACTATCCCTATTATATGTCGCTCAACCGAGAGAATTATCGCGGCGTCCATGCTATTCGCCTCCTCACAGGAGCAAAGGATTTCACCTTGGATAAACTCATATCGTTGGCCTATGAGCCTACCCTGCCGGCCTTTGAGGTATTGATCCCAGGATTGATTGCAGCTTATGATCAGGCTGGTGAAAAGGACGAAGAAATGGGGAAGGCGATTGAGGTCCTGCGAGGATGGGACTTTAAGACGGGCGCAGCATCCGTGGCCATGTCATTAGCTCATTTCTATGGTACGGCTATCCTATCCGAAGGAGAGGCTCCGGAAGGCACCCGAGGCATGGCAGCCTACGAATACTTCTCCAGGGACAATCCGCCAGCGGAACGACTCTCCTTTTTCCAACAGACATTGGACAAGTTGACCGAAGATTTTGGCAGTTGGGATACCGCATGGGGTGAAATTAACCGCTTCCAGCGCCTCAATGGTGATATCAAATCCAAATTTGATGATGAGCAGCCAAGTATTCCAGTTGGATTAGCTTCTGGTCGCTGGGGCGCATTAGCGGCCTATGGCGCGCGTGGGGTGCAAACCACCAAGAAACTCTATGGCACCCGCGGAAATAGCTTCGTGGCCGTGGTAGAATTTGGAGAGAAAGTAAAAGCCAAAAGTTTGTTGGCCGGCGGGCAAAGTGGCGACCCAGCCTCTCCGCACTTCTTTGATCAAGCCCAACCCTATGTGGATGTGCAATTCAAAGATGTACCCTTCTACCGAGAGGACATCGAAAAGAGAGCAGAAGAAACCTACACGCCTGGTAAGAGGGCTAAGTAAAATAAAATAGCGCCGGACAAATAAAATGCGGAAGCAATATTCCTTGCTTCCGCATTTTATGTTTTATCTAGCCCTACAACAACTCCGCCTTCGGAAAGCTCCGAGAGACTGGTATTCCTTCCTCTACCCCTTCTAATTTCACAGATAGAGATCGGGCATTACCCTCGACATCCTGGATCCGATTTTTATTCACCAAATAGGACCGATGACAGCGGATGATCTCCTTAGCATCAGATATCTGTTCGGCCAGGCGCTTGATGGAAAGTCGAATTAGTTCTCGCTTGGTTTCTCCATTATCTTCAAAGTAAACGGTCACATAGTTATTATCAGATTCTGCAAAGATGAAATCAGCAGCAGGAATCTCCAGCGGTTTGGACTTGCTTGTTTCCGGAACAATCTGCAGGACTTTGGTATTGTCCTCCTCATGCGGGCGCTCCACCAGCTCCTGCGCCAATACTGAAGCACTTTGTTGGTTTCGCCGATTGAGGTACAGTTCCATCAAAAAGATCATCACTACCACAGGAAATAGCCCTACCGCTACCGTAATACCCATGAATTGAAGTAAAGTACGTTCAGGTGCAATTCCAGCCCCGACGGTAGCATTGTACAAGTAGTTCAAAAAGCCGATCAGAATAAACGAGGATAGGATAAAAAAGAATTCCTTTCTGACATTCCAAGTCTCCGGGTTAAAAGTCTTCTTGAACAGGTAAGGCATTACCAGATAATTAATCGCCAAACTGAACATCACCACGCCACCGAAACCTGCAAAGAACCAAACCCCATCCTTTCCCAACTCAGATCCACCGAAGGGTCTATACAGCAATAAATACAAGTAAATAAATACACCAAATGCCAGGATCATCAACGCTTTGTCTCTCTTGCGTTGAAGCAAAGGAAAGGGTTTTTCCAGCCATTCTTGTATAGCATTCATATCTATCTAAAATCCTGGATTTTCATTAGCAGCAAGTAAACAAAAAGCGAGTGAAAGGGATAATTAAATCCTACATTTCTAGTCCGAAAAAAGGTACATCTAATTACTATTCTTCCAAAAAAGAAACCACTTTATCGATTACAAAGTCCGTGCGTAAGATTCGAAAATGCCCCGTACCTTCTATCTCTACGAAATCACAGACCGGCCAGTTTCTATGAATGCTCTTAGATTGAGCAATAGGTATCACTTTATCTCCTTTATCATGAATAATCATCGCTTTCTTGACATCCAATTGCGGCGCAAAACTGCTGATATTTAGGGCCTCAACGTTTAACTGCGCTTCCTCTTCCAATCGTCGAATTAACCGCTGCTTCACCTTGTCGGTGATTCCTACTTGTGCTGACACTCCTTCGATTCTATCCAGAAAGCGATCCGGGCTCGTTAGCAATAGGTATTTATCAATAGTATGAACAGGGTTTTTATACAAACCATACACCGTCGCTACCCCGCCGAAAGAATGACTTATCAATTTCTTCACTCCAGTCCGCTCTACCATCAAGCCCACCAGATCACTAAACTCAAACAAGCTGGTACGCCCTCTGCTGCTAAAGCCATGTGAAGGACCATCGAAGGCATAAACTGAATATCCTTCTTGAATTAAGCGCTCAATGATATCTGAAAAGTTGCCGGCCTGTCCTTCCCAACCGTGGATCAGCAGTATAGAATCTGGGCCACCTGGCCAATGATAGGTCTGAATATCGAAGCCTTTGAAAGATATTTTCTCCTTCTGGGCTTTATCCAAAGTGACCAATTCGTTGGGTCTTAGCTTACGAATTTGAGGGTTGGTCAACTGTTTATAAGCAAAGCGCGTCATAGCACTTGGCAGAAGAAAGGAGAATATCTTAACAATTTGCTTTTGCATTTGAATACTTTAAGGAGATCAATTTTTAGCATAACAAGCGAAGGCACCACTGGTTCAATCTGAACACAACAGAATGTCAAAGAGGCCACTGGTTCAGCCAATGACCTCCATATCTGAAGTTCACATAAGAGCAGTATTAAGCTTTACCGCACTATCACGGCCTCAGGGTACTGTTTCTTAATCTCCTTATACTTCTCATTGGTCCCGTTCACCTTCTCCCCCGTCTCCACATAGTGCTTCAAGCCAACCAAGGTCCCCGCCAGCTGTTTCTTGAAACTCCCCTTAGCTAGTCCGCCCATAAAGGCGGGTTTGGTACGAAATTGAAATTCATACGAGGCGGTGCAGGTGCCATCTCCATGGTCTTTGACTCGATAGAATGCCTGAGAATTATCAAAATTCAGCGGCAGCTTAGCCCCATCGATCACGACATTACGCATTACTCTCTTCTCATGATCAATCGCCATTATCTTTTCGTGGGACCAACGCGTTTGTTTGGCATTAAAATGGCATTTCCGTTCGGCTCCTTTTTCTCCCTTCAAGGAGCCATTCTCATAGTTAGAGGAAAAAATGTAGGGAGAGAAATTCCCAATCTCTCCATAGTCGAGCACCATAGCCTCCCAAACGCGCTCTGCCGGCGCGTTGATCTTCATTTTTACATGTACTGTCTTGTATTTCTTGCTCATGCTTTGCCCGGTAACCGTATGGATGGTGGCAAAGAAAACCAAGAGCATTAAGGGCAACCGTAATACTTTCATATTGATAATTTTAATGGACTATCCTACATTCAGGGTGGCATACGAGCATACCTCCCCCACCCTAATTGGATTAGGCTAGATCCCGGTTAACAAACTTAATATTGATTGATCAGGCCAAGATCGTGACCTGTTTTAGACAATTTTTCAATTAAAGTTAAAGCGTCTCATGAGTTCCTCGTCTTGTAGGACCTCATCAATAATCATTTGCTTATCAAAGTTTTCTTGGGTGGGGTGCTGACGGAAGAGAAATAAATACTTCTCATCTACGATATCGTGGAGCGTTTCGTATTCTGCTTCCACAAAGTCGGCAATGCGGGTCTTGGTCGCGATGTTGAAGATCATCTTTTGTTCATCCAGCATACCCATCTGTTTCAAAGCTTTGGCCTTTTTGGGGCAGCGACATGGATTGGCCTTATTTACTAGGCCGCACTTGTCCGTCATGTAATTAAAAAGATCTCTTCTAGCCCGATGAAGCTTCACCCTAAAGTTCTGCGGGCTCACATCAAAGAGCTCGGCCCCTAATTTGTGGTCGACTCCAAAGGTGTCTCCCAAAATAAAGATCAAGCGCTGTTCCCTATTCAAACACATCAACATCCCCGACATACAACGAATCTGCATTTCCTTGGACAACTCCTCGTACTCAATCTCTTCTTCTTTAGTCAAACTAGGGTTGGGGATAGCCTCTAGGCGCTCTCCATAGTCCTCGAAAGAGCTAAATTGCTCTTCCCCTTTCCTGCGCTTAGACTGCAAGAACTCATTCACCACGATTCGGTATAGCCAAGTTCGAAATGAGCTCCTGAAATTGAATTGGGAAAGCTTAGTAATCACCTTGATCAATGTCTCTTGCGTCAGATCCAATGCATCATTCGGATCGTGCGCCATTTTCCAAGCCACATTGTAGATAAAGGATTGGTGTAGTTTGATCAAATTATTTAAGGCCAACTTATCACCTCTCAGTGACTGCTCCACTAATACCCGATTCACTTTCTCCGAATATTTAACTGACAAGGGATTTTTCATTTTTCTGTTTAACCATTGGATGTCAACAAAGGGATGGTGTTACAAGAATCTCATTTTTTTTTCAGCCCACAAACCCTTTTTGGCCAAAACCGCATCTATCGGATGGGATTGCGCCAGAAGTATTTGATTTCTGACTTCCCTATTTTCTTAAACTACCAAAACCACACATTTCACAGTATGAAGAATTACACCCTACTACTAGCCTTTTTCCTATTGGCTATTTCTAATCTTTCTGCACAAGACGAAGCAAAATACCAAAGCCTAATTGGCGAAGCCGAGAAACTCTACGATGAAAAAGCCTGGGAGTCCTCTGCCGAGAAATACGCCGAAGCCTTCGTAGCACTTGGCAACAAGGGCTATATCAATGATCGCTATAATGCGGCTTGTTCTTATGCCTTATCTAATCAGGTGGATTCTGCCTTTGTGCAACTACTAAAGATAGCGAAGGGAGGACATTACACCAATTACAATCACTTGCTGAAAGATTCAGACTTGAGTTCCTTGTATGAAGATTCCAGATGGGAAGAAGTAAAAAAGCACGTGAAAGCCAACAAAGACAAGCAAGAGGAGAACTATGACAAACCCTTGGTTGCCCAGCTAGAAAAAATCTTTGATGAAGATCAAGGACCACGCCGCAAGATCGCAGCCATTGAAAAGGAACATGGCTGGGAGTCCCCCCAAATGAAAGAACTCTGGAAAGAGATCGAAGTTAAGGACTCCATCAATTTGATCCGGGTAATGAAAATCTTAGACGAGCGAGGCTGGCTGGGCGCCGATATCATTGGCGGCAAAGGAAATCAAACCCTATTTTTAGTCATTCAACACGCCCCATTGGAAGTCCAGGAAAAGTACTTACCGATGATGCGTGAAGCTGTCGAGAAAGGAAATGCCAATGCGCGCAGTCTCGCCCTACTAGAGGACCGAGTAGCGCTCCGTCAAGGGAAACGCCAAATGTATGGATCGCAGATCGGTCGGGACCAAGAAACCGGAGAGAGCTATGTCCTTCCATTGGATGACCCAATGAACGTAGATAAGCGAAGAGCCGAAATGGGCTTGGGTAGCCTACAAGACTACGTAGGACGCTGGGGCATCACCTGGGACCCTGAAACCTACCTAGAGGAGTTGCCTGCGCTTGAGGAGAAACAAAAAAATAAATAGTCAAGTACTTGGGTAGTATTCAGGGCCAAGGCATTAAATTTCTTACTACCTAAGATACGTTAAAACAGGTGGCGGTGGCCTGAAAATGCACTGTTCGACGGAGGAGTTTGCATTTTCTAGCGTTTTTGCTTCGTTTTGGGGC
>CAJXPD010000411.1 GCA_913057785.1 uncultured Lewinella sp. | reverse complement strand
CCGAAGAAAGTCAGCAAAGAACGCTTGGCAAAACTAAACTCATCCTTCGAACAGTGTTTTGCCGGGCCTCCCGAATCGGGTTATATTCAATTTGCTGGTCAATCTGCCCGTAGAATTTGTTGGAAGAGACCTTAGCCTGATGGTTATTGTGACGAATCATTATATTGAGAGTTGGAAAGGCCTGAGGAGTGAGCAATAGGCCTTTCCATTTTGACTCTACTTAGGCCGCCTTCTTCAACAGCTTGGCGGTCTCCTTGGCTTTTCTAGGACTCTGTTGGCCGGTCTCCACATATTGCTTGAAGTCATCCAACACATTTGTAATCACCTTATTCATTTGCATTTTCATGAGCGGGGCCATGAATAGGCCGAGAAAGCCTTTGGTGGTCATGTTGAAGTCGATCAGAACCTTGGTTCCATTCCCAGTGGCTTGCAGCTGCCAATTGTTGATGGCGGTATCGATGAAGCCAGGGAATCCCTTGATGACTTCATACTCTAATTCGTATCGCGATTCATCATAGGTGCGGACAGCCTCCGTGATCTTTCCGAAGCTGGTCTGGCAGGTACGTTGGCTGCAAGGTGCGCCTTCCAGTTTAGGCAACCCTAGGCCTTCGGAGTGATCTAGGCCACTAGCCCATTTGTAGGCCTCTCCATATTGGTCTCCTAACACTTCCCATACTTGAGCGATGGGTTTATTCACGATAATTTCCTTCTTGATATTCATAATTGCTTTTTTGATTCGACAATTGGATACCAAAAAGAAGGAGGTGTTACAACTTTTGTGGTTAGGCTGTTCTCAGTGCCGCAGCTCGTTTGTTTCCAAGTAGCAAATGGATGAGGTCTCCTTTGACTTGAAAACTAGTAATTAGTAAGTATAGCGCCAGGAAACACATACCGAGTACGGAGGCACAGAGCGCCAGCAGCATCCCCTGGCCGGAGAATTCATGCCGCCAAGCTACCCAGAGGCTGGAGAGGATCAAGTAGGTTAGGAAATCCAAATTGAATTGTCCGGACCAGCTCAAGGATTGTAGGTCATCAAAGAATACGGAAAACAGGGTAAACCCCTCTTGTGCGATGGTGTAAAAGGTATAGGGTAGAATGGCCAAGGCCAATAGGAGTAGTAGTATTCTAAGGGCACTCATAGGAGTATGTTTGAATGAAAAATGATGAATGAAAAATGAAAATGGTGACTATTTTCGGAGCAAAGGTGCCGGATAGGGAGTGCAAACTATAGACGCGGGCGTACAAAAGGGGGGTGTTTGCCTATCGAAAGACTCACTAGTATATGATTTCAATCCAGCTAAGAGGTTACTGGAGATAGGTGTTTTTAAAGGGCTGAAAATGAATAGATAATGATATTGAAATACTTAAGGAATTAGGACCTAGTCTTCCTCAAGCAAAAGCAACAATTTTTCCATCAAGCTTTTAACTCGGAATGCTGGATTTCCTTGACTTAGGTTGTAGATCAATGTCTGTTTCTTTGCAGGGCAATAGCCCATATAGCTTCCGTAAAAACCAAAATGGCCAAAGTATAGATCTCCATTATACGTACTGGCATATACGCCCAGGCCGTATGGATCCTCATAGGGTCCGGTAGGACTGATTTGGATCATTCTTTCCAAGGTAGTTGACTGAATTAATCGGCCATCAAATAGCGCCCTAATAAAAGTACTAAGATCTTGCATGTTGGATACCAGTCCGCCGCCCGCCCAGTCAAAGGAGGTGTTGACTGTACTCATATTTTGGCCGTCATACCATTGATGAAGCAAGCTTGGCTTCTTTGTGGCTTCTTCATAGAATTCGAAGTAGGTGGATGCCATTCCTAAAGGGGCCAGGATGCGCTTGCGTAGTACCACAGCCAGCGGTTGCTCTTCCAGTTTTTCGATCAATAGTCCTAGTACAACATAGTTCATGTCCGAATAGGTGAAATCCTCGCCTGGTCTAAAATGGGCTTCTTTATGCAAGCCAAAATCATAATAAAGTTCGACGATGGATTTAGGAGAATAGGACTGCTGTGGATTGGAAAATACTTTGTTGAAGAACTCCGAAGTCTTATCGTTGAATATGTCGGCGAGTCCGCTGTAGTGAGACAACAAATGTTCGATGCTGATTTCATGTGCAAACTTCTGACCTTGGTAGAAATGGAGTGAATCTACAGCTAGAAAGGCATGATTGGACAGATGATCTGCGATTCTATCCGTTAGCTTCACTTTCTTTTCTTCCACCAATTGCAGGATTACTGTAGCCACAAAAGTTTTAGTGATACTGGCAATGCGAAACTGTTGAGAGACATTCACGGGCTTTCCTTCTTGATTTTGCCATCCCATTCCAGTTTGGACTAAGGGCGCTTCCCCTACTCTATCTACCCGAAACAAGATACTATGGACCGGTGCTGATCCTGTATGATCCAAATGAGCTCCTAGTAATTGGTGGATGGAATCCAGTTGTCCATTTAGGAATAATGGGAAGCAGAGGCAAAGGAGTAGTTTTTTCATGGCAAGTAATTTCTGATACATACTGTTCCTATTCAGTCCTTATTGAAGTGCTCTGGTTGGCTTAGATTTGACGCCCACGATCAATAACCAAAGACACATCGAGAATTCAGCTATAACCGTAACAAAGGTGACTGCTGAGGAAGTGGCACCACTATAGTTAGGTAGCAAAAAGAATAAAAAGAAATCTAACAGAAAACTAAAGCAGCCCACCATTAACAGTACCCCGATGGTCTTAGGAATCAAACCGGAATGATACGATAAATATCCCAAGGGAAATAGCCATATTCCGAAGAAAAGTTGAGCAATTCGGTACCCATTTCCGTGTAAACGTAGGAAAAAAGTAACCCATTCATTCACCTGTGCTGGGGAGAAACTCTGGCTAAGTACGCCGTCCTGCAACAATAAAATAACCGCATAATGATTGAGCATATTGATACACATGATGGCTACACCAACGACCACACTCAGCACCATTAAAGCCGCCTGATCTTTATCAACATGCTTCAAAAGTTTATACAGAACAAGGGGCAGGAAGAAGAAACTCACCTGCATGATCAAGTCACTGACAAATCCAATCCGAAATAGGCCTGGTTGAGCTGCGATCTTGCTGGCGGTTGCGGCTAAATCACCGGGTACGATGACCTGGGCTCGCGCATATAGTTCCGCAAAGGTTCCGAATAGGATAACAAGTAGGTACAATAAGCCAGCCAAGCGGGCCCTTCGTTTTTGCTGATTCATGATAAAGAGATGATCCATTGAATAAAAATGTATGAACAACACAAAGGTGCTCCCCTTAGCGCAATGAATCGTCCGCAATTATAGTCTAGTACCTGCTGATGAGATTCAGCACATCGTTATCGTTAGTTTGCGACTAATGATCTGACATGTCTAACGATGTTTCTTCACCCAAGCACTAGGCGTGATTCCTTCCCTTTTCTTAAAAAAGGCATTAAACACGGTTTTGGAATTAAATCCGCTATCATAGGCAATAGCTAGCAAGGTGAGGTGCTGATTGCTAGGGTGCAGCGCCAAGGCTTTAAAGGTTTCTAGACGGAAGGCATTCATGTATTCGTTGAAATTTTGACCCAGGTGCTCGTTGATTAGCCAGGAGAGTTTATTGGGGCCTAGGTCCAGCTGTTCGGCTAAGGATCTAAGGCTGAGAGCGGAATCCAGATAGACTTTCTGATCCTCGACCAATTGCCTCAGTAGCGGCAGGAGGTGCTCCACTTCCTGCTGGCTGAGTAAAACCCTTTTAGTAGGATCAAGCTGTGCTGGCCCGGTAGTCTCTGTGGCTTCTAGTGGGGCTGTAAACACCTCTTGTAGTAAGACTTGAAATCGAGATTGCTGATGCAGAGGCTGGAGCAAAGGCGTGTGCTTAAAATTGATGATTTGCCCGGTACGGGTCTCAATAGCAGCAGTTAGCAGATCTAAGGCTGCATCAAATTCCTGGACCTGAGTCTTGAGAAAGATGAGCCAGGGGAATAAGGTAACAGATGGTGCTCGCTCCAACTGCTGGACGACAGACATCGGATCCAAATCGGGATAAGTGCCTGGGAATAATAGCTGGAACAAGGCACGACAAGCCTCCGGCTGTTCGACTTCTGGCTCCACTTTTAAATATAATTCAAGATGTTCTTGTCGATTCAAATGCAACAAACACAATTGCTTCAAAGCTATCGCGTGGGAGAACTTGGCGTCGATGCGTAAGGCGGCATCCATATCTTGTAGTGCCTTGGAAAAATTCCCTTGTAAGTAATGGACATTTCCCCTTGTAAAGAAGTGATTGGGCGATAGTGGATTGATAGCGAGGCTGTCCTCCGCCAATTCGAGAGCCGATTCAAATAAACCGACTGCAGTGTATAGCTCTGCCAGTCCTTCCTTAGCTTCGGTATAGGATGGGTTTAACGCAATGGCTCTTAGGAAATACTCCTGCCCTTTGGCGAAGTCCCAATGACCCCAAAAGGCCAAGGTAGCTTTTCCAAAAAAGCCTAGTGCGGATTGATCATCTAGCGTAAAACCCTGATCTAAGCATTGTTTGGATAATTCTAGGAGGTCAGGGGAAGATCCCCAAGAGCCCGCCATGGCATAACAGTAACCCAGTCCGAAATAAGGAAGCCCAAACGTGGGAGCCATATCAATGCATTGCTGATAGAGCTCGATGGCGGAGCGAATGCCATCCCCATCCCATTTTAAATGATGGTAGCGAGCTTTTAGGTATAGATTATAGGCTTCAATGTTTTGAGTGGGCGCTTCGATGAGCTGTTCTTTCAATTCGAAGTGGCCAAAGTTTTCTCGGAGCTTGTCGGCAATTAGGAGGCTCACCTCATCCTGTAAAGCAAAGATATCAGCCATTTCTCGATCAAAGTTTTGCGACCACAAATGCATACCATCCTCCACATTGATTAATTGAGCTGTGATCCGCAATCTCTCTTGGCTTTTTCGAACACTGCCTTCCAGAATTGTTCTAACGCCTAGCTGGTTTCCAATTTCACGCACATCCATACTCTTCCCTTTGAAGGCAAAGGAAGAGGTCCTCGCAATAACCTTCAAGCCCTCCACTCGAGTCAAGGCATTGATAATCTCCTCCGTTATCCCATCACTGAAGTATTCATTTTCAGGGTCAGTACTCATGTTGACGAAAGGGAGCACGGCAATGGATCTGTCGGGAAAAGTATTCATGTACTGGCTTTCGGATGCTTGCCGCAAAGATGCAATATTTGTGCATAGCCAACAATACTTCCATCGAGAATGACTTAGGCCGCTGCTAAAAACTCAATATTAACCCTAGATTCTGGAACCCTTTTGCAAGCTTTGGTTGTTTCTTTCTTATTGCCCATTTGTATTGCTACCCCCCTAAAAAACCACAATCAACTATCTTCGTGCACCAAAAGTAAGGGCATACTGATTATGACAAAGAAAGCTTCTATCTCCGAATTCGAGTTTATCCTATTGATGGCCTTTTTAATGTCAAATGTGGCCCTGTGTATCGATGCTATCCTGCCTGCCCTTCCAGATATAGGACAAGCCTTACAGCACGCAAATACCAATGATCTGCAATTGATGATTACGATGATTTTCCTGGGCTTGGGTATCGGTGAGCTGTTTTTCGGGACGCTTTCGGATGCCTTGGGAAGGAAGCCGATTGTATATGTCGGAGTCGGAATTTTTCTGTTGGCGAGTATTCTCTGTGTCATGGCTACCAGTCTGGAAATGATGTTGCAAGGTGTAGGACTTTCGGCTCCCCGTACGGTCAGCATTGCTGTGATTCGCGATATTTATCAGGGATCGAATATGGCGAGGATCATGAGCTTTATCAAAGCGATCTTTATCGTAGTGCCCATGATAGCCCCCTTACTAGGGCAATGGATTCTAAAGGCCTTTCATTGGCAGGCTATCTTCTATTTTCAGTTGATCTTTATCGGGCTCACAGTGGTTTGGTTTGCGCTGCGTCAGCGGGAGACTTTGCCCAAGGAAAAGCGGAAATTCCTAAAGCGGTCCATCTTTAGCGAAGGTGTACGTACCTATTTCTCTCTAAAGGACGTCGTGTTGTATACCTTGATTGCAGGTTTGGTAGAGGGTAGCTTTATTTTGTACCTTAGTAACTCGCAGCATATCTTTCAGGATCAGTATCTAATGGTAAATGAGTTCCCCTATATCTTTGCTGGACTATCCTTCGTTTTAGGGGTAGCCACCTTTTTTAATGGGGCGATGGTGATGCGCTATGGGATGAAAAACTTGGTCACTGCTTCCTTGTATTTGTCAACTGCCGCTGCTTTCCTATATGTGCTCCTCTATAATGATGGGATCAATCCCCCACTCTGGGTTTTACTCACCTTCTTATCGGTCCAATTTTTGACCCTTGGATTTATTTTCGGCAACCTGAGCGCGATGGCCCTGCGACCCTTGGGCAATATGGCAGGCATTGGGGCAGCTTTGTACAGCTTTATGTCTATGGTCATCGGAGTGCTCATTTCGATGGCTATTGGTAAGTATATTGTGACTTCTACCTTGCCAGTCTTTATTGGCTTGACCTTGACAGGACTGTTATCCCTATTACTCCTTCGTGGGGTACGGGAAGCGGCCCCACGGGCTGCTTTTAAACGATTGTAAAGCCACTGCCTGCAGGAAATACCTCCTTATCTCACCCTACAATAGGCTAGATGCAGAGGACAAGATAAAGTGTGGTAATCTGTTTTACGAGTCCATCCCATTTGAAACTCTTTATGAGTTCAACTTTCTCCAGCCCTCAAAACCGCCATCCTATCTCCAAGGCAGCATGCGCTGGCGACCCCATCAGTGAGTGACCACCTTGAGAACTTGGGTATTTGAACCAGAATACTAGATCGAGGCGCTTCCCGATTAACCAACCCGTTTCCAGGCCCAGCAAGAAGAATCCACCGTTTCCTCGATACCAGCTTTCTCTTGCCTCTGGATAAAATGTATCTTGGTAAAACGCTGTTGGCTTTATCTTACTCAAGAAGATCCATTGATATTGAACCGAGAGATTGATCCGCCATTTAGCTGCATAATACCCATAGTCCAGTTCGTCTCCAACTGTAAATCGGGTGCTGTGGAAATGGGTAGTCTTAAGTATTCCTCCTGTGGCGAAGCCTTCGTTGATTAATCGAAACTTCTGATGGCTTAGCAGAGGAGCGATCCCCCCAAGCCGCAATTCTGCATTGTCCTTGAAGGGTCTGAAGAGCGCCTTGTTCACCTCTCCATATAGGGATAGCTGCGTATCGAATGCACTTATATTACGAGCGTATCCTAAACGGGTACCCAAGTTGGGATGGATTCCCCCTTTCAGGTACAGTTGGTTTTTGTTTTGTGCATCCAGGGTAAAGATGGATTGGCCATTTATGACCATAGAAAGACAGCAGAAGGTGATGAAGAATAAGCATTTATTTTTCATGAGTCTAGGTTTCATTTAGTTGAAAAATTCTTGAATGACTTGTACGACCGCTTCGGGATTCTCCCAGTGGCCATTATGTGCTGCATCCGGGATAATTCTCGATTCGGATTTTGGATAGTAGGCGGTCATGAGGTCTAAATAGGCTTCCAGGTCGGGAGCTGCCTTGGTATTTTCTCCAGTGAGGAAAAGCATCATTCCCTCGAATGCACTTAGGTTGCCAACAATGTCTAATTTTTTCTTTCTGATTTCTCTTTCAATTTCGAAGGCCGCAAAGGCTCCTAGTCGCCAGTAGGGCGTATCCTTTGCCTCCTTGAGTTCCAATACAGCATTGTTGGATGCTGGAACTGCCCTTAGAAAATCGGCTCTAGCGTGACTGTCTGGCGTGAAATGGGTTCCGATAGTT
>CAJXPD010000410.1 GCA_913057785.1 uncultured Lewinella sp. | reverse complement strand
GCTATGCATATGTTGTCACGCTGTGACAGGCGCCTGCCCCCCGAAATAATATCCTAAAATGGTAAAGTTCAAACAACTTTAATCACATGACTTCGACCAATTCACTTCCGAAGTTTCAGCGCAGGCTATTCCGATCGAAGAATCTTGGACGGGTTCATCTGTACCACTCCAAGCATCTTCATCAGGATCGTTAGCATAACCAAAAATAGTACACCTAAACCTGCCAAGCCCAAGACCCATGGCTCGACACCCACATGCACTGCAAAAATGCTATCCAATAGTCCTTTCACAAGAAAGTACGCGCCCGTAGCTCCAGCCAAGACCCCTAAAAAAGAGATGAGAAAATAGCGGAAGTTAAGTAGCACCGTAATGTTCTGAAGCGTAGCGCCCACTACCCGCCTGATGGCAATTTCTTTCATCCGCCGTACAATATTCAATGATATCAAGGCAAAAAGGCCTACGGAGGTCAGAATCACGGTGATCAAAGCAAAGAAGATGAACAACCACTTGATATTGTTGGTGATCAATGCCTCTTTCGCCAGTACTTGATCCTGGAAAAATCCTTCATAGGGTCGGTATGGGAACAGCTCATTCCATTGATTTAGTAGATACTGATTGATAGCTACTAATTTCTCAGAAGGGGCCTTGAGTGCCAACAGGTGATAGTTTTCTTTCGGGATCATTTGGATAATGACCGGTTCAATCGGATTAAAGAAATCGCCTTGGTAAAAATCCTCTACCACCCCAACAACTTGATAAGCGTTGCTATCAATCATAATTTGCTGGTTGAGTGGGTCTTGCCAACCCAAACTGGCTACTAGTTTTTCATTCACCATGATGGATCGTTCGGTATCACTCCCCCTTTCCTCTGTCAAGAATCTTCCTTCCTTTAGATTAATCTCCATCATATCTAAGTAACCTTCTCCAGTCCCCAAATAGTGGACCTCAAGATCTTGATCTCGCCATTTCACCTCTTTTGTCTGATAAATATTACCCACTTGACCACTAGCACCTGCTAGTTCAATTACATCCGGATGTTGGGCGGCCTTTTCCTTCAATATTTCATAAGATTGACCATCCAAGACTGGCACCGCCATCACACCTTCCCTTAAGTAACCCATATCCGCTGTCTTCTGAAAACTAGCATTTCGCGCAAAAACAAAACCTCCTGCCAAAGCCATAATGGCAATCATAACTTGCGCCCCCAGCATGACTCGGGAGAACAGATTGTTGCCGCTGAACTGGACCTTTCCTCTGAAGATCTTTGTCACTTCAAAACCACTAATGTAGAAAGCCGGATAAGCCCCTGCCAGTAAGGTTGCGGTCAACAAGCTACCGATCAGGAAGGCCATTAGGGCGGGATTGTCAAAGTAGTTGATTTCCAATTCAAGAAAATCCCACATGGCGTTGTACTGTGGCAACAAAACGGGAACGAGGAAGAGGCTGAGCACAAGAGCCAATAGACAGATGCCAAAGCTTTCGCCCAATAGCTGTGTAACCAACTGTTTGCGCGAACTTCCCATGACCTTGCGTACGCCCATTTCCTTCAATCTGCGATTGGACAGGGCTATGGTGGTATTGGTCAGGTTTAGACAGGCGGCGAGGAGAAGGAGGAAGGCTAAGAGGCTAGGTCCCCAGACAGCAGAAGGGGGAGTGCTCTCTCTGAGGTAGTTGGCTCTTTTTTTCATTGCTGTGTGGGCAATATCGGAGAGCGGATCAAGCAAGAAAGCACTGATCTCCCAATCTTCTCGATTACTGTTTTGAATGGGTACGAACTGTGCCAATTGTTCTTCTACTCGGCCTTTATCCTTGGCATCCTTCAACTTCAAGAAAGTGACGTCCGCAAAACGTGCCCAATCCTGATGGTTAATCGGGGCACCCCGGTAAGTGATATTGTCCGAATGGGCGATCATATCGAAATGAATACTAGAATTGAATGGGTATTCTCCCACCAAGGCGATCACGGTCATCGCTTTTTGCGATTCCAAGCCAGCAAACATTTCAATCGTTTTTCCGATGGGGTCCTCATCACCAAAGTACTTCTTCGCCATTTTTTCTGTGAGGATCACCGATTCCGGTTTCCCTAGGTCAAGGGCACTGCCTTTAGTGATTGGAAAATCGAACATGTCGAAGAAGCCTTCATCTACAAAATGGATCACTTCATTGTACACATTTTGATTGTTCTTCACATTAGAGCGAAGCGTGTACAAGCGTACCGCATCCTCTACTTCAGGAATGTTCTGCTTAGCAGCCGCTCCCAACGGTAAAGGGGTGATGCCGTAGATGAGATCATTACTCGTTTTACGGCTATCCAATTTGAAGACGGTGTCTTTTTTAGAGTGGAAGGCATCGAAGTCTCGATCAAACTGGTAATTAACGAAGGCGATGATGCAACAGGCCAGGGCGATGCCCATACCTATTACGTTTACCAGTACATAGAATGCATTCTTCCGCACATTGCGGAGTACAATGCGTAAATAATTTTGTAGCATAAGTCGGAGTTAAAGTTGAGATTATCCTAAGGATATCTCGTATAGAACTAGTTTAGGATCATGCAAAGAATAACTTATAACACTGTATAGAGATTTCTTAGACTAGTCCTTGTGTTTTGCCCTATAACAGAGCTCATTTTATCATTCGTGTCTCAGGCTCTCTATCGGATTGGCTAAAGCCGTCCTGATTGCCTGATAGCAAACCGTTAGTACTGCAATTCCCATCGCCAGGCCAATGGCCAAAAGGAATGGATAAGGCGTAATGTCAATCTGAAAAGCAAAGTCTTCTAGCCATTTGGTGATCAGCCAATAGCCTAAAGGCAATGCAAATAAAGAAGCCCAGAACACCCAGCGGGTAAAATCTTTCACCAGCATAAATACAATGCCATTGACGGTCGCCCCAACTACCTTTCGGATTCCAATCTCCTTTGTCCGACGGGTTGTTGAATGCGTGGCCAAGCCAAATAATCCTAGTACTCCTATAAATATAGTTAGTAATGTCGCATATAACATGGTATCCCCAAAGCGCTCCTGCTCCGCGTACTGTTCCGCAAAGTCTTCATCCAAGAAGGAATAGCGGAAGGGGTGATCCGGTTCGACCTTTCCCCACAGATTTTCAATGGCTTTCAAACTTCCATCCAGATTTTCGGTAGCCACCTTTATGCTCGTTACCCGGTAGTTGGGTTGATACATCATGATCATTGGCCCTATACTGCGATCCAGCCCTCGAAAATGAAAATCCTTCACTACGCCCACAATCTTGTTAGCACCTTCATCTTCCGAAGAATAAGTAAAGCGGACCTGTGTCTCAAAAGGATCTTCCAGATTTGCTTCTCGGAGAAAAGCTTCGTTAACCACGAACGCATTCAAGGTATCACTTGCTATATCTCTAGAGAAGAATCGACCATCCTGCATCTCCAGATCTAAAGTTTCGGCATAATCTGCATCCACCCAAGACATGAATACATTTGGAAGCGTCTCCCCATTCACAATCACCCCCCAATCTGGCAGCGGCTGCCCTGGGACACTGGAAGATGTCGAAATAGAACTTACCCCTGGTATACGCTGAAATTCTCCTTTCAAGGCTTCTACCTTGGGGGCGGAAGAGGAAAGATTCAAAGGCACAACGACTACCTGCTCAGAAGAGAAACCTAAGTCTTTTGTCATCATGAAATTTACCTGGCGAAATACAAATAGTACCACCACAATCAACACCACTGACACCCCAAATTGCACCATCACCAAAGCCCTTCTAAAGAAGTTGCCTTTAAGACCGCGATCCAAACTCCTTTTTAGTATCAGACCTGGTTTAAAAGCGGAAATAATCAGCGCCGGTACAATTCCAGCCACGGAGCCAACTAGTAAGGCCAAACCAGCCATGTAGAGGATCCAACTCTGTATACCCGCTTCCAAGAAATGTAGACTGCGATCAGTAATGGAATTGAAAAAAGGTAAGAATAACTCTGCCAAGGCAAGCGACAGGACAAAGGCTATACTGGTTTGAAGTAAAGCCTCGACCATAAATTGGTTGATAAGCTGCCCTCGACCAGCACCCGAAACCTTTCGAACACCTATTTCCATCGCTCGCTGCGTCGAACTCGCCGTAGTTAGGTTTATATAATTAATACAAGCCACTATCAGCATAATCAAGCCGATCATTCCAAAAATATACAGGTACTTGATATTTCCCCCCTTGCGGTTAAAGGCGAACCAAGAGTTAGAGAGGGGATGCAAGTGAATATCATGCATGCTTTGCAACCCCCAGTTCGGATAGTTGGTGGCATCCGGGGAACGACCGCTTTCGCGATTAGCTTGCTTAAGGAAAGGCGTGACTAGGGCGGTAATCTTTGATTCTAATTGTTCGATCGAAGCATCTTTTCGAACTTTTAAAAATGTTGATCGATTGTTATTTACCCAGCGCGTAGAAGCTCGGCCGTAGCGCACATAGGCTTCGAAGGTCAGTTGCGTATTGCCTGCCAAAGGCGTCAATACACCTGAAACCACATAATCATTCTCCGTATCAACTTTTATTGTCTTCCCAATCGGGTCTTCTTTTCCAAAAAGCTGTTCCGCCAAACGCTCAGAGAGCACAATGTTCTGACTGAGTTTCAAGACCTCCTCAGCCTGCCCCTGGGTTAACTCAAAAGGTATAACTTCAAAGAAAGTACTATCTACCACTGCCACCTGGTCCATAAAGACCTTCTCTTCTCCATTCTGCAACAAGACATCTGTCGACACCGAGAGCCCAGTTGCCTGTAATACCTCCGGAAGCTCCTCCCTCACTGTATAGGCTAGTGGCCCAGGAGTCCAAACGGTCTCTCCCCCTCCTTCCCAACTGCGATAAGCTCTATAGACCTGATCACTATCCGGAATCCATTTATCGTAGCTACGTTCATGTTGGATATATAGAAAAATCAAAATAGCCACTGCAAACCCTACGGAAAGCCCCAGGATATTAATCAGTGAGTTAAGCTTATGCTTGAACAGATTTCTACTAGCAGACCTTAGATAACTTTTAAACATGTCAGGTGTATTTAATCTAAGAGGTAGAATACAATGGCGCTCTATTCTTGCCGTAGGCTATCTACCGGATTAGCCGTGGCCGCTCGGAAACTGTGGAAACTTACGGTCAGAATAGCAATCCCTATACCCAATAGCCCCACTAAAATGAACTGCCACCATTCAATATCGATTGGATAGGCATACCCTTCCAGCCAACGGCGACTGGCATACCAAGCAATGGGTGAGGCAATAAGCAATGCGATAATCACTAGCCAAAGGAAACTTCTGGTCAGAATGGCCATTAGTTGCATGACAGAGGCTCCCAAAATCTTCCGAATTCCGATTTCCTTGGTTCGTTGAGTCGTAGTAAAAGATATTAGACCGAAAAGCCCCAAACAGCAGATAAAAATAGCGATATAGGTAGCCGTGTTAACCAGTTGTGCCATTTCCTGTTCACGTTCGTAGAATCTCGCAATATCTTCATCTACGAAGTGGTAGTTAAAAGGCACTTCAGGATAAAAGGCTTTCCACTGGTTTTCAATTTTGGCTAGGACTGTCGAAAAGTCCTCAGCATCCCCTCCTGCTGTTTGCAGCTTCATACTGATCGTATTCCCTTCCTGGGCGCCCAAGGCGGTCGGATGGATGGGTTCATACAAAGGTTGTATGTGGAAGTCTGACACAACGCCAACAATCGGCATCATCCCACCTCCCATATCTATTGTCTGACCTAGAATTTCGTTTGGATCCTCAAAACCTAGCTGATGGAGATAGGTTTCATTGATGAGTAATTCGCTAATGGTATCGCTTTGTCGGTAATTACGCCCTGCAACCAATTCAATGTCATATAGATGAATGAACGCAGTATCTCCAAATTTGCGATGCACATTGTGACTTACCTCCTCCCCATCCTGCATAAACTTCGTCACACTAGTGGAGTACCCAGCTTCGGCGGGAATGGCGCTATGATTACTGATCGTCTGGACCTCAGGGAGCCTTTTCAGTTCTTCAAGCAAAACATGTTTTCGTTCAGTCGTATCTCGCCATGGCGTATTCAGGTATACGATAGCATCCTGCTCAAAGCCCATATCTTTGTTAAGCATGTACTGGATCTGGTTCCCTATCGTCAAAGTTCCAAAAATCAGGACCTGAGCAATTACAAATTGAAAGACAACCAAACCTTTTCGCAAGTTGACACTTCCACCACTGCTTCCCGCACGAATCACTTGGTCTTTGAGGGCTCTAGCTGGTCGAAAAGCAGATAAGACAAATGCGGGATAAGCGCCTGCAATGATACAAACGGCAACCGTCAGCAAGCCCATAATCCCAAGCGTAGTCGGATTCAACGGGTTGAAGGTGAGGCCTTCCGGGATGAAGTTATCGTAATACCCCAATGCCCATTGAGCTAAGCTAGCCGCTATCACCATCGATATAGTAGCTAGCAGGAAGGTTGAACTCAAGAATTGTAAAACCAATTCCGTTCTAGAACCTCCTAAAACCTTTCTTACGCCTACTTCTTTGGCGCGTCGCAGCGATTGAGCTGTCTCAAGATTAATGAAGTTAATGGCGGCAATCAATAAGAGTAAACCGGCCACCAAGGATAACAGCCAAAGTGTCTTTTTATGTGCTACTGATCTACCACCATCAAAGATCCGGAGATCAGCGTTAAAGTGCAGATTTGAAAGTGGCTGCAGCTTATAATCTGCCGCATAGTCTACCTCGTCATTCTGGGCTTTGTATGCCTCTTTAGCTCCGACTAGGAAGGACTCAATTTCAGCCTCTGTTTTAGAGCCGTCTAGCTTGATGAAAAGTTGAGAGCTACTATTAGTACTCGCCCAATCATTCATGCGAATCTGGCGCTTCAAGGGCGTGTTTTCAATAGTACTGAAGGAGATGAATTCCTGGAAGTCAAAATCGGTGGATTGTGTTGGGTGTTCAATGATTCCACTTACCGTAGCAAAGATAGAATCCTGGTATTGAATCGTCCGACCTAATGCCAACTCTACTTGTTCTACTCCAAAATACAACTCCGCTTTTTCAGGAGTCAGTACTACCTGGTTGGGTCGTCCCAAGCTCTCTTCTGGAGACCCTGCTAGCCAACGATATTTTGAAAACAATCGAAAATAATCTGGCCCTGCCAGCGCCAACCTACGTTGTCGGTCTAATTTTCGCTTACTTCCATCTACCGAAAGAATGGTGACGGGGGCACTGTAAGTATGAAATGCGACAACCTCTTCGAGTCCCGTGGCATTCTCATTTAGCCAAGGTCCCACGGCCGTAGCCACTCCTCTATTCACTCCATCAAATACACCAGAAAAACTAGAATACACCCGATAAATGCTGTCTTTATCTTTCCAAAATTTATCAAAGCTACTTTCGTAGTTTATGATCAGCGAAATCACAAAACAGGCAGCTATCCCGATGG
This sequence comes from uncultured Lewinella sp., assembly GCA_913057785.1. GTDB lineage: Bacteria > Bacteroidota > Bacteroidia > Chitinophagales > Saprospiraceae > DT-111. The sequence goes on along the minus strand of CAJXPD010000410.1, from coordinate 445 downwards.
ACAAGCCTAGCACATTTATCGCCGTATAGAGTTTATTTCTCTTGAAATACCGTAATGCAATCTTGAAATAGTTCTTGAGCATCGGATTGTATTAAAGTTTGATCAGTACAATGGTCTATTCGTCCTTCAAAGCTTTGACTGGATTAGCTAAGCCGGCCCTTACGGTATGGATACTCATCGTAAAGAATCCGATCAGCAGAGCTGCTGCGCCTGCCAATCCAAATACCCACCACTGGATCTCGATGGCATAGGCATAATTCTGTAGCCACTGCCGCATGGCTAAATTGGCAAGCGGTGCCGCAATCAAGATGGAGATTAAAGAAATAATGACGAAGTCTTTAGACATGATCTGAATGATGTGTGCCAGGGAAGCGCCTAATACCTTACGTATACCAATCTCTTTATTGCGTTGATTAACCACCAAGAGGGCTACACCAAATAAGCC
>CAJXPD010000409.1 GCA_913057785.1 uncultured Lewinella sp. | reverse complement strand
ACCAGATTTAATTACAGGCAGCGAACAAAGTATTTCTCTAACCCATCTACTTGGAGGATCCGTCTACTCTTTCGCCCTTGAAGCTGTAGGAAGTTATATTGAGCAGGGAGTGACCTTGTCTATCTGTGAGGAAGAAAACGATGACAATGGCCAAGGCGAAGGAAATAGTGGCAATGACGGCCAAAGTTGCTCCAGTACTTTACGAACTAGCTATACGGGTTGTCAAGCAAATGACCAAGGAGCTCTCTCTCCCACCATTGATCTGACCTACCGCATTTCCAATGGCTGTAGTGGTATGACGCTCTGTTACACCAATGATCAAAATTCTGAACAGATATGTTTTGATGAATTGACTTCAGGACAACTGCAAGAGGTCAAACTAAGGGATCTCTTACCAGATACACAGTATCGATTTGTGCTAACGAATGGTAGTATTACGCTTTCCAGCTCTACTACAACCAGCAGTTGTAACTAGCCTACATTTAGGCCACTAAAACGCAAGAAGGCGCTCCCTATTAAAAGGAAGCGCCTTCTCTATTTTTAGGCCGAATAAACGGCTGCTTAACTATTCATATTCGTCAAGAACTCTTCGTTACTAGAAGTATGGATCAAATGCTTACGCAAAAACTCCATGGCTTCGTCCGGCTTCATATCCGATAAGTGGTTACGAAGGATAAACATACGCTGTAAGGTATCTTTATCTAGCAATAGATCTTCACGACGGGTACTGGATTTCGTCAAGTCAATAGATGGATACAATCGCTTGTTAGCCAAAGATCGATCCAACTGCAATTCCATGTTACCCGTACCTTTGAATTCTTCGAAAATCACGCCATCCATCTTAGAACCAGTATCAATCAAGGCCGTAGCCAAGATCGTCAATGATCCTCCACCTTCAATATTACGAGCGGCACCAAAGAATTTCTTTGGCTTGTGCAAAGCGTTAGCCTCCACACCTCCAGATAGTACTTTACCACTAGCAGGAGCAACTGTATTGTAAGCTCTAGCTAGACGAGTAATAGAATCGAGTAGGATGCAAACATCATGTCCACTCTCAACTAGGCGCTTGGCTTTTTCCAAAACGACACCAGCCACTCGTACGTGGTTTTCTGCAGGCTCATCAAAAGTAGAAGCGATAACTTCTGCGTTCACACTACGCTTCATATCTGTTACCTCCTCCGGACGTTCATCGATCAACAAGACGATCAAGTAAGTCTCAGGGTGGTTTTTGGCTACCGCATTGGCCACATCCTTCAACAACCAGGTTTTACCGGTTTTAGGCTGCGCCACGATCAAGCCACGCTGTCCCTTACCAATTGGGGTAAAGAGATCAATTATTCTGGTACTGAAGTCCCTTCCAGTTGGAGACATCAGTAGGTTGAATTTCTCGTTCGGGAAAAGTGGCGTCAGGTAATCAAAAGGTACCCTGTCGCGGATGTCCTGCGGCTCCAATCCGTTAATCTTAGAAACACGGAGGAGTGCGAAGTACTTCTCTCCTTCTTTCGGCGGGCGAATAGCCCCTCTCACCGTGTCTCCTGTTCTCAAACCAAATAACTTGATCTGTGAAGGAGAAACGTAGATATCATCTGGAGAAGTCAAGTAATTATAATCAGCTGAACGCAAGAAACCGTATCCATCAGGCATCATTTCAAGGATACCTTCTCCTTCAATAATACCGTCAAGTTCGATATCAAATTTTGGTGGAGGTAATTCATACTCCTCATTGCGCTCGTTGCGTTCAGGTCGTCCGCCACGTTCTCCACGATTGGCACGTGTGCGCTCGACCTTCTCCTGCTGTTCCAATTCCACTTCTGATGGTTGATACTCCTGAACTTCCTCCTCTACTTTTCCACCTGCTTCAGGTCCATCGTTAGCAACTTTAGTGTTATTGGTCGCAAAAGCCTCCTGCGTTTCAGCTGGCTTTGCATTAGGGTCGACTTTAGTGCGAGCTCTGCGTTTTCTCGTCGGAGCAGGAGAATCTTCGCCGGAGTTATTAGATTTTCCGTTAGAGTTCGCACCGTCTTTATCTCTTGTTCTGCGTGCTCGGGTGCGTCTTGGTTTGGGTGTTGGGGCTTGTTTTTCTTCTTCTTGCTTTTCACTAGCTCCAATGACCGCTTGCTGATCCAAAATCTTGTGAATCAGCTCCTGCTTATTCATACGCTTATAGCCCTTCAACTCCAACTGCTCCGCTAGTTCCTTGAGCTCAGGCACAAGCATGTCATTCAATTGCAAGATATCAAACATAATGCTGATAATATGATGTTAAAATGAGAATCCAAAGATTGGTTCCTTCAATGAAAAAATTATTTCTACGAAAATTGCTTTCTTCAGGAATTATATCCAACGGATAAATGTTTTCTTTCGAGTGGCAGACTTTTATCAACTGGAATATAAAACTATGCGAGAATCATTATTTCCTTTAAGGCAGATTAGTACCCCGTGATTGAGCTTAAGGTTTGGAGATCAATAGAACTTGAAAAAGTTAGCACTCAAATCTCATAAAACCGTTCAACTCGTGTGCCAAAATAGTGGGAAAAAGCAGGAGTTGATTAAGTGAACACCTTTGCCAAACTTATGTAAAAGATGTAAAAAGTGTGGGGCGCTTCTGCGTTCTTGTCACAGCAAAAATACATTTAATTTTTAAATTCAAATAGTATCTTTGCAAAAATTCTAACCAAAGAAAAAAGATATAGTTCATTTCCACACCATATTTTCCCATTTTTTAAAAAATTTTAACAACCGCTATGCTTGAGATTAGTTACATCCGAGAAAACCGCGAACGTGTATTGCAGGGTTTGAAGGTGCGTAATTTTTCGGAAGAGGAACTAGAAATTGTAGAGAAAGTGCTTTCTCTAGATGACAAAAGGAAGACCCTCCAAACGGAACTAGATAATAAACTGGCTGAAAGAAATTCAATTTCCAAATCCATTGGCGACCTTTTCAAGCAAGGTAAAAAAGAAGAGGCTAATGCCATGCGCCAGCAGGTGAATAGTTTGAAAGATGCAGCTGGCCAAATTGAAGAAGAGTTGAAAGCCACCAAGGCTTCTCTAGCGGAGACCCTAGTTCAACTCCCCAATATTCCACATCCTTCCGTACCCGTTGGAAACACCGATGAAGACAACGAAATTGCGAAGGACTGGGCGGGTGATTTGCCGGAACTAGGCGAGGATGCCAAGCCGCATTGGGAATTAGCCAGTCAATACAACATTTTTGACCTTGAATTGGGCGTTAAAATCGCGGGCTCAGGGTTTCCTGTTTTTAGAGGAAAAGGAGCGCGCTTGGTGCGTGCCTTGATCGCCTTCTTCCTGGACGAAGCTGCGCGCGCTGGATACGAAGAGGTAATCCCTCCACTACTGGTCAATGAATCTACAGCATACGGTACCGGCCAGCTCCCTGATAAGGAAGGGCAGATGTATTATGCAGAAAAAGATGACCTTTATCTGATTCCTACAGCCGAAGTTCCTGTGACTAATATCTATCGTGACGTCATTATAAAGGATGAAAGTGATTTCCCCATTAAATTGACGGGTTACACTCCTTGCTTCAGACGAGAAGCAGGCTCTTACGGTTCTCATGTGAGAGGACTGAATCGAGTTCATCAATTCGATAAGGTTGAAATCGTACGGATTGAACACCCGGACAGATCTTATGAAGCGTTGGACGAAATGGTACGCCACGTAGAAGGCTTACTAGAAAAGCTAGAGTTACCTTACCGCATACTTCGATTATGTGGTGGTGATCTTGGCTTTACCTCAGCGCTCACTTATGACTTTGAAGTCTATTCTGCCGCACAGAAACGTTGGTTGGAAGTAAGCTCTGTATCTAACTTCGAGACCTTCCAAACGAACCGGCTCAAGTTGCGTTACAAAACCGATAAAGGCAATCGCCTAGCACACACCTTAAACGGAAGTGCCCTGGCTCTTGCCAGAATCATTGCTTCATTGATCGAAAACAATCAAACTCCAGAAGGAATTAAAATTCCTAAGGTGCTGCAATCTTATACAGGATTTGACCTGATCGACTAATTTTATATTACGGGAGAATTCTCTTTGTTAGAGAAAGCAATAGCTGGGGGATTGCTTTATAGCATACCTATTGCTAACTTGATGCAGTTCTCCCGTTCATCAAAATTTAAGTTGATCCACATGAATGGAATTTATCTTGGCTTCATCGTGATTACTGGTATCTTTTCCGTTATCGGTATGTTTGTCAGTAATCGCCTCAAATCCAAATTCAACCAGTATAGTCAGATGCCGCTTCGCAATGGTATGAGCGGGCGTGAAGTGGCCGAGGCCATGTTGAGTCATTATGGCATCCGTGATGTACAGATTGTTGAAGGGAAGGGGTTTTTGACAGACCATTACAACCCCATGAAGAAGGTGGTTAGTTTGAGTCCGAATGTCTTCCGCGGGCGACATATTTCAGCGGCTGCGGTAGCGGCTCATGAATGCGGGCATGCCGTCCAGCATGCCAAGGCCTACCCTTGGTTGAAATTCCGCTCGGCGATGGTGCCTTTGGTTAATGTGGCCTCCCGCGCTCAGCAATTCCTGCTGATGCTTACGGTAGGAGCAATGGGCGTATCCAACAATTACACCATGCTAATGATCACCGTAGCGACTTTTCTGGTGACTGCGGCATTCAGTTTCATCACCCTGCCTGTAGAGTTTGACGCCAGTAACAGAGCCTTAGCGTGGCTAGATAGCAGCGGTGTTTTGGGCGGCGCAGAGTACGACGGTGCAAAGGATGCACTCAAGTGGGCCGCCATGACCTATGTAGTCGCAGCATTATCCGCTCTCGTGATTTTGTTGTATCTTTTGATGAAATTATCAGCAGCAAGAAGAAGGTAATTACGGAGTCAAAGTTAAGCCCTACACTAAAGTTTACCATAGCTTTTGTACATTGAGGACGAACTTTCTCCGTTATATAAGAGATAGTATTTTAAAGTTTAAATATTCCGATTATGGAAGAAATTATTGAATTGGCCAAAATGGGTATGGACGCGGCCATAGAACACTTGCAACAAGAATTGGTAAAAGTCAGAACAGGTAAAGCCTCTGCTTCTATGCTGGGCGGCATTGTAGTTTCCTACTACGGTTCTCCCACTCCACTCAACCAAGTATCGAATATCAGTGCTTCAGACTCTCGTACATTGAATATTCAGCCTTGGGAGAAAAATATGCTAGGCCCGATCGAGAGAGCTATTTTTGAAGCCAACTTGGGAATTACCCCTCAAAATAACGGCGAGATGGTGATTCTGAATATCCCTCCGTTAACAGAGGAACGCCGTAAAGAATTAGTAAAGAAAAGTAAGAGTTTGGCCGAAGATTCAAAGGTGGGAGTAAGGCAAGCCCGTCGTGAAGCAATCGATGAAATAAAGAAAGAGGTGAAAAATGGCTATCCAGAAGATGCTGGCAAGAAGAAGGAAGACGAAATTCAGGATCTCACCAATAAGTACACTACCAAGATTGACGATATGGTGAAAGCTAAAGAAGCAGATATTATGAAGATTTAAGCTTAGGGATTTGTAAAATCCGATTTAAGCCTTATTTTTGTGCCTCTTTTGAAAAAGCTTTAGACCAAACATAAATTACGTGTAGCAATGAAAAGGACGTTTCAACCTTCGAGAAGAAAAAGAGCTAACAAGCATGGATTCCGTTCCCGCATGAGTAGCAAAAATGGTCGTAAGGTATTGGCTCGCCGTCGTGCTAAGGGCCGTGCCAAATTGACTGTATCTGACGAAAAGCGCCTGAAGTAAGATAGGGCAGCAATAATCCTGCTGCAATACTAGAAAGGCATTATATATAAGTCTTCACTAAAAAAGTGAATAGAATCTCCGTTAATTCTATTCACTTTTTTGTGTACCTACAGGAATCGATATATTCCGCTATCGCTATATATTATCTCCTCTTAATCTTCGGAATCGCTTCCGTGCCTCTACGGCAAAAGTACTTCCAGAAAAATCGATAAAGAGCGTTTCATAAAGCGATTTTGCCTTTTCCACATCATTGAGATGGGTCTCATACAATTCCGCTAATGCAAATAGGGAATTATCCGCTCTAATCTCTTCTTTATACTTTTCTACAATCATTTCATACAGTTCCGCCGCCTTCTCATAATTTCGCTTCTTCTTATACACATTGGCTTTCAGGTACAGCACATCATCCTGCAAGGAATGGTCAGGGAAAGCCACTAGCAGGCTATCCATCTTATCAAACGCTTCTTGGAATCGATTTTGAAAAACCAACAATTCTGCTTGTGAGTAGGTAATCAAAGCGGTGGCTGAAGTATCCAATCCAAGATTATCCATAATGAATACGGATAGATCAAGAGCATCATTGGCAATAAGACGAGAGGTAGACGCTTTCAGAATATCAAACTGCGTTTGCGCCCACTGGAAATCGCCATTAAAATAGGATAATTTGGCATTCCGGAAGCGAGCTTCATGTCCCAAAAGGTCCTCTTTGAAAGCTTTATCTACCTGGGAATACAGAAGCGTAGACTCCCACACCTCTCCCTTCATTAAATAAAAATCAGCCAGACTCAATTTGCCATTAGCCTGCACGATACGATCAATTCCAGGGAAGTTGATTAGATCATTTAAAATCTGAATGGCTTTATCCAGGTCGTTTAGATAAAAGGCCTGTAATTCCGCTAGCTCGAGCACAATACCTGCCGTAGCTCTAGATCTTCCAAACTCATCCAGAAAACTCTCATATTGAGACTCCAATACCTGCAGATCTTCCTGCGTATAGCTGTAGCCTTCTACTAATTTGCTACGGCGACAACGAAGCGCCTCTCGTTTAGCATCAATGTAGAAGGTGGAAGCGAGCCCCTTACTCTCTACGATATAATCATATGCAGCGATTGCTGCATCGTAATCCTTATCATTGGAGGCAATACGTGCCAGCCGGTAAATACGTCCGCCGTTCTCCCCAAATCTACGGTCCAGTGCCTTGACCTGCCGGAATGCATTTTTATAGTCTTTCCGCTGAATAAACACCCAGGTCAGCATTTCGCTCAGATGAATAGCATTCTCTGATTTCTGCAAACGCTCGTAGAGTTGTTTTTGCAACTCTCTATAATCCTCTTCCAATAAATATCGTTGGAAGATGGTCTTCATATTGTTAAGTCGCTCCGGACGATCCTCCAAGCTATTTAGATAGTTGGCAATCATTTTGGGAGCATCTCCCTTACGGCGATATAAATCCCCCAGATTATAAGAGAAAATACGTTTATCTCTGAGGAGCTGAGCCCCTCGTTCATAGGTTGCGATCGCCTCTTCATACTTGGTGAGGGAAAGGAAGGAATTGGCTAGTCGAGTAATGCGGTATTGTTCTTTCGGCAGGTTTTCTATGGCAGCAGCATACATTTTCTTAGCCTCTTCATCCTTGAACTGCCTCTCTAGTAGCTTACCATAGGTCACATAAAGATTAACCTTCTCTGGCGTCTTCCGCAATTGCTGCTTGATCACAGTTTCCCCACGCTTAAAGTCCTCCATCGCCAACAAGCACTCGACGTAACGGTCAAAGAAGAAGTCATTTCTTGTGTTCTTGTTATAGAGCTTTTCGTATAGAACAGCGGCTTTTTCATATTCCCCGTCTCGAAAATATTGCTGGGCCAATTGCGCTTGTTGCGCAAACATGGAAATGGTCAGAAACGAAAACAACACTAGGGGCAAAAGGCTCCGCACTTTCATAAGCCAATCATTTAAAGATTATTCCAGGAATAAAACTGTTCTTTGGTAATTCTTATGGTCAGCGTTTTAGTTAGAAGAATTGCGCCTAGTGGAAGCAATACTTTTAGCTAAAAGATTGACGCCAAAACACAAAAATTGTCAGAGAACCAATAAAACAAGATAAGGAATGATAATAAAAGCTGCTTTACCAGCACTACAATAAAAACGTCGCTTTTGTTATAAAGTTGCTTCATTGTCGGAGTGCAATGCTGCTAATTAACCCAAGTTGCGATGAATGAGCGCAAAA
>CAJXPD010000408.1 GCA_913057785.1 uncultured Lewinella sp. | reverse complement strand
TATTACCTGCAGTTATTCCAAATCCCAGAATCAGATTTAGTCCCCTATTCCTATAGTGATCTGCTATTGGGCAAGGGAAAATAATATGAAGACCTACTCCTCAAAATTATTGTTGTTTGGTGAGCATATCGTGATTAAAGGGGCACGGGCTCTAGCCACTCCATATGCTGGTTTTCAAGGTAGTTGGCAATGGAGACCAGATGATCTCAGCTTACAGCAGTCATTACCTAGCTTTCTGATGTATATCAAAGCTAAAACGGTTTTGGCGGAGCTCATGGATTGCGAAACCTTTGAAAAGGATTTGGAGAGAGGCTTATATTTTGAGGCGAATATTCCCACAGGCTATGGATTGGGGAGTTCTGGAGCCCTTTGTGCGGCGGTGTACGATCGCTATGCCAAGGATCCTGTTGACCGTTCGGACCTCGAAGCTATTCCTGCTTTGCAGGAAACCTTGGCGCGTATGGAGAGCTTTTTTCACCAATCCAGTTCTGGTGTTGATCCACTAGTTTGTTATATGGATCAGACCCTAGTTTTGCAAAGAGGGGAGGTTCCACAGGTGACTAATATCAAAGCTACGCATGAAGATGCTCCACTGTTTTTAGTGGATACTAACCAATCCAGGAAAACGGCCCCTTTCGTAGAGCACTTCCTAAGCCAATATGAGAAAACAGCCTTTCGATCTGTTTTGGAAGAACAACTCTTGCCGGCTAATGAAGCAGCTATCAATGCACTTTTAAGTGTGGATAAAGTAAGCTTGCAAGTCTCTTTTCGTCAGATAAGTCAGTTTCAGTTTGAGCATTTTCAACGCATGATCCCCGCCAGCGTGGCGCCCCTTTGGCAAGAAGGTTTAGAGGCTGGAGATTTTAGCCTCAAATTGTGCGGAGCGGGGGGAGGAGGATTTATGCTTGGCCTAGCAAAAGATGCTCAAACCTTAGAGCGACTTCAATTAGGCCCTTCCGTCTTATAAAAAGAGCGACCTACCAATATGAAATTGGCACATCGCTCTCCTGATCTATGATCATATGCTGATAAGGTGGCTACCCTAGTCTCCCATCAAGGTATTATCATATACCTGAACTTTGGTCCAATGGTCGGCCAGTTTCTCTACGAATGCCGTGTGAATTGGATCCACCTGATAGGCGTCTTGCGCAGCCTTATCTTTGAAATGGATAGACAAAGCGTAATCGTAGGAATTATCAACTACGTCTCGAGGGGTACCTGCCGGTGGGCCGTAGTAAAATTGGCCAATGGATGCTATATCCTTTAGGCTTACTAATCCTTCCAAGAAGGCCTTTTCTTCCTCCTCCGTAATTCCATCTTTCAACCAGAAATAGACATTGTGGACAAAAGTTAAGTCCGTAGGTCCCGCCTTATCCAGTTGATTCTTTACTTCTGCTAGTTCCGCTTCTAGGCTAGCGATTTTCTGTAATGATTCGTCAAGGGCCGCTGTATCAGCACAGCCAGCTAGGCATATCAATGCCACTAAAGAAAAAAGTACTTTCTTCATATGAATATTTGATGCTAATGTCACACTACTTATCTAACTATGAGCGACGTGAAAGATCCTATTCGTCGTCATCAAAGCGACCGGGTTCTGCCTCATGTACAATGTGGAAGGCCGTATTGTAAACATCTTCTGCATTGGGTTTTGAGAAATAATCCCCGTCGGTTCCATAAGGTGGGCGATGCTCCCTTGCAGGTAGCGTAGTTGGTGCTGAATCTAGATATTGATAACCCTTTTGTTTTTCGAGCACTTCCTGCATCATGTAGGCAGTGGCTCCACCGGGAACATCCTCATCTAGAAATAGGATTCGGTTGGTCTTCTTCAAAGACTCAACTATGGTATGGTTAAGGTCGAAAGGCAATAAGGTTTGAACATCGATTAGCTCCGCAGAGATTCCATCCTGCTCCAATTGCTTACAAGCCGCTTGAGCGATCCGTACGCATGCACCATACGTTACGATGGTGATATCATCTCCTTGTCGGAGAACCTCGGGCACCCCTAAAGGAACATTGAATTCGCCAATGTTTTCAGGCAAACGCTCTTTTAGTCGGTAAGCATTCAAGCATTCTATTAAAACACAAGGATCATCCGACTGGAGCATCGTGTTGTACATGCCCGCCGCTTGCGTCATATTGCGTGGCACCAGAATATACATGCCTCGCAAGCCACCGAGTAGTACGCTCATCGGAGAGCCTGAATGCCAAACACCTTCGAGACGATGACCCCGGGTTCGCATGATCACCGGTGCTGCCTGCTGGTTGTTGCTTCTCCAGCGCAGTGTAGCCACATCATCTGTTAGCGGAGAAAATCCGTAGATCAAATAATCCAAATATTGGATCTCGGCAATTGGTCTAAGTCCTCTCATGGCCATGCCTAGTGCTTGCCCCACGATGGTCCACTCCCGTATGCCGGTATCGAAAATACGTTTTACCCCATGTTTTTCCTGTAGGCCCGCAAACGCCTGATTCACGTCTCCGATTTTACCCACATCCTCACCAAAGGCAAAAAGGTTATCGTATTGCTTGAATAAATGATCGAAGTTAAGGTTAAGGATTTCATAGCCACTCTTCAAGGGAGCGTCATCTGCATACACCGCTGGGATGTTTGGTACCTTCAAGGCGGATTGCTCCGTTTCGCTATACAAATGAGTGTGATAGCGATCGTGCATGATCTCCTTTACTTCCTTGATGAAGGCCTTTAGTGCAGCTATTTCTGGATAAGCTTTTCCGCGAGTAGCATATAATACCCGGCGTACACATCGCACCAATTCGGCGCGAAATGGATTCACCAGATGTTTGAATTCGTCGTAGATCCCTTCCAATCGAGGATTGTTCCCTTCTTTGGTTTTAATGGCTAAGAAAAGTTGATCTAATTCCTTGTATTTGGCAGTAATGGGTTCAGAATAGGCTTTCCACGCTTTACTTCGGGCCTCTCGCACCTGCTTTCTCGCCTGCTGAACAATTCCCTCTAACTCCTCTTCCGTAGCCACATCATTTTCTAGAATCCATTCTTTGAACTTCTGATTGCAGTCAAACTCCGCTTCCCAACTCAGGCGCTTTTTCGACTTATATCTTTCGTGGGAACCAGAAGTCGAATGGCCTTGCGGTTGAGTCAATTCGTCTACGTGAATCAGAGCACCGATATGGGTCTTTCTCGTTTTTTCGATACTTCGTTGGTAAGTTTCCACCAAGTCTATATAGTCCCAGCCTTTAACCTGGTAGATATCAATCCCGTTGCTTTGGTCACTTTGTTGGAATCCTTGCAACACCTCGGAGACACTCTCCTTAGTGGTCTGAATCGACTTAGGCACCGAAATGCCGTAACCATCATCCATGATCGTAATGGCCAGCGGAACCTGCATTACACCGATCGCATTGATAGTTTCCCAGAAAGCACCTTCAGAGGTACTGGCATCTCCAATGTTACAAAAGCATACCTCAGATCCTTGGTTGGATAGAGGCGAGTTTTGCAGCTCATCGCTTTCGCGATATTTCTTGGAGGCAAATGCCAAGCCTACTCCGCGGGCCATCTGCCCAGCAGTGGTAGAAATATCTGAAGATAAGTTGTAGTGATCTTTATGCGGTAAGAATTGACCTTGCGCATCTATGAAGGGCGTGGCGTGGTGATTGTTCATTTGACGTCCCCCGGAGAAGGGATCGTGGTTGCCATCTGCATATAATTGAGCAAAAAGATCCTCAATTTTGCATAGATCTAAGGCTAAGAGTAAGGTATGACCTCGATAATAATCGGAGCGAAAATCTCCTTTTTGAAATACCTTAGCCATGGCAATCTGAACTAATTCTTTGCCATCGTCTGAGACCCCGAATTTAGCTCGTCCCGTCAATACATCCTTGCGGATGAAAAGACTAATTTCTCGACTGACGGAACAAATGTAAAAATCGTGTAGTATCTCTTCTCTTTCAATAGAGATGGATGTAGTTGTCAACGGATTTTCCAAAATGGACGGACTCACTTTAGTTTCCTAATTTCTCAATTTCACTGCGAATATACGATCTTTCAAGCTCTCATAATAGTGTAAGCTCTTTTATATCATGACATAATGTATATCGTAAATGTTTAGCCAGTGTATTGATTGATATAGGATTTTATGATGGGGAGGAGTCGTTCAACCCCCTCTTTCAATGGCCGAACAACGGGGATTCCCAGCCTTTGTTCCAGCTCTTTTTGATGGCTCTGCATCTCTTCTTCTGTCTGGTGCTCCTCATTAAGCGTTATAGCTAATACTTGGGACCCATATAATCGAACTAATTCTATTTCTGTCTGAATATCAGGAATCTGACATCCAATTTCTTCGGTTCCTTCATAGCATTCTCTCCCAGGGGCATGCTGCAATATTACGCCTTTTGCTACCCCAGAAAGTAGGAATTCACTACCGCACGGGCCGGTGGGATTTCGCAGAGCAGATTGCCCTTCTAGCAATATAAGCTCGGGCTGTTCTTGTTCATCACAATTGACAATTGCTCGCTCCAACTCTCCACTGATAAAGTCATTTAGGGTAGAATCAAAAATAAAACCATGAGGGTATCCTTGCATCCAACCCGTTTGACCCGTATAGATCATTTCTGCTTGAACTCCATTTTCGCGACACATTTCCATTAAGAATCGACAAGTGGTCCGCTTACCGATAGCGCAATCCATTCCCATAACGGCAAGTCGTGGGGCTTTTACCTGATAAATGGAGCCATTCCAAAATTGCAGCTCGCTTCTCGGGCGCGGCTTGCGAATATCTAGGAGCTGGATGCCATTTTCTCGCGCTTTTGCGTTTAGCTCAGGATCATCTTGCAGGAAGGAATGTAAGCCATTCACAATGGATAATTGATGACCTATTGCTTTAGAGATGTTATCGCGCAATCCGTCGGGCAGATAACCACCAGGCGTGGCCACTCCTACCACACCATAAGCAGGTTTGTCGTCAATCTTAGCTAGGCACTCCTCTACGGATTCATAGATAGGTATATCTAGGGCTTGGCCATCCATGATGACTCCTGCATCTTGACCGGCGAACTTAGGATCAATAACAGCTATAACGTCGAATCGATCACTACCTCGCAAAAGCCCATGGCAGGTTTTGGCGAAGGCGGTGTCAAGCATCCCATCAGTGAAAACAATGGCTGAACTTTTTTGCATGCGTATTACGTGTTTTAAAGCTGGGTAACCCCTAGACCTGGTTTGTCATTTGGGTACATAATTCCATTTTCTAATACAAAACCTTCTGCTACTACATCTCGAGCTAGGTCGAGACTTCCGTCTAGGTCTATGTAGCGCGTAGCTGGACAGGCTAAAGCTGCATGTAAAGCTGCGGTAATGCTAACAATACTTTCATCATTACATCCCCACATTAAGTGCCGACCGCTATGGTTTGCCATATCAGCAATGGAAAGGGCAGGTTGGATCCCTCCACATTTCATTAGTTTAATGTTGAAAATACCGTAAGGCATCGGTGAGGCTAGAAGTGGAATGGCGTCTTTGGGGTCGTGCAAGTCTTCATCAGCAGCACATTGCTGTCGAATATCTTCGTCTGCTGTTTGAAGTATGTCGAATTTCCCTCTTGGTAAGGGTTGTTCTACAAACTCGAGATTGTACGCACTCACACCATTTAGGAATTGGGTTAGACCAGCCAGGTCATATCCTTGGTTGGCATCTACTCGGATACCGAAGTCCTGGCCAAATCGCTCCCGAAGTTTACGTACTACCTCAATGTCACGTTCTACATCATTACCCGTTTTAACCTTTAGGATCTTGAACCCTTGATCTAGCCATTCCTTGGCCGCTTCCAAGCTTTCTTCAACGGACATAATGCCAATCGTCACGGAAGTAGGCAAGCCCTTATGACATTGTCCGAGATACTTTACGAGCGGAACTTTCAAATATTGAGTAAATAAATCATAGAGTGCAATATCTGCTGCAGCTAGGGCAGCTGGATGGCCAGCCAACTTGGCTTGCACGGTTCTCAGAATTGCAGATAAATGACGGATATCTTTCCCCTCACAGCAAGCCGGCAACTCAGTTTGAAGAAGCTGCAGACTATCTTCAAATACCTCACCGGTCACATACACGGCTGGAGAAGCAGCACCAATCCCCTGCATGCCATTCGTTCCTTCAATGGTGACAAAAATGTTTTCGACTTTGTCAATTGTTCTGTAGGCAATCGTATAGGGACGGGTTAGTTCGAGATTCTCTTTCCATATCTTGACCGCAGTAATTTTCATGGCAAATGCTTATAATAATTGAAGAGGAATTTGTAGTTGGTTCCAGGTCATAAACTTTGACCTGTAGGGCTTGTTGGCGCAGGAAGGTACAAATTGATTGTGCAGTAAGAAAAAATATCCTTAAGAAGTTGAAATGGGAACCTTCACAATGACTTTTTACATTAGAATATAGTTACAAGAGGTTTCATAAAATCAGAAAGATGGAAATTATTACAGGCTTGCAGAAAACGCAGTTGCAGACGCTTTCTTACTTTGAGTTGAGTGCAGACGAACTGGCTAAAACTTATGCTCCCGGAAAATGGACTGTACGTCAGCTGTTACATCATATTACAGATGCAGATACCGTTCTATATGATCGAATCCGCCGCACTATTTCAAATCCGGGTCAAGTAATCTGGGCTTTTGATCAAGACCTTTGGGCGCAAGGCCTGGATTATGGCACCTTCCCTTTAGACCTGAACAAAGCGGTCTATAAGGCTACCAGAGCCGCTGTGATCCATCTTGCCCAGCAGCACTATGCTGGGGCTGCTGAAAAGGAGTTTGTACATAGTGCTACTGGGCTGCGGACGCTGAAGGACGAATTTGATAAAGTAGTATGGCACAATCAGCGCCATTTAGATCAGATTACGCAGGCGCTGGAGAGCTAGCACCTCACCCGGTGCGTATTCACCGGGTGAGGTGCACCTAGTTCGCTAGACGCTGTTTAATTCCTTGCTTTAACCAATTTAGGCTATTGTTTAGAATAGTTTGATAGGGGGGCAATCCATGCGCATCCTGATCATGTCCCAAGGTATTGCAAACGATCTTCGTTTTAGCATGTTTGACTGTCCAGACAACGGGATACTCTTCACCGGATTCTAAGCCTCGACCGACAGCCAGCACTTCAATGCCTGGGCCATTGGGGTCTTCTTCCCAACGATATAGCTCATCTGTAATTCGGAATCTAGCGGGAACTCCCTTCATGATGGGGTGATTGGGTTTGACCACTCGTACTTCAAACTCCTGTAGCTTTTCGTGTGAACGGGATCCTCCACTAACAAGGGCCCTATTGTAATCTGGCCAATCCTTCCAGTTGTACCAGGTACTAGGATGGTAGATCATCATAGGCATACCTTCATTCACTCGATCAAAAATGACTTCTTTAGTAGAGGCATCAAAAGCTTTATTATTGGAGATAACGAGTAGGTCAGCCGTGTTGAGCAGTTTTTCCAGCTGCTTGGAGTTTTCCGTGTAGGAGAAGGTATTTGCTCCGTTTTGGTGCATAATCTTGCCATCGGCTACTGCGAAGAACTTTAGGAAATCATGTGATCCCCCTCCTCCCATAGCCGCAATCTGCAAAGCGGTGGGGTCTTCAGCTGCATAGGACCCACGAGGACTCACTTTTAGTACGCCTTGCATCATTCGCCAGTGACCAGGAAAAGTACAAATGAACGGATAGTCACCAGGCTTATCTGGTAACTTGAGACGAATGGTACCTTTCTCTCCAGGGTTAAGCATCTTGGTCGCTCCAAGGACATAGCGCGATTCTGGAATGTATTCCATGTCAGCAGCATCAGGGGTCTCCAGGAATTTATCTACCAGCTTTCCAAATGCATCTAAGCTCCCCGTTTCAATCAGGACCAAATTATGAGGCATCTCATCAATGTTTTCGAGATTGATCTCAATCTGTTCTCCAGCCATGGCATGCAGGATGGTTTTGTCGTATGCCATTTCTTGCGATACTGTCTTGAGATTCAGGACTCGATCTGCCAC
>CAJXPD010000407.1 GCA_913057785.1 uncultured Lewinella sp. | reverse complement strand
ATAAAATTTGCTCGCTCTCCCTCGATCATGAAATTCTAAACATACTCTTAATTTTAGTAGCAATCCCAATGAAACCAGACTTTATCAAAGTTTAGGGCCTTGAGGTCACTCTCTTTAATGAAGAAATGGGCGGTTCCCATATCCCCCCACATGCTTTCGATATCGTTATCCGTATCAAATTGGCAGAGTAGTAAGTAGGGGTCATCGCCATTTCTAGGATCTTCCTGAGCAAAGTGTGCGTAGCCACCAATCTTATGGCCGTCTGAGGATACTGAATTACCATACATTTCATAAACAGGCCATTGCTGCTCGCCAAATTGCTCAAAAAAGTTTTCTCCCATGTGTTGGGAAAAGGCGTGATCTTCAATAGGAACTAATTCCTTTCCCTGAATAAATTCCATTCCAAAACTGGTACCAGGATAAACGGGCAACTCACCAAATTCTCTCAGAAAAGAGAAATCTGCGACCAATTGGGCTTCATCTTCCAAGATGTCGGGTATATAGATGAGCCGAAAGCGCTCTTGAGATAGCGGATTCTCACGGTCCTGACCATAGCTGGCATCATCGGAGATATAGAATTGTAATATGCCTTTCTCTGGAAAGGGGGCAAGGGTTGGCATTTCCGAGAAATTGATTTGCCCTAGGAAAAACAGTTCGTCTCCGTCGGTATCGGTAGGGTAAGTTTGTTCTTTCGGCAAATAAGGTAGTCCCCCAAATTTGCTCTCCCATAACTTTGTGTCTTCCTCTTTCGGTATTACTTCGATGAATTGCCGAACAGATGCTTTGAGCTTATCCTCGAAGGGCTGCAAAATGTCCGGCAATTCTAGCTGGTGCTCATTTTCCATGAGGGAAAGTTAAGCAATCTCCTGCTGATTTACTTAGCCAAAAGTCGGTTTAATTCTATCCCCAATGTGTTGAATTCGTTTTTTTCTAATGCTTTGGCGGCGAACGACTGTGCCTCTTTTTTCTTTTTGTTTAGAAAATAGGCATTGGCGAGGTTGGCATAAGTGAAGTCTTCGTCGGGAAACAACTCCTGGTTGTATTGGTAGACCGAAATCGCTTTTTCAAACTCCTTGTATTGGATCAATCGTTGAGCGAACATGTCAAGGAACTGCGAAGAGTGAACAAATTTGTGTTCTTGCTCGGCTTTGTGTTCTGTGAAGTACTTTAAACCGGCACTGGCTCCTTCTTCCATCATCAAGTCGTAGATAGTCTTGGCAAAAGGATGGTTAAATAGGCTGTAACGATCGGTATTACGGATAGCCATAGTCATGACCAGCTCGATTTCGATCATTTCGTTGATAGCTTTATGGAAGAATTCTCCTTCCTCACCTAATCCAAAGTCATTTCGATTCAGCTGGAAATTTCCAGCCAGAGTAAAGCGCTCATTTCCCCAAGGATCAGGGTTAAGCTTGTCAATGATTTGAAAAGGAATCTGAATCTGCTTTTCCGTTCCCTTGATTTGGATGGTGCCATTCATGGCATAGCCATCAGAAGTTTTAACCACCTTCTCGCTACTAAATAGAATATAAGGATGATTCTCTACGTCGAAGAAATCCGCTCGTTTTAGGTGAGCATCGCGAAATTGGACATTGGTATTGATGGTCGAAACGTCAATGACGACAGATGCGGAGAGTTTAGTGATATCTTCCGGATCATAAAAGACATGGCCCCAATAATTACCAAATGAACCAGGTACCTTAATGACTTTGGAAAAGTAGGTGGTAAAAGTAATGCTGCTATGACCATCATCTATTGGGAAAGCCCGGTATTGGGCAGTTATTTGCTCAGCTGAAATGAAAGTTAAGATGATACATACAGTTAGAAGTCTTCTAAGCATAATCGTGTGATTTTAATAGTGAATTGAGGGCACAATTACGCTTTCGATCGGGTAAATGTCGCCAAGCCCGAACGGGGTTAACTCATTGGTGTAACTTTTTTTAGAGAAAAGTAGAGCCTAATGGGCTTTGAAGTATTGAGAAGGGGTTTGTCCAGTTAGCTTTTTGAAATAGCGGATGAAGGAGGTTTTGTTATTGAAGCCACAGGCAAAGGCGGCTTCCAGCAAACTCACTTTCCGATCTTGTTCTTGGGCCATAAATACGATAACCTCCTCTACGCGATAGGTATTGATGAAATCGAAGAAGTTTTTCTTGAAATGTTCATTTAGCAGTTGAGATAGCTGGTAAGGGGGGATGGCAAGTTCTTGAGCAAGACCTCTAAGCGTTAATTCATTGTTGAGAAAAGGTTTCTTGACTTGCATGTGTTCTTTGACCTGCTCCTTTAATTGCAAGGCTTTTTCAGCGGTCAGGGCTGACTTTTCATACTTCCTTCCGTTTTTACTTTCAGCAAGCGCTACATTCGGTGGATCGATTTGCTGAAAAAGCGTTAAATGTTGGAAACTTCGATAACTAATCAGATAGGTTAGCACTACCATCGGGATAACATAGAGAAAATCTAATTCTCGAATGTAGAGCCCTAGCCATGGGGAAAGGACTAAAAAGGTCAAGGCAAGCAAGGCCAGGACATAAAAGCCCAACATGAGCTGACTGAGCCATTGTACCGTAGTTCGTTCCCTTTCTGTGTATTGGCTTTCTCTGGTCAAGGTGAACTCTTTCAACTGCTTTCGGCTAGCCCATAAGTAGTATAATAAATGAAGAAATTGCAATGGGAATAGAAGGAGGTAGAGATAATACCAGAAATTATAGTCTAATTGTGGATAACTCAGGTAAATGAGAATGCCGTAATTGATGGCGTGCGGGTGGAGTTTCCAGGCAAAGCCTAGCGGAAATACAAGGAAGAAAAGTATAAAGGGAGTGAAATGCTGTAAACGCCTCCATTCAAAAGACTCTTTAGGGTAGATTAGTGCTCTCTGATACAATAGAATCAAAGGGCCAACCACGAACCAGGCACCTAATCTCGTTCCATAGAACCAAGGGAAGGGAATATTGACAACTCCTCTAATCGCCAGGAACTCCAGCTGTAACCAGGTCAGTGTAAATAGGAGTGCCGCTAGATAATAGGGCGCCAACTTCTTTTGCTGGAACCGAGATACTGTTAGAAAGAGCAGTAGAATTCCTTGTCCTACTCCAAGAATGATAAGTATATCTAGCAGATCAAAAGAAAATGTTGGCACAGTCCAGGCTATTTTATCCCAAAATAAGGAATAATGCAGAAGACTGGCATTTCCAGACTAAGCTGATTTCTTGAGTTGTTCTTTCAAGGCAAAAAGCTCATCTCGGAATTGAGCCGCTGAGATGAAATCCAATTCTTTAGCGGCCTTCTTCATTTTGCGATCCGTCTGTTCGATCATGAGTTCAATTTGTTCTCGAGTCAAATAGCCAATTAGGGGGTCAGCGGCGACACTCGGCGTATCATCTTCAATATAGGCCTTGCTCTGTTTCCCACGAATATCTAGAATGGACTTCTGTTCCAATATCTCCTCTTTGGATTTTTTGACGGTGGTAGGAATGATTCCATGTTCCTCATTGTAGGCCATTTGGATGACTCGTCTTCGGTTCGTCTCATCGATGGTTCTTTGCATCGAATCTGTTACCTTATCCGCGTAGAAAATCACCAAGCCGTTAGAATTACGAGCGGCCCTACCGGCCGTCTGAGTTAGCGATCGGTCATTCCTCAGGAACCCTTCCTTATCCGCATCGATAATGGCTACAAGCGAAACTTCGGGTAGGTCCAGCCCTTCCCTAAGTAAGTTCACACCAACTAAAACATCAAAACCGCCCAATCTTAAGTCGCGCAGTATTTCCACACGTTCCATCGTATCTACCTCCGAGTGTATATATCTTACTTTGATTCTGAGCTTGCTCAAATACTTGGTCAGTTCCTCGGCCATCCTTTTCGTTAGTGTAGTCACCAGGACGCGCTCATCTCTCTTGATCCGCTCATCTACTTCTTCTAGCAGATCATCGATCTGATTCAAACTAGGTCTTACTTCAATCGGAGGATCTAAAAGACCAGTTGGCCTGATCAGCTGCTCGACGATAAGTCCTCCCGTTTGCTCCAATTCGTAATTTCCAGGGGTGGCACTTACGAAGATCGTTTGATTGACTATGCTTTCAAATTCGGTGAAATTTAAGGGTCTGTTATCCATTGCCGATGGTAATCGGAATCCAAAATTCACCAGGCTAAGTTTTCGAGCTCGGTCCCCTCCATACATACCACGCACTTGTGGAATAGTCACGTGACTTTCGTCAATCACCAGGAGAAAGTCATCTGGGAAGTAATCCAATAGGCAAAATGGGCGAGTCCCTTGTCTACGACCATCAAAGAAGCGAGAGTAATTCTCTACGCCATTGCAGTAGCCTAGCTCCCGAATCATCTCTAGATCAAAGGTGGTGCGTTCCCGGATTCTTTTGGCTTCTAGCAATCTTCGTTCTTTTTCGAAATATTTCTCTTGTTCATGTAACTCATCCTCGATCTCTTTAATGATCTCATTCATCCGTTCCTTGGGCGCTACATATAAGTTAGCAGGGAAAATAGCCGCAGTGTCCATGCTTTCGATACGCTTGCCAGATTCGATCTCCAATCGCTCGATTTCCTCAATCTCGTCTCCGAAGAAAGTGACTCGGTAACCATAGTCTACATAGGGTAGGTTAATGTCGACCGTGTCTCCACGTACCCGGAAAGTAGCACGTCTGAAATCTGTTTCTGTCCGAGAATAGAGGCTCTCCACTAGCCGATATAGGAAGTTGTTGCGAGATAAACTTTGTCCTTGTTGTATTCGAATAATGCTGCTCTTGTAATCCTCTGGATTTCCCATACCGTAGATACAAGAAACGGAAGCCACAATGATAATATCTCGGCGCCCTGAAAGCAGAGAGGAAGTGGCACGTAGTCTAAGTTTGTCCACCTCTTCATTGATCTGTAGATCTTTTTCGATATAGGTGTCTGTAACCGATATATAAGCTTCAGGCTGATAGTAGTCGTAATAGGATACAAAGTATTCCACGGCATTATTCGGGAAGAAGGATTTAAATTCCCCGTACAATTGTGCCGTCAAGGTCTTATTATGGGTTAAGACCAGGGTGGGGCGGTTGAGGTTCGCTATGGTATTGGCAATCGTAAAGGTCTTACCTGACCCTGTTACCCCTAGGAGTACTTGGGCTTTCTCGCCAATATCAACACCTTGTACTAATTGCTTGATGGCTTGGGGTTGGTCCCCGGTAGGTTCGAATGGAGAAATCAGTTCAAAACTCACAGTTCAGTATTTTCATTGCAACAAAATAGGTAATCATTCCAGCTAGTGGCAGCTGGTAGGTATTTCCTGTATTGTTCGTTAAGGATCTTTCACGAAAGTAGCGTAAAAGTATCTGAATACAACAAAATTTTCCCGTCTGTGGTTCTCGTCTGAAAAGCGGGCTTTAATGGAAATCTCAAATTAGCTAACCAGAGCTCCAGCTAATTCTCGGTTTACGTAGTACATGTCTATTTGGCCCTTATTTTTGGCTTCAACCTTACCTCGGTATTCGCACTCGAATTTGTAGCGCACCAGATTATAGGTCGTCTCCGAAATATTGACGCGCCCTGGAGCACTATTGGATTCTACCCTAGAAGCTGTATTAACGGTGTCACCCCAGATATCGTAAGCAAATTTCTTAACTCCCACCACCCCTGCGACAACCGGGCCAGTGTGGATTCCGATTCGGGCCTCAAAATAAGGTTTACCGATCCGCATTCTTTCCTGCTTCTGTTCTTCCAGGAAGAGTTGCATTTCTAATGCTGCTTTCACAATACTATTGGGCATCACTCTTCGATCGGTTAAGCCACTGGCACACATGTAAGCATCACCGATGGTTTTGATCTTCTCAATATCCTCATATTGGCCAATGATAAAATCAAAGGCTTTAAAACATTTATCCAATTCCTCTACAAGTTCTTCCGGACTTAGCAGCTCGGATATCCTGGTGAAGTTTTTAAAGTCGGTGAACAAGACCGTCGCTTCATCAAAATGCCTTGCTCGTGCTTTACCACTTTCTTTTAATTCCTCCGCAATAGGTTGCGGTAGGATGTTGAGGAGCAATTCGTCAGAGCGCTGTCGTTCTTCTTCGATGATCTTATTCTTTTCTTCCAAAGAAACATTTGCTCGACGCTTTGCCCGGTAACGACTATAAAATAGTAAGGCAAGTAGGAATACTCCCCCGGCAGTGGCAATCGATAGGTTTCTGAGATTCTCACTTTCTTTGGCAATCAGCTGAGCCTGCATCAGGTCATTTTCCAGTTCTTTTTTGGCTAGCTCTTCCTTAGCTGCTGCTTCACTCAGTTTGTCGATTTCTTCGGCGCGTTTCTCAGCCGTTCTCTCTGCCTTTTCCTTTTGCTTAGCGATATCGACTAATTCTTTTTCTTTTTCGCTGATCTGACTTTCTCGTTCTTGATTTACTTTCAGCAGTTGCCTTTGCTTAGCTGCGAGTTGGGAATTGTCGGCATCTACTTGTTCCATTTCAAGGCGTAGGTTGCGGATGTCAAATTCCAACTTATCTTTTTGTTTCTGTAAATCTGTTTTGGAGCGTTCCAGCGCCTTTTTTTGCATTTCAAATTTTCTTTCCAGGTCCCCCATACTGGTTCCGGACTGGCTGAAATAAGAAAAGGCTTCCTGATTAATCTCATAAGCACGGCGGTAATTCCGCTGCTTGGTGGCTAGTTTACTTCTCTTGTCCACACTCTTGATGATCAAGTCGGCGTCCCCTGCCGCCTTGGCATAGCGAGTAGCACTCTTTAACCAGACTTCCATATTTCGCGTATTGCGATCCCGCTCATAGATTTGGGCTAAGAGATAGGCTGAACTAGCCGCGACATTATTATTCTTGATTTCAGTGGACTGAGAATGGGCAGCCTTCGCATAGGCAAGGGCCTTATCGGTATCCGAGCGCAGGTATGCTTCGCCCAGCTGGAAATTGAGATACATTTTCTCTTTAGTACTAGTTGCCTCCTTGAGTTGTTTCTCAAGTTCCTGTATATTCTGTCCCCAAACTGTAAACCCCAAGAGTAAAAAGGCAAATAGACTAAGGAGGTATTTGATTTGCTTACGCATTCCTACTTTAATTCTTACTTATTCAAAAAAATGCTTCCCCTCTGTTTGTGTGCTAAAGTTTTCTCAGAAACAGGTGTTTCCTACTAATTTTGCTTTTTTCAAAGCGAAAACCTGTTGAATGTGGCTCTAAATTAAGAAGAATAGGCATGGCGATACATACAACATCGCTCTTATTTTAACGCAAATTCTGGTAAAAGTTACATCCATAAGCATAAACAATTGTTGGTAAGACATGAATACGACCGAAATAGTAACGATCACTTTCTTCCAATTTGAGGGTATAAAGCAGAAGTGGTGGGGCTTCAAACAAATGGGTTTGGCTCCTGCTCAATTGGTAGAGGTTCCAGGCTTATTGTTTTCTAAAATGTTGGGCAGTGGTGGTGGAAATGGATTCCAGATCTGGCCAAATTTGGGGGTGTATGGGTTGCTGGGAGTTTGGGAGACTGAGGATAGAGCAAACCGTTTTTTCAGTAGTAGCCCACTTTATCTAGAACTTCGAGATAGAAGCAGAGAGCAGTGGACAGTATTTATGAGGACTGCTGTGGCACATGGGAGTTGGGATGGAGTGAATCCATTTAAAGGAAAAGAGGAAGTAAGTGAAGAAGATCCTATATGTGTGCTGACGCGAGCTACGATTAAGACCAAAAAACTCTTGCAGTTTTGGCGCTTTGTCCCGCAAGTCAGTCGCTCTGTTGGGCAGCAGGAGGGGAGGCGGTTCTCTGTGGGAGTTGGTGAATTACCTTTAGTACAGCAGGCCACCTTTAGCCTGTGGAATAGCAGTAGAGAAATGAAAGCCTATGCATACGAGAGTAAATATCATAAAGAGGTGATTCGCCGGACTAGAGCATTGGGGTGGTATAAAGAGGAATTGTTTGCTCGTTTTACACCCTACGCTGAACGGGGGACCTGGCAAGGCCGATCCCTGATCCAGGAATTGGCACTGGGTTAAAGCTAAAAGTTTAGCT
>CAJXPD010000406.1 GCA_913057785.1 uncultured Lewinella sp. | reverse complement strand
CAAATCGGGTAATTACCAAATGTACTTCCATTAGCGTAATATTTGGCCGTTCTAAAGGGAAAGATTTGCATAGTATCTTGAATCAGGATAAGCCTACGGAATTTGCTAAGGCAAAAAGCCGAAGCGCTGGATTAACCAGACACTTCAGCCGTTTAGATGATGATAATTCTTTGTTATCATCGGTTTGCTGGATATTAATGTAGATGGAAACCTCTTTTCACCAAGCTCCTTGGGTATTGGGATAGTTCGTTCTTAACGTATTAAACGCGGTTATTCTGAGACCAACAAAGGTTTAGTTAGGTTGACATTAGGTCCATGTAACCGTACGGTAGAAACACCTGCCGGTAAATCTCCTACATTGAAAACATTGGTATGTTCTCCTGCTGCCCGCGTGTTGTTTTGTACGATATTTCGAACCAGACGGCCTTTGATATCTAAGAGGTCCAAGTTGATGTTTTGACGTTCCTGCAGGTAAAAAATGAGAGATACTTCACCATTACTTGGATTGGGGAAGGGGGATCGGAGCCAATTGCCTTGATCGTATTGAACATCTGACGTATTAGTGGGTTGTGTTTCCCCGATCACAATTTCCTCATCTCCTTCCCGATAGGGAACGTAGGCAGTGCCCACCAGATACATTTCATCGGTGGTTCCTTCTCCCCAAGCAACGGTTTGAGGAGGATTGTTCAGGTTAAAGGGATTGCTCAGGGTATTATCGTAAGTAGCATTAATATGCATGATCGAACCTGCCGGTATCTTTTTCATGCGATCAAAGGTGTAGGAGCCTTGCCAATTGAAATCCCAATCATTAATGCGGATAATGTTGATGGTGTCGCTTTGAGGGGTCACAGCAAATAGCTCCCAATTCTTCCCTAGATAATGACTATGCGGATACACTGAGATGAAGCTGATATCTTCCATTATTTCTTTGGTTCCGTGAAAAGTCTTCACTTCATCAGTTGGGATGGAAAAAGAAAAGAATCCTCCATCTAGATCAAGCGGTGTAATGGGCATATTTTGAACCTCTCGATTGACGGGATCATCCTGATCTTTGAAAAAGATGTTTAAAGAAGACCTGTCCGTCTCATCTGTGGCTAAAGGAGCGTAATGGACCTGAATGATCAGATCAGCATTGGCAGGTAATGTTTTACCAATACCAACCGGGAAGAAGATAGATTGTATACCAGGTGTGTATCCGGTGAAGGTACCTTGGATGGGAACGCCGAAGTCTCCAAAAGATTCATAGCCATATTCTGGGCTCAAAGCATCCATTGCCGCAGCTGCACCATTGATCTCGTAGGCAATCAGGGCATGATGTACTGCTCTAGTATTGCCTGGGCGGAATTCGATTGCGGCTATCGTTTAGTATATGCGTAGTGCGACCGTTTAGGGAGCATTATCGCATAATTGTTGTAAGCAGTTATCTTTTGATTAACTTGTAAGTTGTCTGATTGGTATTGTATAGGATGGTCAAATAGTATATCCCAGAGTTTATTTCAGGGATCTTTATAGTTCCTGAACATTTTCCTTCAATAATATTTCGCCCTAAAAAGTCATATATGATGAAGTATTCATCACCAAGCAGATTCTCAACAAAAATTTCATTTGAAAACGGATTCGGGTAAATTTTATACCCTTTTTCGAAAAGGTTCTCTTCAACACTTGTCAATGGAGTGCAGGAACTAACATCAATTTCGCTATATAAATTTGGGTCTTGGTTTGGGTCTTCGACCGCATTAGCCATCATTGAAATTTTAACAATTTCATCACTTGTAGAAAAGCATAATTGGTGAAAGTTATCGTTGTCGTTTATGTCTGCTATCGAAATCGGTACATGCGGAATTAGAACTCCTGAACTATCAGAATAACCAATATAGTATTGAAATAAGTCAGATTCGGTATCACCACTTATATACGGTGTAATGCCACCATTCCAAGCAACTTGAATTGTTTGTACTCCTGAATTACATTCATTCAGGTTACCATCAATTTTTTGGGCAAAAAATAAACTTGGACCATCAGCAAGCGGAATAACATTAGTGGTAGTGATTCCGTTTAGGTTTATGATTTCTGAACAAGCGGACTCTCCGGATATAGTAGCTGTTGTAAATAAATCATCCACAACTCTTACCTCAACAGGTGGATTAGTAACAGCAGTTCCAAATTCACCTATCAATAGCACTGTTCGATTTTCACCGTTTTCATTTGCTGGTGCTAAAACAGCACACATCGGTATGTGTATATTTCCAAGTCTATCCAAAACTTCAAAATCAGTTTCCGATAAACTGGATGCATCTAATGGGAATTTAAAATTAACAGGCATACCATCTAGCAGGCTTCCTGGTTGATTACATAATAAACTTGGTAGTCCATTATCAAGTCCAAAAAAAGCCGACACAAGAGTATCTTGTGATTTGGCATTTATAACAAAAGTTAAAATTGTTATTACTGAAAGTAAGATTTTTCTTCTCATATTTTTTCTCTATTTTAATTGCTTACAATTCCTTGTCTTCTGTCAGACCCGTTGGCAGCATGAATACTCTATAATCATCTTGGTTGTTTCCTTTGATAAAATAATCTTCCGACATCTCCAATATCATATCTGGGGTACCTAGTTGAGAGCCTGATGGAAAATTCGGTAGGGGAGGTTCCAGGGCGGGGGCTCCTTGAGGAGAGCCTGCATCGACCCAATCAGAAATGAGTTGAATCTCCTCTTCGGTTAAGCCCTTCTCTCCCACAAAATTGACTTGTCCTATGGATTGGAGGGTTAGGCATAGGCCAAGAAGGAGAAAACTCATTCTCTTTTTCATAGTCAATGAATTTGGGAGGTAAGGGAGGCTTAGCTCCGACTTAATTTACTCAAAAGTGCCTTGATTTACGAAGACATCATTTGCTTATCCAGGTGAACTGTACATTATGCCGAGTGAATTGAACTCCGGTGCTATTGATTTTTGACTTTAACTTGCATCAAAGAAGGATTAAGACTTCCTTTGTCAAAAAATCGAAATAATGAAGGCAAGCCAAGATAACTTCTCTAAACAAGCTCATACCTACAAAAAGTTCAGGCCTACTTATCCACAAGGGGTTTATGATGAACTGCTACGCATAACAGGGAGTTTGCCGCGTCAAAGGGCCTGGGATTGTGGGACGGGCAATGGACAAGTGGCTGCAGAATTGGCCAAGCATTACGAGCAGGTGATTGCTACCGACATTAGTCAAAATCAAATTGACCATGCTGCCACTGCTCCCAATATCACCTACAGGGTAGAAAGAGCCGAACAGACCCGTTTCCCGGATAGTCATTTTGATCTTATTACGGTTGGACAAGCCTTGCACTGGTTTGATTTTGAAGCTTTCGAAAAGGAAGTACGTCGGGTGGGGCGTGCAGGAGGAGTGATTAGTGTCTGGGGGTATGGATTGCTGCGAATCAATGAGGCAATTAATGCACATATTGATCATTTTTATACCAATATAATTGCTTCTTATTGGAATGTAGAGCGGAGGCATGTTGACCGGGCGTATGAAAGTATCCCATTTAACTTCCCTTCCATTCCCATGCGTAAAGACTTAGCGATAGAGGTGGAATGGACCCGTGATCAATTTGAAGGATACCTCAATTCATGGTCAAGTGTCCAAAATTATATTCGCCAACACCAAGGGGAAAACCCTGTACCTGGCTTTATTTCGGAATTGGCTTCGGTCTGGTCAGCTGATCAGGTGCAGGCGATTCGTTTCCCGATTTTTATTAAAGCCGGCAAGATTCATAAATAGTGGTTGTGGTTTAGGTTGCGATCACCAAAAATAGACCTTGAAGAAGATTCCTCAAATAGCTTTTAATCGGCGTACCCACAAGGGCGTTTCAGGTTTTGAATTGATTGGATTACCTAGCCTTTTTCAGTCAGGTTTGCCGGAGGACCATGATCCCTATGCTTTTCATCGCCTGGAATTTTTTGCCATCCTAATCAATCTAGAGGCCAGGTTGATACATAAGGTCGATTTCCAGCAATTTGAGCTCCGGCAAGGAGATGCCTTGATCATTGCCAGTGGGCAGATTCATGCATTCGACCCTCACTCTACTTATCAAGGTTTCCTGGTAGTATTTACGGAAGCCTTTATGAACCGATATTTGGCCAAAGAAACGCTTTCACACATCAACCAGTTGTACAACTTCCATCGCCAGACAGACCCTATTCAAGCCCCGGAATTACATACTTCCTTCTTGGAAGATCTTGACCTGGCGCTCCAAAAAGAAAACGAAACTAGCAGGGCTTGCCTGATTGGCGCTGCCCTCACTCGATACCTGGTCTTGTTGAAAGAACGAGAGAATGATAGCTTAACGGAAATGCCACCGCAGGAAGATCTATTGCTCTTTGAAAACTTCCGACAACTCTTACAAGAAAACCATCCGCAAACACGTAACGCGGCAGATTATGCGGACCAGCTCTTTGTTTCCTATCGAAGATTAAATCAAGTTTGCAAAAGGGTCGTCAAACAAACAGCCAAGCAATTCATTGACTTCTATTTATTGTTGGAGGCTAAGCGACTGATTGTCTCAACCGGACTTTCCTTCAAGGAGATCAGTTTTCAACTGGGCTTCAATGAGCCGACCAATTTCATCAAGTACTTTAAGAAGCGTACCCAGCGTACTCCAGCTAATTTTCGTGCGCACTACAAGCAGTAAAGACAAGATTTACCATCAAAGCACATAGATTCACCTTTTCTAGCCGCCTTTCTGTCTCCATTTTTGTGGCAGTATAATGAACGTTTCATCAAACTTGCAAAAAAACATTGCCATATGGAAAGCCAGAAGTTGAAGCATGCCAAAGCACTCTACCTAGAAGGTATCAGGGATGGAAATGCCCGAGAAGCGGTAACTAAATATACTGGAGCTAGATATACGCAACATAGTACGGGGGTCAGAGATGGCATCGAAGGCTTTGTGGAGTTTTTTGAGCCATTCATCAAGCGAAACCCGAAGCGCGATATTCAAATCGTACGTGGATTGGTCGATGGCCAATACGTCTTCATTCACGCCTACCAAAGTCTTAATGATGGAGAGGCACAATGGGTCACTACTGACTTTTTTGATACGGACGAAGATGATAAGATCATCGAACATTGGGATGTGATTGCTGAGTATGTGGATAAAACGCCTTCTGGACATACGAGTGTAGATGGGCCAACTGAAATCAAAGACTTAGATAAAACGGAGGAGAATAAGGCATTGGTTCGAAACCTGATTCAGGATGCATTGATGGAAGGTGGAAATCCCGAGAACTTAAGTCGATACGTTTCGACCGAGCAGTATATCCAGCACAATAAGGAGGTAGCTGATGGCTTGGAGCACTTTCAAAAATTAGCTAGTGCACCTGATCGTCCCTTGAATTACAAAGAGATTGTATTGTTAGTAGGAGAGGGGAACTTCGTAGCCACCTTGTGCCGTGCCAATTGGAAAGACGACCAGATAGACCAAGATTATGCGCAGGTAGATATCTTCAGAATAGAGAACGGAAAGGTGGTGGAACACTGGGATAATGTGGAACCCGTGCCCGCTGAAAATGTCAATTCTG
Organism: uncultured Lewinella sp.; assembly: GCA_913057785.1. GTDB lineage: Bacteria > Bacteroidota > Bacteroidia > Chitinophagales > Saprospiraceae > DT-111. Next base: position 2,518 of record CAJXPD010000406.1, on the reverse strand, counting down.
GAAAATTCTAATAGTAACATCATGGGGTAGCAAAGGCTCGGATAGCCTCTGCTAGTCCTTCCTCACTTCCTACATTACCTGGATAGACTACATAATGCATGCCTGGAAACTTACTCTCAGGGCCTAATCGCCAAACGGGTACCCCTCCCTGCAATTGCCCAGCTACCATAGCCCGTTTTACCCCTAAACCCTTGGTCGCTACATCATTGGATGTAATCCCACCTTTAGCAATCAGGAACTTAGGTTGGATGGGCAGCCGCTCCACAATCTGGCAGATGCTTTCGGATATCAGACGACTAATGGATAGAGACGTACTCGCATCGCCGAGGGCAATCAGCTTCCTACTGGTGTAGGCCACGACATTGCGACCCGTTCTAATGGCTGCCTCAATTTGCTCTAAGTACTGGGCTATGGCCGCATGCCTAGCGGTTTCTTCCACTAGCTTTCCTACCTCGATCTCTAATGAGAATACCTCTTCCAGTTGGAGCGCTTTTTCCAATTGCAGGCTTGACTTCTTAATGTGTGAACCAACGATCATCAAGCCTCCATGGGGCGTGTCGATCGCCATGGATTGGGCATTCAATAAAGGCTTGACGGGAATTCCGGCCAAAACCCGGACAAAGGAAGCGGCAGTTCTATACAAGTATTGTTTACCTTCCGCTTGGGCCAATTGAAGTCCTCTGACGGCAACCTCAAGATCTCGCCCTGCACAGGCATTGATCACCACTACTCCCCCGGTCGGAACTTCCAATAATCTGGCCTTCACGGCTTCTGGCCCACCTTTCCGAATGAGGTCTAAAGAAATCCCCATCACTTGATCCGCAAGGATGCGTCCTTTAGTCTTTTCTTCCACATAGGCCGGAAGATAAGAATGCTGGAATGGGAAGGCCTTGTCTTTGGCGAATTCTGTCAAGGCGGCTGGAATGAGTTCTGCTCCTTGCTGGACATAGTGAATGTCATTGAGTGTATACCGCCCACCCGCTTCAAAGTAAGGAACCATGACTACCGCATCATAAACCTGCTCGACACCCTCGATTAAGGCATCTACTTCAGCAGGATAGTGGCCACGCAAAGTGGAATCACTACGACTTAGCACAAAGAATTCTACTCCCGCTAAAGCTGCAGCTTCCATGAGATTTTTCCCGATTTCTCGCCCGATCGCCTCTGCTTGTTCAGCAATCATACTACGAGAGTTCGTCAGAATGAAAAATACCGACGATTGCTCTAACTCACGCCTTAGACTTTCTACAGACCATTCTGTGAGCAAGGGAATATCCTGAACGGTTTGTGTTCCGGTCGGGTCATCATCCAAGACGACTAGACGCTTACCAGATAATTGATGTGCTTTTTGGATTTGCGGGAGAAATGCTTCCGGCCAGATCGGCGGGAGCTGATCAAAGATTTCTTGTTTGTTTAGCGTTGGTTCTTCCATTGGGCCCGATTTAGTAATTGTAGCTGAAAATTCCTATTCTCCCACCAATTTTCTTAATTTACTCATCATAAATCAAGGGCAGCCCCATCTGCCCAAGTGAAAACAACAACCCAAAAAGTAATGAAAACATTATTCTCACCTACTCGGACTGCTGGTGTACGGCAGCATTTAAACTTTTACTCCCTAAGGCTTTTCACCGTATTCTTATTCCTCTCAACCTTTGCTTGGAGTTGTAGCGGAGAGGCAGGAGGCTTCAGTGCCAACAAGGAAAGTGCCATGCAACCCTATGAGGACATGGAGAGGAGTGAGGCGGAGTCAGGAGCTGAGTATAGCGACGGTAATGAGATGCAACGGGCAAGCGCTCAGACCGTAGCCGTAGAAAGAAAGGTAATTAAAACCGCAGATTTCAGTATCAAAGTGAAGGGAGTGGAAGAAAGCACGAAGCGGATTGAAGAAATGGTAGCAGCACATGAGGGTTTTGTATCCTCAGTGAATTTGACGAATTCTACCTATCGAATTACGAACCAGTTGACCATCCGCGTACCAGCCAACCGATTTGATGATTTAATGAATACCATTGAAACAGAGTCGATCTTCACCGACTACCGACGGGTCAATGCTAAGGATGTGACGGAAGAATATTTAGATATCGAAACTCGTCTCAATACCAAAAAACAAGTCCGGGATCGTTATGTAGCCATTCTTAGGGATAAGGCGAAAACTGTGGAAGAAGTACTCAAAGCGGAAGAAGCGATTCGAGTGATACAAGAGGAAATTGAATCCCGAGAAGGTCGGTTGAACTATCTTAAAAACCGAGTTTCTCTGAGCACGATTAACCTGGAAATCTACCAAGAGGTTCCTTATACACCCGATCGAGGCAATCGTACCACCTTCTGGACACGTCTCAAGCAAAGTGCGGCGGACGGTTGGACCATTGTTGTAAGCCTTGTACTAGGCTTGGTTACGATCTGGCCACTGGTGTTGATCGGCGGCCTGCTGTTTTGGAGGCGGAAGTGGCTGCGCAAGAAGTTGTTGGGGAAATAGACTAATCGTTAGACTTCCGAAATCTTCGAGACTTCGGAAGTC
>CAJXPD010000405.1 GCA_913057785.1 uncultured Lewinella sp. | reverse complement strand
CAGGTTGAATTGACGACCTTGGTTGTTCCAGCATCTGATTTTTACGAAGCCGATTAGTTATTTCATCTTTTGTAACCGGAGGACCTCCATTTCCGGCTGGTCTCCCTGTTTGTACACCTGTTTAATCAAATAGGGGGCTTGGTTAGAGACATAGCTCACAATTTCAACTCCTGGAGCAGCCTCTACAGAGAATATTCTACAGTCATATTTTATCTCATTGATAGTCAACTGTTCCTTCCCTTGTGCCTTGAAGGTAGGACTATAGCCCACCTGCAACCCGTTGGGCGTATATTTCCAACGCCTCAGCTTAAATTCTTTAACTGACTCCTCCAGACCAGACAGCAGCCAATAAGCTACAGTACCATCAAAGACCTCGCCCTTAAGCTCCGTTGAATCCCGGATAGGGTTATCCTTTCCATAGGAATTCAGTCGAAGAGTAGATTGACTCTTTTCCATCCTATTATAGGACCAAGCTGGCATCAGCAAGTGAAAATCTCTGTAAACGATGGCACCATTATTCACATCTAGCCCCAACACATCAGTGATCAGTCGATTGGGCCTGCTCGCGTCAGGCATAGACATATTGACTTGGTACAGTTTGCCATCGGCCGAATGGCTGGTCTCTAAGCTAAGGTTAGTACCCATCTGTTGGTAAAGCGCCGAAAAGGGAAGGAGTTGAAAGTGAAATTCCTTGGATTCAGGTGTGATCGAAACCTGGGCATAGGAATGGGGGAGGCCAAGCAGGCCCAGAGACAGAATCAGTAATATACTTCTCATGGTTATTTTTGATTGTTTATTTGAAAGGATTGAGTAGCTACGCAATACTGGGATCTTTGCACTCTCCGGTGCAGGTCCTCTTCATCTGGCTGATCCGCATCGATAAGCAGCAGGGTGATCTTCAAGGGTTGATTTATCTCTAAGGGCCAATTGAGATCCCCGACAGTCAGTCTAAGTTCAAACCTCACTTTGCTATCCGGCGCCCAAACTCTGACAGTCTTCAGCATCCGGACTGGCTCAGATTGGCGCTGAGAAATGATGCCTTGATTTTCCCATTGTACCTTCATGGAATCGGTACTTGGATAAACCCAACCTTCATAGAAGAAATCACCGAAGAACAAACGGATACCCAGGTTGTCATAGAAATACATCAGGTCCTTATCCCGGATACGGCCAGCGGGATCCTTCCATCTTCGTTCTGAAGGGGAGATTGGACGTGTATCCAAAACATCATCTAACCATTCCAGTTCGAAGATGAGTTCCCCATCCTCATAGTGCGAACTAATTTCAGCCGTAGCTGCGCAAGAGAAGGTGGAATCTTTAGGAAAGGCCTCAAAGTTTGCCCATTGATGAAGCACGGTATCCAGAATAGGATTAGGTGATTGAGCCCTTAGCTGACCAGCGATCACCAAAAGGCTTATCGTCAATAAACGGAGATAGCATTTCATTGAGACGGAGCATTTAGATACGTAAGCAAGTTTTGCACAAAGCGGTCATAAGCTTCATTCACGGTTTTTCCCACCAGCTCTGGGATCAGTATGCCTTGAACGGAAGTGAAATCTCCATGAGTAAAGTCGAAAGTCTGATCAATCTGCACGGATGTCTCCACTTCTTGCCAGGTCTGCAAAAGACTCAGGTCTTTGCCAAATCTCATATCCTGATTGGTAAAGTGAATGATGGGTAAGTGAGGGGGTTGAGTTGGCCCGGAGTCCTTTAGCAAGGCTACCCCATAATCATAGCCCAAGGCAGAATCTAAACTGATGAAAGCTTTTGCCTGAAATTCTAAGGCAAGCTGGAGCGTAGGCACCCCTTCAAAACTCCAAGAAACAAAAACTATTTGCTCCGAATCAACGAGCCCCCGCGATGAAAAATGCCTGATAAGATGCCTTAGGTCTTGCTGATATTCCTGGACACCCTCTCCCGTAAATGGCAAGCGTTTCCCCTTTTCCATTCCCTTCCGCGCCATTGAAACCACCATATACCCAGCCATCGCCAAGCGCTCAGCTAAGTCAGTGAAATATAAGGGGTGCGCGCCTGAGAGGACCAAGAGCGGCTTGGTTGAATTTGCAGGCAAGTCATACGCATAGGCTGCAGTCCTTCCCTCCAAATAAGCCCTAAGCTTGGCAGGTTCAATCTTCTTTTTTTCTAAAAAACCAGCGACTATCCTATTAAATACCAGCAGATTAGATAGTGTATCTTCATGTATTGCTCGAGCTTGCACATAGTCCATTCGGCGAAGAGGTTTTACATGACCAACTACTTGCAGAGGAAACCATAAATAGGCCGAAAGGGGCTTAGATGGTGCCAAGGAATCCCATTGTTCTGATGGCCGATGTAAGGAGAGCGGCGAAAAGCCGACAGCCAGACTTCTGTCAATGTGTTTGCTCAAGAAAGCTTGCAGAGGTATCCAATCTTCTTCCTGTTGGATCAAGACTGAGGCACCGTGTCGTCCTTTGGATCCATGTACGAAACAGGCCGTGCTATTAAGCAGACTTTCCTGGACCCCGGCCACCATGTCTTCTTCTTGCGCCCCTCCCGAGAGGTAGACTGGCACCCGCAGGCCATGTGCCCAGTCCGATAGCAGGTTTTCCTGTGTAGGATGGTATTCTCCGGGAGAAAAAGCCAGGAGGCCAGCGATTTCAGGATGTACTGTAGCCAACTTAAAGATCAGCATGGCCGAAAAGGAAGAACCCAGTGCCCAGATTGGACCTGAAAACCCCTCACGCTTTAGATAGTCCAAACTGGCTTCCATATCCTCAAAAGATTGCCAGATGATCGGCCATACTTTTTCCAATTGGTAATCAGTACTAGCCTCATAAGCATCGATAATTGGCTGTGTCCCATTCCTTGCTGCTGTTTCATTGGGTACCTTATTCCAGAAATCTTGTTTTCCCCAGCGCAAGTCCACTGCCAGGCAATTGTACCCCAATTGCTGGAGACGCGGCGCAATGCTTTGAAATTCGCCTCTGCTGGATACACTTTGGTGAAAGAGTAGGAGCGTAGGAGCGGTTTTGTCTACTAGATAAAGATCAGCGGTCACGACCAGATCATCCTGGCTGGGGAATTCAACTTGCTGAGAGCCTTGTGCCGCCAGCGAATTCCACATAACTAGATAAAAGAAGAACTGAAAGAAAAGACGCAAATTCATATGCTTCATACCTTTTCGGCAAGGTAGTCGGATAATTCCCATCGCTTCAGAAAATGATAGGAGGTATCCAGTCTTTGCTATGAATACTGAAGATCTTGATCTCAACTATCGGCCAACGCCCCCCTTTCCCCTACGAAAACGGCCATCCGGTTCCTTTTTTATCCTCAACTTTGTTGTCATGAAAACGGAACGATCTCTTCCAGCGAGTTGGAAATTGTTGCTTGGCGCATGGTTGTTTATTAGTTTCTTGGCAGGTATTGAGGTGTTCATCACACAGATTTTCCGCCCCGAAACCATCAAAGCCAATAAGATATATATCTTGCCCATCATTCGCTTGATTAGTGGAACCATCAGTATATTCCTCATCTTATTGCCAGGCTATCAGGCGCTCAAAACAAGGGCTTGGAGCTATCAATTGAGCGGGTATTTTGGCTTGCTGATTGCATTTATCTTCACTTACCTATTTTTCACTGTTCTTTTTTTTCAGATCGTTTTCCTACAGCCGACGGTTAACTTGGTATTCGCTGGGATTGGAGAGTCTCTCATGACAGGCTTACACCATGTAGCGTCCTACTTCTTCTTTCTATTGTTGATCTGTGCGGGTAAGGACTATTTCGATGAACGTACCGAAGCCCTGGTCCGCAAGGAACAAGTCGAAAATGAACTAAGTCAAGCCAAGCTGATCGCCCTGCAACGGCAAATACAGCCCCATTTCCTCTTTAACACTTTAAACAATGCCATTGCGATCATGGAGGAACGAAAAGCCGCTGCACAAGATATGTTGGTCGACCTTAGTGAGCTATTGCGTACCTCCATGTCTCTGGATTTTAGTCAACACATTCCTTTACAGAAAGAATTGGAAATTCTTGGACGCTACACAGCCATTGAACAAAAACGCTTTGAACATCAGCTCCATATCCAGCAGAATATTGCGCAGGGGACCGAAAACCAATTAATTCCACCTTTCATCCTACAACCGTTGGTAGAAAATGCCATCAAGCACGGGTTCAAAGGGGGACGGCCTAGGCTAGAGATCTCCATCCATACCTATTTGCAAGACGATCAACTTTGTGTGCAGGTCAAAAACAACGGAGCCCCCTTACAAGATCCGCAAATAGGAATTGGTCTTCAGAATGTAAAAGATCGACTACATAGTGCCTTTTCTACTGCTGCTACATTCGAACTACTACAAGAAGAAGGTTGGATCATCAACGCCATAAAATTGCCCAAGCATGATACTTAATACGCTAATCATAGATGATGAAGCACCATCACGCCGGAGAATGAAGAAATTACTGGGACAAGTCAGTGACTGTCACCTAATTGGAGAGGCGGAAAGTGGTGCAGAAGCCATAGAGAAGATCTCGGCTTATTCGCCGGACCTAATCTTCCTTGACATCCAACTTAAAGACATGACCGGGTTCGATGTGTTAGCGGCCTTGCCAGGCGTTAAGAGCCATATTGTATTCATTACTGCTTATGATGAATTCGCGATAAATGCCTTCGAACTCAATGCCGTGGACTACCTTTTAAAACCCTACAAAGAGAGTCGTTTTTTTGAGGCTATCTCTAGAGTACGACAACGTTTCGCAGAAGCCACCAGACACGATTGGCAAGCTTTCGTTCAACAGCTCTTCGGGTCGAAACCGCTAGACAAAGTAAGAATTGCTGAAGGTAGAACGACCCATCTAATAGAGGTAGATAAATTGATTTATGCACAAGCAGATACTTATTACTGCCATTTACACTTTCAGGATAGTAAAACAAAAATTATCCGCATTTCTCTCAAAAAGTTAGGAGAAGCATTACCAAGTCAGTTTTTACGTGTCAATCGCTCGTTCATCATCAATAAGGACAAGATCGAATCTATTAGAAGGAAGAGACGATCCACAGAAATAGAGCTACAAACTGGGCTACAACTCTCGTTCGATAAGGTACTTGACCTCTAGTACGGATGAAGCGCCGGGTGTTAAATTTGGAGTGAATGTCAATCCACTCGATGATCCTTCGTTGTATCCTATAAACACCTAAATAGAATGAAAAAAGTTGCCCAGTTACTCCTGTTGTCCATTTTAGTGGCCTTGCAGGCTTGCCAATCCAATGAAGAGCCGGTCTCTGTAGCCAAAGAGACTCCGGTATTCACAGACGAAGCCGACGCACTGCATTATGTCGTAGTCAATCTGAAGCCTACTCCAGCAAAGGTAATGGAAGAGGGGTCCACAGATGCACTCAAAGAAAAACTTACTGCCTTGGTGGGCGCGGATGCGGAAGCTAAGCTAAGGGTATCATTGATTGCCTTTGAGCCCGAACAAGGCGTTATAGACCCGCTCTTGATTGTCCGACGTTTTGAGAATCTCGATCAGGCCTCTGCCTATAGCAAAATGCTAGAAGAAAAAATGGCAGATCAGGATGAGATAGAATCCATTCTGCCCATTGCCCAGCATAACTACCGAGTAGTTTTAAAAGAAAAATCTTTCGAGGAATACCAGCAGTTTTTCAAGAAACAGCTCAGTACTTTGACCGAACTTAAACCCTCCAAATAGGGAAACCTAGCCATGATTTTTCAGTGTGGGCAAATAGTATTTTTTATTAGAAATCAAGGAACTATTTGCCCACTTTCTATCGTTCATAAATTGAATATCTTCCTTCACTCAACCGAGGAAGAGATCTTGACCCAAAAGACCTTTTTTCAACACTCAATAAGTCCCAAAAAATACTGCTTGAAAATCGTGCTTCACTCAACCATCTACGCACCTAGGACCACCATTTAATGAATGAACAAATTCGCTATTATCAACGCAGAGCCAAGGAATATGAAGCCATTTATCAAAAACCAGAAAGACAAGTAGATCTCAAACAAATCCGACAGTATCTTGGGCAACAATTCCCCAACAAGCACATTTTGGAAATCGCGAGTGGAACCGGCTATTGGACCCAAATCCTATCTACCTCCGCTAAGCAGATCTTAGCCACAGATATCAATCCTGAAGTACTAGCGATTGCTAAAGAAAAAGACTACCCACATCAGAACGTTAAGTTTCAACTCCAAGACTTATATCAGATGTTCCCACCAGAAACTCCTTTTCAAGGTTTGTTTGGGGGATTTATCCTTTCTCATATTGCTCGAGATGATTGGAAATCCTTTTTCAGCAATTGTCTTTCTCAGATCAGCAGCGGAGCAAATCTCATTTTCCTAGATAACCGATATGTAAGCGGTAGTAGCACTCCCATCAGCAGAAGGGATGCCCGAGGCAACACCTTTCAAAACAGACGCTTGGCTTCTGGTGAAGTCTTTGAGGTGATGAAGAATTTCCCAAGCGAATCGGAGCTGAAGCAGGTCTTGTCCAATATGGTAACCGAATGGGATTGGATAGAATGGGAATACTATTGGTTACTAAAGTGCAGAAAAGCCGCTTCTTAAGAAGCTAAGACACACCAACATAACAAACAAAAAACGATGAATTTACAAACCCAAATGTCCAAGGAACTACAGGACAAACAACTCTTTGATAGAGCTAAATCCTACGCTTACCAATATATCGACGGAATTGATGAAATGGATGTCTTTCCCTCGGGGCAAAGTTTAGCAAACCTGAAAGCCTTTGACGAACCCTTACCCGATGAACCTGGGTCAGCGCTAGCCGTTTTAGATCAGTTGAACCAGTACGGAGGTCCCGCCACCATCGCGCAGACTGGCGGCAGATACTTTGGTTTCGTCAATGGTGGTGCGGTACCGGCTTCCCTCGGGGTGAAATGGCTGGCAGATGTCTGGGATCAATGTGGCGGCCTATATCTCACTTCTCCGATCAACGCCAAGTTAGAAACGGTCTGTGAAAGTTGGCTACGGGAAGTCTTTGGACTACCGAAAGAGACCGTGGCGGGCTTTGTCAGTGGGACTTCGATGGCCAATCTTTGTGGACTGGCTGCAGCACGTTATCAGCTATTGAAGAATCAAGGTTGGGATATCAATGAGAAGGGTCTAAATGGCGCTCCCCCCATTCGCATTCTCGCCCATGAGCAAGTGCACGCTAGTGTAAAAAAGACCTTGGCCATGTTGGGTTTCGGTAAAGCCAATATCGAATGGATCCCGGCAGATGAACAGGGTAGGATAGTGGTTGAAGCCTTACCTACTTTAGATAACACTTGCTTAGTACTCCTACAGGCCGGCAATGTCAACACCGGGGCCTATGATGACTTCGACAGCGTCTGTGAGAAAGCGAAGACAGCCGAAGCTTGGGTACATATAGATGGAGCCTTCGGGCTATGGGCTGCTGCGGTGCAAGATCTACAATACTTGACCCGGGGATTTGAAAAAGCCGATTCCTGGGCAGTGGACGGCCATAAGACCTTAAATACCCCTTACGATTCCGGTATCATCTTATGTAGACATCAGGATGCCTTGATCAGCGCTTTACAAGCTACCGGTGAATATCTCGTCTTCAGTGATCAGCGAGATCCGCTTCTCTACACTCCAGAGTTGTCTAAACGTTCGAGAGCTATTGAGTTGTGGGCTACCTTGAAATACTTAGGAAAGGCCGGTATAGACGAAATGATCCTAGGTTTTCACCAAAGAGCTAAACAACTGGAACAAGGCTTGGCTGATGTAGGATTTGAAATCCTCAACGAAGTCGTATTCAATCAGGTTTTAGTTCGCTTTCAAGATGATAAAAAGACCAGGAAAGTCATCGAGTATGTACAAAAATCGGGGGAATGTTGGATTGGCCCCTCATCATGGAATGGACAAGTGGTAATTCGAATTAGTGTCTGCTCGTGGGTCACTACGGAAGAGGATATCCAAAGAACTCTCTCCGTTTTTCAGCAGGCTGCTAATGGAATTTAGCTCGCAAAAACACTTAAGTATTAGGAATGGCTACATCAAGCTGTTGATAGGTAAATATCTTAAACCCATCGAAATCGATGGGTTTAAAATTTAGGCAAGTCAAAGCTAAAACATCCGAAGTTGCCTCTACCTTGCCCATGCTAAACTTCGGATGTGGGTTGGTCGATATCATTTGATTATAGATT
>CAJXPD010000404.1 GCA_913057785.1 uncultured Lewinella sp. | reverse complement strand
GGGCTTGCGGATTCCAGTCAAAAACATCGTTGTCTCGAAGGGCTACATTCATCGGATGCATATCATCGCTCAGTACTGCATTCACAATGCTGTCTTGTAGCATGAATTTAGGCACCACTGCACCATTATTTTGAATTAGGGTGGAGATCAGGCGATCATTCAAGCCATTCAAATTAATTTCTTCATCAAGGAATTGCTGCAATAGAGGAACATAAGGTGGTTTGAAGACTTCTCCAATGTCATCATACAAGCCGTATACGTAGTTGTAGGAAACGATGGTGAAGTGGACGTAGGCCGGAAAGAAATAAGTCTCCTCTGATTCAGTCATTCTTTCTCGCATCACACCGGAAATACTATAAGGACCAGACATTGGCGCTGAAGCGGTAACGGTGAAATCTGCTGCCCCCTCTTCTATCGCTTTGTGCAAAGCCATGGCCGCGTGCCCACCTTGAGAGTAGCCCGTCACAAACAGTTGATCATTGACAATCACGTCTACTTCTTCTGCAAATTCATCCAGAATATGCAGCATATCGATCGCCGCTGAAGCCTCAGAATCCGCATGTACATAAGGATGCAAGCCTCTGGAAGTACCTAAACCCAAGAAATCCGGGAGCAAACTCACATAACCTAAACCTCCAAAGAAAAGACCGGCCTCATACCCACCCTGAAGATTGGAGGGAACGTCCGTACGACTGGCTACCGTCCCGTGTTGAAAAACTAGTCGTGGATAACTGTATACCTGATCTCTACGCGGAACAATGATTAAACCCGAAGCTGTATCGACTTCATTAAAGACATCCTTTGTAGTATAGGTTACTTTGTAGAAATCTACCGCATTGTTCGCAATGTTGCGAAATTGCGCAGCAAGCGATTCCTTAGTTTCACTGCCTTTTAATTCAACGCTGACCAGGGTCTGTGCCTGTGCAATAATTACAATCAAGAATACGGAAAGGGTAAAAACAAGCTTCTTCATATCATATTGAGGTAATACTTTGACAATCTTTGCGTTCGGAAATTAACCCCTAGCAATTCACAAAAACTGTCACAGGATGGTTATTGTAACTGATTCGCGAAAATTTGTTGTTCTTGGCTAAAATCGAGGTCCGGATGTTCCTTTTGCAGTTCCTTGATTTTAGCTATCTGTTTTTGAAGAAAGGCCTGATGCCTCTCGGTATTCGGATGAAAAGGTCTATGCTCACTGGCTAGCTGAATCTTTTCAATTTGTGTATTTAGTTGTTGTGTAGGCTGGTCGAACAAAGCATGCTGAAAGTAAGACCAGATGTAATCTACAGCCAAATTATTCGGGTGAACCATATCTGTATGAAAGAAACGGTAATCCCTTAAATCATCCATCACCAACTCATACGCCGGGAAATAGTGCACAAACTCGAGTCGTTCTACCAAATCAGCCACGGTCAGGAGTAGCGCAGCTTTGCTTCGTTGGTTCTCCACCATTCCATCCTTGAGGTGTCGTACCGGAGATACGGTCAGCAGCACCTTTAGTTGTGGGTGTTGGTCTTTCAGGACTTTGAAAACCTTTTCTAGGGGCTGAATCATCTCTTCCGGACGAAAACGCTTCCGCTCGAATTGATCGGCCGGCAATTTATGACAGTTATTCACCAATTTCCGGCTTTCCTTCTCAATAAATCCATAAGCTGTCCCGAGCGTAACAATTAGAAGATCTACTTGTTGTAAAAACTCGGCTGATCCCTTGATGGAATCATTCATTTGTTGCAGAGCCTGTTCTTTGACGGGATGTGAAAATTGGCTATGGAAATCGAAAGCCTGCCATAATTCATTGTATCGAAACAAATCGGTAGTTTTGAGGGTGTGCCCTTCCAACAAGGCGCTAATTCCTGCGGCTATTTGCAGCGGATGATAAGTGATACCGAATGGATTAAGCTGTATCTTGAATTTTCTATCTCGTAAACGACCGGCCATGTGCTCCGCAAAACAAGAACCATAGCAAAGGACAGCTTGCTGATGTGTAAGTTGAAATGGATAGGAAACTGAAGGAACTTTCGTTCGAAATTGACCGGCCATGAAGCTCTACTTTGTCCAGTGGATAAAATCAGGATGGCTAAAGATAGGATTTTGCTCCTTCATCCCGTTTAGGAGACTGATGATTACTGGCTAAAACAGCTTAAATAAAAAATTATCGTTAGCTCCGATACCTAGTGACTTCTAGATAGGGGCAATTGCAAAAAAGTTTTATCTTCACCCTTTGAAATACTACCCTAAAGTTTTCAAGATTCTATGGGATTCTTTGACCGCCTCTTTAGTGCTAGCCACCAGCCTGACGATGACTCTCAGCCAGACATCCGCTTTGGGCGTTATAGTGATTCCTATAAGGAAAAAAACAACTACCAAGCCTGGGACATAGCGCTCGATCTCTTTGATAAGGGGGATTACCTTGATTCTTACAAGTCTTTCTTTCAATACCTCCGGGATGAGAAGGAGGATAATGTCAAGTATTGGGAGGCAAATGGTAGTATTCATTTCGAACTATATCAAGGTTCTAAGAAGATTTCTGGTACCGCTGATTCAATCAAACTCACCGCTGAAGCTAAAGTAGCCAAAACGGAGTCGCTCAATGTGGGATTTATGCGACGACTGATGGAGCAGAATTTCGATCTAAAATATGGTCGCTTCGCCCTTGATGATGATCAGAATATCACCATGGTATTCGACACCTATACCTTGGATGGCTCGCCCTATAAACTGTATTACGCCTTGAAAGAGGTAGCTACAAGAGCAGATAAGCATGATGATTTGTTATTGGATGAGTTCAAAATGCTGCAAGCTGTAGACACCTCCCACCTTCGTCCCATCCCAGATGCCGAGAAAGAGGTCAAGTACGAGTTTGTCACTTCGCAGATCCGGTCAGTGCTACTCGAAATTGAGGAAGGTAAATTGGATAAAGATCAGTATCCCGGTGGGATAGCTTACTTATTGCTGCAATTGGTCTACAAGCTAGACTACTTGATCAAGCCGGAAGGATATATGATGGAAACCCTGGAGCGTATCCATCGAACCTACTTTGCGAAAGATGACAAATCTACAGCTCAAAAAAATCAGATTCTTGCTCGTGAGCTCAATAAGTTAATAGATCGCCCCAAGTCGGAATTCTTCAAGGAGATGTATCGGGTGACAGCCACCTTTGGCATTACACTACCGGTAAGTCATGATCGCATAGTCAGCGTTATTGACAATGAGCTCCCCAGTATGGATTGGTACTTGGATAATGATTATGAGGCGGTGGCCTTGGCCTTCCCCAGCTATATCGTCAGCTATTGCATGTTTAGTTATGCTGCCCCCAAGCCTGACCGAGATTTGTTTCATTTGTACTTTCGGATCATCGACAATGCTTTCTTCACCGCATTGGGATACACCAATAGTTATTACGATCCAGAACAAAAGAAACTAAACAAGCGGGCAATCCGCAGAGCCATTGAGCACATCGTTGATCAAAACAGAGAAGAGTATCAACGTTGCAATCCCAATACCGCTGGTTTGAATTTTGCCAGTTTGCCTCTATTTGCCAAGTCCTATCTGACTATGATCCGCAATCTGGACTTGACCAAGATCGGATAATTAGCAAGCCCATTTCTCCCTATCCAAAAAAATAAACCATGGAACCTTTAACAGTAAGTGTAAAGAATCAGGTCGCGACCTTGACCTTAAGCAGACCTTCCGTATATAATAGTTTCAATCGGGATATGGCCCTAGCCTTACAAAATGCCCTAGATCAATGCAAAGATGATCCCGAGGTGAGGGCCATCTACTTGACCGGGGCCGGAAAAGCCTTTTGTGCGGGTCAGGATCTGCAGGAAGTGTTGGCAGATGATGCCCCTAGTTTAGCCACCATTCTAGAACAACATCTCAATCCTATCATTCAGAAGATTAGAGCCATTGAAAAGCCGATTGTCTGTGGAGTGAATGGGGTGGCCGCCGGAGCTGGGGCAAACATTGCGATTGCTTGTGATATCACGGTAGCCAGTGAGAAATCATCCTTTATTCAAGCCTTCGTGAAAATTGGACTTATTCCCGATAGTGGTGGCACCTATCTCCTACCCCGATTAATCGGTTGGCAGAGAGCAGCTGCCTTAATGATGCTTGGCGAAAAGATCAGCGCAGAAGAAGCGGCGCAGATGGGTATGATTTATAAAGTATTGCCAGCAGAAAACTTTGAGGCGGAAGCGTTAGCCATTGCAGAAAAACTCGCTCAGATGCCGACCGCTGCCATTGGACTCACCAAAAGAGCACTTAATTACTCCTTCACCAACGATCTTGATAAACAGCTAGCCATTGAAGAACAACTGCAAACAACCGCTGGCTTGACGGAAGATTATAAAGAAGGAGTACAAGCATTTATCGAAAAGCGAAAGCCAGAATTCAAGGGTAAGTAAAGTTGGGTAAAAAATAGCCGCCGGGGACGCTGGCTGTTGTAAGAGTCAAGTAATTAGCGGATTAACCATTAATTAGTTTGCACATTGTCCTCCGGCGGGGAGATGAAAGTTCCGCTGGTAAGTTCACCGGCTATGAACCCAACGGTGTTTTAGCACTCATAGCTCCGGCAGGTGCACTAACCTGCCCATATGAATAATTATAGTTTTCTGATAAGATTGGTGGTTTTTCCTTGAGAAGGGATAAGGGTGAAGCCCTTTTTGGACCTCACCTTTTCCCGAAAGCTATAAACGGATATTGGAAGATGTTGAAGTTTACTCAAGCTCTGAATTTTAATTTATGTAGATTGTTTTTCCCATCATTTCAGGAACACTGCAAATAAGAAACAAATATTTTGGCTGTGCAATAGCCCACCACTTCATAAGCATTATCTTAGTAAAGTTTAACCAAAGCTCTCGTGGTTGGACATAATTGTTAAGCCCATAAAACACTAATAATCAATACTTAATAAATATTGTTAAAATTTTAAACTGTCCACCCTTAAGACTTTAACACTAGCAAATAAATTGTTAAGTACTATATTTGAGGCAATTCTGATGAAAAAAAAGCATTACAAGCCATCTGATAGTGCGCTGAAGCAAACTCGCACGACGGAAGAGGCTCCAAGTAGCCTCAATCCACGCCTTGTGCAAAGGCGAAAAAAGCAGATCGTGCCTACGAAATCTGTGGACGAATTGGTGGATGGTATTATGAAGCAAGATCGGGTCGCCCTGGCCCAAGCCATTACCTTAGTAGAAAGTGCACATCCTAAACATCAAGAGACTGCCCAAAAAGTTATTGAAGCTTGCTTACCACATAGTGGCAATTCCTTGCGGATCGGTATTACCGGCACCCCTGGCGTTGGCAAAAGTACCTTTATTGAAGCACTGGGTCAGTATATCATCGAACAAGGTCATCGGCCGGCCATCCTAGCCATTGATCCCTCTAGCCAACTGAGCAAAGGCAGTATATTGGGAGATAAGACTCGTATGGAGAAGCTTTCGCAAAGCAAAGACGCCTTTATTCGCCCCAGTCCTACCGGAGGATCTCTTGGTGGCGTAGCACGAAAAACCAGGGAAAGTATTTTGTTATGTGAAGCTGCAAAGTATGACGTGATCCTGATTGAAACAGTGGGTGTGGGTCAGTCTGAGACCAGTGTTCACGCTATGGTCGACTTCTTCTTGCTCTTAATCTTACCAGGAGCCGGAGATGAGCTGCAAGGCATTAAGAGAGGAATTGTTGAAATGGCCGATCTGATCGCGGTTAATAAAGCAGATGGGGAACGAGAAAAATTGGCAAAGCAGGCAAAACGGGCCTACACCAATGCACTCCATCTGTTCCCTCCGAAGGCCAGCCAGTGGATTCCACCAGTACATACCTGTTCCGCTTTAGCACAAGCTGGATTGGCCGAGATTTGGAACTCTGTGCAAGCCTTTGCAGCGCAAACCCAGTCTAATGGCTTTTTGCAGCAACAACGGAATGAACAAGCTTTGGATTGGTTTCGCGAAAGTATCAGTCAACAATTGGGGAAGATATTTTACGAAAACCCCGCTGTACAAAAACAGTTACCTGAAATGGAAGCCGCCATATTAGATGGCCGTTTATCGTCATTCCAGGCCGCTGGTCGACTATTGTCACTTTTTGTCAACTATTAAGTCTATAATATTGTAATCATTGTAGAATTTATGCCTGCTAGCCAGAAAGGATTCTACAACTTTATAAACAAAACCACATTCTCTTTAATCAAAATCTTATTCTGATGAGATCAATTGTTATCTGGGCCGTACTGTTAGGTTTAGGTTTTATCGCTTTCTCTTCTGCCTGCAGTTATAACAACCGCTTTGTGGACATGGAGGAAAATGTTTCCAATGCATGGAGTAAAGTACAAAGTGCCTATCAACGTCGGGCAGATTTAATTCCCAATTTAGTGAACACTGTGAAAGGTGCTGCTGATTTTGAAAAAGAAACGTTGGAAGCCGTCGTAAATGCTAGATCCAGAGCGACAGGTATCAATATTGACCCCAGCAACGTGACGCCTGAGCAATTGCAGAAATTCCAGGAAGCTCAATCCGGGATCTCCCAATCTCTTGGCAGATTACTACTTATCTCTGAAAACTATCCAGAGTTAAAAGCAAATGCCAACTTCCGAGATCTGCAAGTGCAGTTAGAGGGCACAGAAAATCGTATAAAAGTAGAGCGAGATCGCTTCAACGATAGCGTGACCGCTTACAACAAATCCGTTAGAAAATTCCCAGGTAGCTTCTTCGCTTCTGTATTTGGTTTTGATAAGAAAGCTCAATTCGAAGCGGAAGCTGGCTCTGAACAGGCGCCAGAGGTAAGTTTCTAAGTTGGAACTGATTTAAACCGTACAATCCATGCAAGGGAAAGATGAGCCGAGCCAGTAAATCCGCTGTAAAGCTCATCCCTTGCAAGGATTCTTTTTTAGGTAGAAGTTGTTTAAAAATATCCAGCTGTCTGTGCTGAAGCTCTTTTTGGCTCAGCAGACTTGCTTAAACAACTTCTTAGATAAGCCAAGAGCCAAAAACTCTGGCGTGAAGAAAAGAAATGGAGAAGTTTTTCAAACCTGATGAAGAGGAAAGGATTATTGCTGCCATTCAACAGGCAGAGAATCGTACCTCAGGAGAGATCAGGGTACATATCGACTACAAGAGCAAGGGCCAAATCATGACGAATGCCTGGAAGGTTTTCGAAAGATTAGGCATGCAGAAAACAGAAGCCCGTAATGGGGTTCTCATCCTTTTGGCCCCAGATCAAAAGCAATTTGCCATCATTGGTGATGAGGGTATCAACAAAAAGGTTCCCGAGAACTTTTGGGCTGAGGAGAGAAATCTCATGCAAGGGCATTTCAAGCAAGGAGATTTCTGCACAGGTATCTGTGTAGTGATCGACCAGATCGGTCAAAAGCTGCAAGAGTTCTTCCCGCATCAAGCAGATGATGTGAATGAGTTACCGGACGAGATTTCCTATGATCAATAGTAGCACTCCTCTTAGGCAGTCACTTAAGCTCAATTCCCTATTAGCTGCTGTTGTAAACCTTAATTGACAATTGTTTCACATGAATATCACCCACAGGCGTTTTATTTCTCGATTTACACAGCTATTCCTGGCCATATTAATGATATTGCCAGGAATAGGATGGTCACAGAAACGGGCGATTGATGTCCGTCCCTCCGAATATTTAGTCAATGACTATGCCGGTGTGTTGCAGCGACAAGAGGTCATCCGTCTTGGGCAAAAACTACGCAGCTATGCGCTAGAAACGTCTACCCAAATTGCAGTGGTGACAGAAAACTCCTTACAAGGGGATGACCCCTTTGATTATACCATAAAATTGGCCCAGGAATGGGGGATCGGTGGTGAGCAAGACAATGGAGTACTCATCTACATTGCGGTGGCAGATCGTAAGATCGCCATCCAGACTGGATATGGAGCGGAGGGATTCCTGCCTGACGCTATGGCCAATCGCATTATTACCAATATCATGCAGCCTGCCTTTAGAGCAGGACGATACTATGAAGGCCTCGATCGAGCTGCCCAATCCATCATGGACCTGGGCCGCGGCGAATATACTAACGATAATCCTACTGGCAGACGAAAAGCTACGGGTGGCCTACCCTTATTACCTATGCTCATTTTCATGATCATCATCATGGTCGTGATTGCTCGGCTCTTCGGCGGGAATAGTGATGACGATGATGACGACGGTGGCTATTACCGAGGCGGGCGATACGACGACCCGCGAAGAAGACGACGCAGAAGCAGAAGACGTGGCGG
>CAJXPD010000403.1 GCA_913057785.1 uncultured Lewinella sp. | reverse complement strand
CAGGGTAAGGTTGTTGGCCAACTCTATGCGACCACCGACGCCAATATTGATCTTATTTACGCTATTTCCAGGAAGGAAACCTTGATCTTCTGTATAGCCGAAAGAGCCACTAAAGTTGGCTTTGTCCGTCCCTCCTTGGAGGCTCAAAGAAGTGTTGGAGACATAGCCATTTTCAAAGAAGTTTTCGGTACTGTTGTAGTTACGATAGTCATAGCGCTGCCCAGCAAATTCAGGAAACTGAGCTTTTAAGGTACCATCCGTCAGACGATCAAGAGGATGCTGCACCTGGCCATTGGCATCTACCCCACGGCCACCTCTAGTATTGAAGTTTGGCCCCCAGTTACTAAAGAAGAAACCGAAGTTCTGATGGAAGCCCCCTCCATAGTTAGTTTGATAATCCGGCAGAGAAGCAATCTCAGTGGTAAAGTAGGATTGACTTAAAGTCACTGATGTTTTATCTGCGGCAGGAGCACCTTGGCCATTTTTAGTGGTAATTAGAACTACCCCATTTCGGCCTTGTTCCCCGTAGGTAACAGTAGCACTTAGCCCTTTCAGCACGCTAATGCTGGCGATGTTGTTTGGATCAAGATCCAGGAAGCGACTAGAGGTTGCCTGACCACCTTCCAAGAAATCATTGGTTAGATTATCCTTGTTAGTGTTGGTATTGAAAGGAACCCCATCCACGACGAACAATGGCTGGTTACTACCGGTCAAAGAAGAATATCCGCGGATGATAACATTGGTGCCGGTACCACTCACCCCACTGGTCGAAGTGACATTAACGCCAGCAACACGGCCTTTTAGTAATCGAGATACATCGGATTCAGATTTTTGAGCAATATCTTCCCCGTCTACCGTTCCGACAGAATAGCCGAGGGCCCTTTTTTCTTTTTGAATACCCTGTGCCGTGACGATGACTTCATTCAAAGCCAATCCCTCCTGGAGAGATACGTCAATAACACTGGATATTCCAATGGTGATTTCCTGTGGTGTAAAACCTGTGTAACTAAAGACGAGCATCTCTGCACCTTCCGGCACAGCAAGCTGATAGCTACCATCAATATCTGTGATTGTCCCGGAAGTGGTGCCTTTTACCAATACGCTGGCTCCGATTAAGGGCTCTCCGGTGGCATCGGAGACGACTCCTTTAATCGTGCGCTGGCCATAGCTCCAACTCACAATCGTCAACATTAAAATCCCAAGAATTGAGACTCTTTTCATAAAACTAGATTTAAGTAAAGAAATAATTTGGTCACCCGGGTCCAACTCAATGGAGTTGAACCTTTTTGTCTGTTTAAAGCACTAAAAAGCTGCCCTTCCATAGTGCATTAGAAGGTTGTTCGCCGAGTTTTTACTTCAATACTAATCCCGAGTTGTGGGTATAAAGGAGGTATATAATTAGGGAGAAACGACACAAAACAACACTAGCGATAGGACATAGAACGTCCTCTCCCCAGCATGGTGGCGATTCTTCTCTCAAATTTGAACGACTTGATAGGAAACTTGCGCGAGATCCATCCAAGATAATCAGTGATACCCCCAATTGTATTGTTATATCAAACAATTGAGGATCTACCGACAGGGTTCATTCGAGAGATTGTGAATTTTTATGTATCGTTTTATTAGCGGTAATTGACAATGAAGTTAATCCATGGTTCTATTGGATTGCCAATCGTAAAGTCGTAAATATAAATGGTGAGTTTTTTTCAAGAATGCGCTGTTGCGCTGGTTATATAACGTACAGAAGAGTTTTTTTGCTGGTATAAAGGTAAAAAAAACTTAATCGCTACCTAAAGTTTAGGTGAAATTTATGGACCAATGCGGCCTTTTAGCCTCCCAATAGCCCATTCACGCCTACTACTTTAACATTAAATCTACGATCTAAGCACCCTCTTCCTTGCCATATCTCTGGTTCGCGTAGAATGTGGTAATCCTCGGAAATGCAGCGCCATCAAATAGCTGAAGCTGTACAGTTCCGAGGAATACATTGTCGGGTTCAAGCCCTACTCATAGCAAGTCTAGGTCTATGGCAACTCTTTGATCTTGATATTTCTCCAACGTACTTTTATTCCTCCTCCATCATGTATTTGAAGTGCCACTTGCCCACTCGCTTGACCAATCTTTTCATCTTTTAAATTGATCATCTGCTGGCCATTGATAAAGGTCGTTACCTCATCATTCACCACCAGAACTCTCATCTTATTCCACTCCCCCATCTTCAAGGCTTTGTCAAGCGACGGATCCGGTTTGATCAACCAACCCCGACCATAAGATTCGTAAACTCCTCCTGAGTTATTACCGGGAGGGGCAACCTCGGCTTGCCAACCGCTGATCTTTGTTCCTTCAAGGGAAGATCTAAAGAAGACTCCACTGTTTCCATTGGCCTCTTGCTTGAACTCCAATTGCAAATCCATGTTCTTGTAGGACTTAGTTGTAGCCAAATATCCATAGCCCTTATCCGGACCACTTTCACAGACTAGCTCCCCATTGTCCACGTACCATTTTTCCGTACCATGGATTTTCCAGCCAGTTAAATCCTGGCCATTGAATATGTTTTGAGTGGACGTACAACTAGGAAAGACGAAGAGTGCTAGAAGGCCGATAAACAGTAGGCCACGAAGTGATGCTAGGTTCGATAGTTGTTTTTTCATGCTGTTTTGATTTCGTTTTGAAATGGAGCCCAAATTAAGAAAACCAAATCATTCAACAACCTGCGAAAGAGCTTTGCGAGATAAAAATTGCCAGACACATGATTTTTTAAGACCTTTGAGCCCATGAATTTACAAAAGTCGTTCTTCCTATTGATTATGCAACTCCTTGTGTGGCAGACACATGCCCAGTTTGCCAGTTGGCATTGCGCCAACTTAGGGGCAAGAGTGGGTTTGGATGACAAATTGGTAAAAGGAGACTTACAGCTACCCAAGCTCAGTCTAGACGAGTTTGTTTGTTTAGGGGAGTTCTACAGTCAACGCGACCTAAAAAGGCAGGAATACTTTCTCTATGAGAGCACCGCGAATCCTCAGTTTCAATTCAATGGATATTCAATCTGCCAATTGGAAAAACACCAGATTGTTTTCTATCGTATCCCAGACCTACTACATGAAAAAGAGGAACAGAAAAAGATACTAGCTTTCATTAAAAAATACAATGAGGTGGTGATGCAGCACTATCAGAAACGAGTGCCCGCTGCAGACATGTCTTCCATATTGAATCCGCCGAAGATCATCGACCCCTATGTGCTAAAAGATCGACTTTCCCTACTAAAGAAAAGAGACAAAACCTTAGTTGAAATTCAGGATATAGGGCCGCAACAGATCAGAGTCAAAATCGATCTAGCCCCCTTATTTGAAGATCTAAAACTCCCATCGCAACAATTAAATCTCATTGTAGTCGATGAGAATAACAACAATCGGGAAGAGCTCAGCCTGCAACAACTGAGTAAAAAAGGATTTCTTTTAGAAACCGACCAGAGTCGGCTAAGCTCTTCCTACTTGTACGACTTCAAAGTTCGCGTTGAATATTCCAAACTGGCAGCTGCCGGCAAGGTGGTAAGTTGTGAAAAGACTGAAGATTTTTTCTATCATTTTGAACACCTTTCCGTAACGAAAGATTATCGTTTGGTCAGTCATGAGCATTGATCCTCCTTAAGCTGCAGTTTGCAGGGCTTCCTGTACGCTTTGACAAATACTACGCTGTCTCTCTTCGTCCGCTAGATTTGTACTAGCAATCATCACTAAATACTGATCGGATTGGTTGATAGGAACGAGACTGAGATAACCACCAAAAGACTTATCTCGATAATTGCCCGCCACTCTTGTCCCCTTCGCTCCGGCCTCCAGTTGCTCGGAGCTTCCAACAGATACCAGCGTTAGATCGATATCTCCATCTGCCAGGATAGTTGGGACGGTTTTAATGTCTGATGATACGCGCTCAATATAGAGCAGATCAGTGGGTTGCTGGCTTCCTCCCAACCAGATGCGGCCAGTGTAACTAAAAATGATAAGTCCCTCAGGCAAAGAGCATTGCAGATCCGTAGTAGCATCATTGAAGTAAGGCGTTCCAAGGCGATTTTTAAGAATTTGCTGTGTCATTACATTTGGTTTTATTGGGAGATTTTATGATTTGATCTTCCCGGGTGAAACGATGCCATAAAGGTATAGTCAAGCCCAATGACAAGAAATAGCCATTGAGTCAATCAAGCCTTTAGTTGATTGGCTGAGCATTGTCCTTGAGTTTTTGAAATTCGCCCTGCTTCAGCAATGCCCAAACACTTATGGCCGTACTTATCTCACTTATCAAGCACTCCTTAGCACTTGTCTATCTGCTAGAATTATCCCTTCAGCGCCCCGTAACTTCGCCGCATCCGCCCCCCACTACAGTCCAACTACCCTGAGTTATAGCCTTCAATCAAAGTGACTTTATAATCCTATTAAAATCTATATGTACAATGAAAAAGAACATCCTTATGACTGCCCTACTATTCTGTTTGGGCGTCAGCGCTAATGCTCTGTTTGGACAAAACATCTCCGCCACCGTAATTAGTAAAGAGGCTCAGAAGTACCTCACCGAAACGCGCGAGCAACGCAATACTGCTCATCTCCAAAAAAGCAACAGTCCAATTATTTGGATTCCCGTGCAAGTGCACATCATGGCCAATACGCAAAATTTCCAGGCCATGGACAGCTACACCCTAGGGTTCTATATGAACCAGATCAACGCTGAGTTAATAGAGGCAAACATTCAACTGTATCTTTGCGGTGACCTCAATGTGATTGTCGATGACAACCTCTATAACCTGTATCTGAATCAGGACAGTCAACTAGACGTACACGATGTCAGCGGTAAACTCAATCTGTATTTCGTAAATAATCTAAGCCAAGGGGTGGCAGGGCCATTTTATTGCGGATACTCCAAGTACCCGGGAGATGGAGAACGAATTGTGTTCAGCCGAGACTGCTATGGATACAACCAGGTTTCTGTTATTCTACATCTGATTGGGCAGTATTTATCTCTATATCCCACCCATGGCCCAAATAATGCCACAATGACAGCCGAACTCGTGGATGGTTCCAACTGCGCCACTACAGGTGACGAAATTTGTGATACACCAGCTGATCCTCGACTGAACCGCTCTGGTGCTATGAGTGGCTGTACCTATGTAGGCACCTTCCAGGATGCGAATCAAGAATACTATCAGCCCAATACCACTAATTTCATGTCTTATGCTTCTGGTACTTGCCGGGATCACTTTAGTCCGATGCAAATGGCTCGCATGTACTATAGTGCTGGTACAGACAGGGCTTACCTGAATTGTAGCGTACCAGCCCCATGTAGCACTCCCATTGATCAATTCCCGCATGAAGAGAGCTTCGAAAACGATTGGGGCGGATGGAGATTCAATGAGCTATCGCACTTTGATATGCTCCGCGTAAATGCACCAACTCCCACCCTGAACACCGGCCCAAGTCAAGCAGCAGATGGTAATTACTTTGTCTATGCTGAGGCAACGGGAAATCCGGGAGGAGTAACCGTAATTGAAAGCCCTTGTTATGACTTTAGCAATTTGGGCCAACCGCAGATGAGCTTCAAGTATCATATGAATGGCCAAGATGCGGGTCAATTGATTATGCAAGTTACCAATGACGGAGGATCATTATGGGGCGCTCCGGGAAGTAGTGCCTTTATCTTTGACATTAGCGGAGACCAAGGTAACGCTTGGCAAACTGCAAATGTAGACCTTTCCTACTTTAGTGGGTCACCACGAATTCGGGTTAGAATAGGCGTGATAGTTGGTAATACGGGCGACGTGGGAGATGTGGCCATTGATGCCGTGAGAGTGGAAGATCTCTGCTTTGGTGTCACCGTACAAACCACCGCTGAAAGCTGCGCCAATCAAAGTGACGGAACTGCTACTTTGGTCATGAGCGGAATAGCCAGTGGCCTGAATGTGGCCTGGTCTACCGGTGCCACCGCTGTCAATAACCTACAAAATTTGGCGGCTGGAACGTATGAGGTTACCGTAACTGATAATCAGAATTGTACCCTGGTGGAGTCATTCACGATTGATGCCACACAACCCTTGAGCGCCAGTATCAATGCTACTACTACCTCACAAGCAGGAGTTGCGGACGGCCAAATTGACCTAATTATGAGCGGAGGCACAGCGCCTTACACCTACGCTTGGTCCAATAATGCTTCGAGTGAAGACCTTAGCAATCTTGCTCCGGGTAACTATGCGGTTACTATAAGTGATGCCGCTGGCTGCTCCACCACAGCTAGTACCTACATAAGTGATCCAGTCAACTGCACCAACACCTACAGCAACTGGCCTTATTTCTTTGGTTTTGAAACGAACGGATTTGGAATTTTCCGACAAAACCGAGATGACGACCGAAATTGGAGACGAAGAACGGGTTCAACCCCTACGAATAATACCGGTCCAATTTCGGCAGGAGAAGGCAATTATTACCGCTATATCGAAACTTCTGGGAATAATGGAAATCCTTACAAGATCTCGGCCTTCACCGCCAGGAGATGCCTGGATATCTCTAGCTTAACCCAACCTGAGTTCGCTTTTATGTACCACATGTATGGCGACCACATCGGACAACTAGAGGTGCAAGTAAGTACAGATGGAGGAACCAATTGGTCGGAGAGTATCTGGTCGGTTAGTGGTGCCCAGGGCAATAATTGGCTCAATGCCGCGATCGACTTGACGCCCTACCAATCCACCCAACTTAGGATCCGAGTAGTAGCAACTTCAGGGAATGGTCATCGGGGAGATATAGCGATTGATGCCTTGGAAATAAAGGAAGCTGGAAGCACTTCCTCTAGATTGGCTTCTGATCAACCGTCTGTTCCCCAATTCCAATTACCGAATTCGGATGAGTCCGCTTTCAAACTCTTCCCGAACCCAAGCACCAATCAATTTTCCATATCCATCCCTACCGAATATCAAGGCTTATCGTTAGACATTAGGCTAGTGAATGCTTACGGCAGAAGTGCAGGGCAGTTTTCAGTAGAGGAAGGAGCAGGTGAAATTATACAACCCATACTTGATAAACTATCGGCTGGGATCTACTATGTCCTTATTCGACACGAAGGAAAGGTTTTAGCCACCGAAAAGTTGGTAATCATCAACTAACCGCTAGAAGCCTCTACAGATTTGAGGTAGACGCTTGTAGTCTGAAACCATTAGTAGCTGCAAAAAAACAGGCTCCCGGGCGGGAGCCTGTGCAGCTTTTTTTGCAGCCACTAATAGGCTTGGCAGCTGCGATAATTTACGCACGTACTGCATGCTCGTATTTTGGTCTTAATGGCAGACATAACAACCAGGGAAAAAGGCTGGCGGTATAGGTGGTGACAATCCCCGGACCATGTCTTGACTCGTCTTGACGAGCAAAATCAGTATGAAAGGCGAGCTATCGTAACATGAAAACGGTAAAGCCAAATCAATAACTCTCCAATAATTTCACACATCGACTATTTAAAGATATTATATTTTGACCAAAAATCAAAATACAAAATTATAATACAAAACAAGCATAAGGAATTCCAGTACCCCCTATCCAGCTATCTGCGCCTAATCTTGTATCACCAGTCGTTTAGAATAGACTTCTCCTTCCGATTTCAATAAGACCGTATATATACCAGCCGGGTATTCGGCGACGCTAATTGCTCCATCTTGCCATTCAGGGTAGTATCGAAGCCGGGCGTTAGCGATGTTAATCAGCTCTAGCTGTATTGCCCCCTTAAGCTGATGCCTAATGAAGACTTGATCACGGCTGGGGTTAGGGAATAGAGAAATGGAAGCGTTCTGTTCTTTCCTTATCTCATCAAGGTCCGTCAGGGTTATCTCCCGAACTGGTTTACTAGTCCAAGGACAAAAGAATCCCACATTGTTCAGCCATATATTCGATTCCTGATGCACGTTGGTAAAGGGGCAGCCATCACAAACTTCAACGGCTACTTCAGCCAGCAGCCATTGATCGGGTACAAAATGCCAGTTGAAGCGAAAATCAGCATTGAAATTAAAACCCCCATCACCAGCAGCAATATCACCGATGATAAATTTTCGTTCATCGAAAGGTCGATCAATTTCGGCAAGTACAGCATTAATTAGATCTGCATTCGACGCTGAGGCCACAAATGACGTATCCCGCCAATCATCTCCTCCGCAAAAAGCGCGGAATTGGAAATAGCGGGTTTCTTGGGCGGAGAGGTCGATGGTAAAATAAAGTGGTAGAAAAAGAATAAGGGAATAGTAAAGGCTTTT
>CAJXPD010000402.1 GCA_913057785.1 uncultured Lewinella sp. | reverse complement strand
CTGGTGGGAGAGTAGGTCGCTGCCAATTTTTTTACAGCCCAATTGCTGATACCAGCAATTGGGCTGTTCTATTTTTAGGATATCTCTAAACCTTATCCTTCTATCCTGCGTTCCTACTTCGATACATATAGAGGTATCACAAAACGTTGGATCATCACAAACCTAATCCAACTCATTCCATAAAACTACTACGTGAAACTATGGCTACCCCTTCTAAGGCATCAATCCGACAACTAGAATTTCTTTGGTGGCTAATCGCCTTTTTGGTACTGGCGGCAGTATTGGCTCCGATTTACCTAAAAGTGCAGGGATATCCGTTCTATTTGCTCAACTCAGTCTTTATCGTGGGATTCATTACCCTATCCCGCTACATTTTTTTCCTTCCCTTCACCTGGCTGGCACACTCCGAACGCTGGAAGGTGATTTTATTCTTCCTTTGTATTCCGTATCTGTTCTATCTCGTACAGGGGCTTAATGTATTTCAAGTTTTCTTGGATGAAGAAGGGCCAGAGGCATTAATAAAAAACCTCCAGGGCAAAACCTTATCGGACATGACTACGTATATAAGGAGTGAAATGCTATTATTCGGGGTTGGTAGTATAATCAGTGGAGTGATTTTCCCCTTTCGGTTGTTGATCTCCGTTTGGAGGAAAAGGAATAGAAATTCAGTCTAGGTTTGTCTTGAAGCTAGGCGAGAAATTCAGAACTTCAATGTGTACGGTAATACTGGCTAAATAATTTTGGGAATATCCCGAATCTTTTTTCGCTAAGTATACTCGAAAATGGCGCTTATTGCTTAGAAGTTTTTTCCTCTTCTTCGATATCGAAAATATTATCAGATTCGGTACGTTCTACATTCAAGTCCTTTAGTCGATCCATGGTGTCAATGGAGTATACCCAGAAGTCTTTGAAAATGGGATATACAGTTTTGCCGGCAACGGAAACCAAATCTGGGAACTGTTGCAGTAAGGGATAAGCTCTAGATTCCCTTTTGGCATCATCATTGATTATATGTGATCGGTCAGCAAAAATGACCAAAGTACTAAATAGGGCAACCATCAAGCCAGACATAACCAGCCCCCCGGCAACTTTATTGATGATGTTGATATTGGCGGATTGCAGTACGCTCGCTAAGGTGCGGATCAGGATAAGCGTAAGCATAAAGGCAAGGATCAAACCTGCGAAAAACATCAAAGGGTTGTGGTAGTTGAAAGCGGATTCCAAAAAGCGGGTCAATGCAGGACCGAATTTGGCTGCAGCTACTACACCAAAGAGCAGGGACAGGACGGTGAACACCGTTTTGATGATCCCTCGAGCGTAGCCCATGTAAAAACCAAATATGGCTACCAAAAAGAATATGATATCAATCACCATATTTCAAAAATAAGGCTTTAATTTTGATTCAATTGACACATTTAGATATTTAACCTTCTTTCATCGATGAAGGTTGATCAACTATCATTTATTTAACAAATTCTTCAAAATGAGATTTTTAGTCACCTTATGTATTATCACCCTTGCCACAACTCTACAAGCTCAACAAGCTAATACGCCAAAAGTATTCACGCTCGGTGAAAGTGAGCAATCTTACGAAGGTCTGAATCAGGCTTACAGCAAAACGCTTCTAGAAGCGACTAATGGTGATATCAAGCTTGCTTTTGACCAATGGCTACTGATGATGAAGGAAATGGATGAATATGCAGAGCAAATCCGATTCAACTTAAATGGTGTGAAACTCTGGTTGCATGTTTTCTGGGGTGCAGGTGGAAAGATCGACCACATCGGCTATTTGCTAAGATCTGATTCTCGCAATGTAGATGAGGCTGAACTCAAGGCATTCTTCTCCAGCTTCATGAATCGATATACTTTTCCTGTAAAATCTGACAAACCATTCAACCATTATACGGGGGCAACCTTTCCAACTTTTAGTGTGAAAGTTAATAATTAGGCCTACTAAGATTTTGATGAAATCAGGCCTTGCGCCTTTTTATATTGCTATCCACTTTTTTTGCCTAACTAGCTTGTTTTCTGGACGTTATGTTCAGCTTATTTCGAGCGCTGGAAAACTTTGATCAATTAGAGGATTTTAATTTTGAAGGTTTATATTTGCAAATCACATAAACAACCAGCAAAATTTTTTAGAAAATGATTAAGATCCTTGCTAATGATGGTATCCATGAAGATGGCAAAACGCTATTGGAAGAAGCGGGTTACCAAGTGGATACTGAAAAGGTTCCTCAAGACAAGTTAGCGGAAGTATTGCCAGATTATGATGTAGTGATCGTACGTAGTGCTACTAAGATCCGAAAGGATCTTATCGATCTTTGTCCAAAACTTAAAGTCATCGCTAGAGCAGGGGTGGGTTTGGATAATATTGACTATGATTACGCTCGCGAGAAGGGTAAAACTGTGTTTAATACGCCTGCAGCCTCCTCACAATCGGTAGCTGAATTGGCTTTTGCACATATGTTTTCACTAGCTCGTTTTCTTCATCAATCTAATCAGGCTTTGCGTGCGGATGACTCCAATTTCAAAGCCCTGAAAAAGGCCTACTCTAAAGGATTTCAATTAAGAGGTAAAACGCTGGGTGTAATTGGTTTTGGTCGTATCGGGCAGGAAACAGCTCGTATCGGTCTTGCGCTGGGAATGAATGTGATGCCAGTCGATATCTTTGTAGATGAAGTGGATATTGATATCAACCTTTACCATAGTGATAAAGTACGTTTGTCTGTTAAGGTTGAAACTTACGAGATGGATGAAATGTTGGCCAAAGCTGATATCATTACGCTACACGTTCCTTTTGCTGGGAAGCCTTTGGTTGGGCCAGAAGAAATGGCCAAGGCTAAGGACGGAGTGATCCTAATCAATGCTGCCCGTGGTGGTACGGTAGATGAGGAAGCACTTGTTGCTGGATTGGCGAGTGGAAAAGTAGGTGGTGCTGGATTAGATGTGTTTGAAAATGAGCCTACTCCACGTAAGGAATTGCTACAGCATCCAAGAGTATCCGTTACGCCGCACATTGGGGCTTCAACTGTGGAAGCTCAAGCGAATATCGGTCTAGAACTAGCTGATAAAATTATTGCCTTTTTTGGCGACGATAAATAAAGCAGCATAAAGCAAAGCGGGTAGATAAACACTTTCTAAAGATGTCTTATCTACCCGCTTTCTTTTTATACCTTTCTGCTAGCGGATCATTTTAAGGAAAGTCCCGACAAACCAATTCGAGTCTGCTTTCACTAGTGTATCCAAGGTAGAATCCGCTTTACTGCTGAAGAGTTTAATCTCCCTTACCATCTTAATGAATTCCTCGCTCGCTGGATCATCACCTTCTACACTTGAGATTTCATCCAGCACCTTAACCATAGGCTCTAGTTCCTTCTTTTTGCGTTGGATGATAATGTGCTTTACCACTTCCCATAAGTCCTTCTCTGCGATAAAAAACTCCTTTCTTTCCCCTGGTTTTAATTCCTTATAAACCAGTCCCCAATCAATCAGGGCGCGGATGTTCATATTGGCATTTCCGCGAGAAATTTTCAAGTCCTCCATGATATTCTCGGCAGATAGGGCTTCGGGTGATAAGAGTAGTAGGGCATGAATTTGCGCCATGGTTCGGTTTACGCCCCAGTTGGAGCCTAAAGCTCCCCATGCTTGAATGAATCTTTCCTTTCCTTCTTTTAACTCCATTAGTATTCAGGTTCTTTGTGGAAATGAACTAGCAGCCGGTTGTCTTGCTGTTTAACACTAAGATTAAACAATAGTTTGTACTTTCAGAAAAAACTGAAACGTAAGGTACAAGAAATTATGGAGCTGTACCAGCTAAGCACTATAAAAGGCTGAAATTACTTAAACAAAGGGGGCTTTTACGATCTCTGCTTCTAATCTTTTTCGCCCAACGGAGATCCAAATTTTTGTTCCTACTTTAGATAATTCCTTTGTAACATAACCCATGCCAATTGGGATTTCAAGGCTAGGAGAGAGGCTGCCAGAAGTAACTTTGCCGATCCCTTTTCCGTTTTCATCTTCGATGGTATAGCCCTGGCGTGGAACCCTACGACCTTCGGCCTTGAAAGCTACTAGCTTGCGACTTACCCCTTCCTGTCGGTGCTTAATGAAAATGTCACGACTAATGAATTCACCTTTTTTTGTTTTGGTGATCCAGCCGAGGCCAGCTTCAATCGGAGAGGTAGTGTCGTCGATATCATTTCCATACAGACAGTACCCTTTTTCTAGGCGTAAGGTATCACGGGCTCCTAAACCAATCGGCTGGATGCCTTGTGCTTCGCCGGCCTTAAATACGGCTTCCCAAAGGGCTAGCGCTTGCTCCTGATCCACGTATAACTCAAATCCACCAGACCCTGTATAGCCGGTAGCCGAAATCAAGACATTAGGTATGCCTGCCATTTCTCCCTTAGTAAAGGTGTAATAGGCGAGATCATCCAAAGCTACATCTGTCAGGGATTGCAGTACCTGGGCGGCATTAGGGCCTTGTACGGCAAGTAGAGCCGTTTGATCAGAGATATTAATGAGACGGGTATCGAAGTCATTGTGTTTATTGATCCACTCCCAATCCTTCTCAATATTTGAGGCATTGACAACGAGCATATAGGCTTGTTCTCCTTCCGCACATTGATCTTCATCCAATCGATAGATCAAAAGATCATCTACAATACCTCCTTCCGAATTGGGTAGGCAAGAGTACTGAGCTTGTCCAATGGCGAGTTTACTGGCATCATTGCTTGTTACCTTCTGGATCAAATCCAATGCTTCACGGCCCTTGACGATGAATTCCCCCATGTGAGAAACGTCAAAGACACCAACATTCTCCCGAACGCATTTGTGTTCCTCCTTGATTCCTGCATAAGAAATGGGCATGTTGTAACCGGCGAAAGACGCCATCTTGGCTCCAAGCGAAATGTGCTTTTCGGTTAGTGGTGTGTTTTTCATTACTGGCAATATTTGGTAAAGCGTACACAAACTCCATCATTGGCCTTAGGCCTAATGGAACAATTATGGGCGTTCGGGAAGGACGAGCTGTAGGATGAGGAATCATACCTGCTCTAGGAAAAACACTATTCTAGCTATGATTAATGTATCGTTATGCGCTCAATAGCATCTCCAATCATGAGATTATGTAGCACATCCTCTCCCGATTTTAACCGCGCAAAAATAGTATAATTTCCGTCTAAATGTGGTGTTGGAGAGTGGGTAACGAAAAAATGTGTGCTTTCGGTATTGGAACCAGCATGGGCCATGCCAACCAGACCTGCTTGATCGTAGTGTAGTTCGCTTATTTCAGAACGAATATTATAATTGATTTCGTCGCGTTCTTGAGGTTTTACCTCTCCCACTTGAGCCACAAAATTGGGGATCACGCGATGAAAAGTTCTACCATCATAGAAGCCTTCTTTGATTAGCTGAAGGAAGTTGGCTACAGACCCCGGAGCTATATTGGGAAGCAGTTCTATAGAGATATCTCCCTTATTGGTTTTTATGATTGCCTCTGGGGTAAGGTCAAGCTCACTCAGGTTTGCCCACTGGATACCATTTTCATGACCAGGATTAGCAGGTGTTGGGGCTGCCTCTCCACTGAGTTTAGCTTTGGTAGCTTGTAAGCTATTGTACAACCCGACTTCCCCAGGAAGTTTTAGTTTGCTGATCGCCTCATCCAGGAAGGTGAGGTCAGTAAACATGGCAGCAAAGTCTTGATTTTCGGATTGTAGCGCGCCAGCAGCAGGGTACATCATGTAGGAGTCACCGCTACTGATGGCCGTTTGGAAATGGCCTGCTAAAGTTCGGGCTATTCCGGTGGAAGCATTGCCAAAGGCAGCTTTGAAATTTGGAATATTGATAATCTTGGAAAGGGCCTGAACACTGGCTCCCCGGACGATGTGAGTCGTGTCTTTGTAGCCTTCCCGCTGGATAAAGCGATAATTCCAAGGAAATTCAGCAAGGGCTTGAATCGCGGCTGCCTTTTCATAAGGCAATTGAGCTCGGAAGAATCGATTTCTCAGTTCCCGATTAAGGATGTTTTTTGCTTCTTGTTCGGCGGGAGCGAGGTGTCGATTAGCGGCGGCATAAAGGGTGAGTTGGGCGTGCCAGGGGCTGGTCACCTTGGCTCTTCTCCAGTAGTTGCCGGCGTCTTGGGATTCCCCTTTTTCAAGAAAGTATTGTGCAGCTCGTAGGCGAACCTGAGGGCTCTCATCCTGCAAACGTGCGAATACCGCTAGGCTAACTCGCTCATATGGAAAATTAGTGAAGGCACGAATGATATTGCAACGTACACGATAATCCTCCTCTTGAGGTAGTGTTTCCAACAGCATCGACAATGCCGTGTCTTGCTGCGTCTTCCCTAATCCAATAGCCAAAGACATGCGGATTTCAGGTTCTGTTGCTGCTTCGAATGCTGCCCTAAGCGGCAGACCAAATGTGTCTAAACGAAGGTTTTCAGCTCTGAAGAAGTAGTTGGCTGCAATGAGTCTGACCTTTTGTGGGTAGGATGGCTTAAGCAATTCAGCCATGCGAGAGGTCCCAGCAGGACTAACCATTCTCCGAAGGGCATATCGATATATTCCCCAAGCTTGTCCCTCCAGCAAGGCAGAATCCTTGGATTCGTAAGTCTGTATAGTGCTAAGTAGGTCCAAATATTCTTGATCCGCTGATTTACCAATGGCTTCCAGTATAGCCTTGTTGGCTAGTTTGTAATTCCCCGCCGTATCTGACTGATCAAATGCTCCAGTCAATAGCGTGGCTGCGTTGGTCAACTGCAACTGCCCCAGGGCATAGGCTGCTGCTGCCCGCACCTTATCTATTTTGTCTTCTAATAATGGCGAAATGGAGTTAATCATGGCCGTATCGCGGATGGAGGCGAAAGCCATAATCGCTTGATAGCGATAAGAGGGGTTGGGATGCTCTAGAAAGGTGAGTAAACTGTCTTTTTGTGCTTGATCTTGAAAGTTGGCTATCTCTTGAAAGAGGCTATCTCTATAATCGAGATTTACGTCCGTGAGTTGTTCTTCGTAGGGAGCGATACAGGCATGTTGCCCGATCAGTAATACGATCAACAGCCCCCCCAATAAAAGCTTGTTCATTCAGAAACTGAATTTTGGTATTGCCATAAAGGTAAATAATATAATCTAAGTGTTGGAACCTCTCCCCGAAGGAAGCCGCACCAGCGGTGATATCTGAAGCACTTGTCAATTCACGTGAAATTAACCTGAATAATGCTAAATGCCTAAGGCTACAACACCTGTACATTCATGGGAACAGAAGGGGATAGTTGGAGAGAATAGGGATAGCTGTAGGAATATTTTCGGGGTGGATACATGCTCAATCCGGCAGAGGAAATTCCACTCAATTGAGCATGTATCTAGTCTGAGAGCAGTCTATTCGCCTGCCTCTCGAGCTTTGCGGGCGTCGATGAAGCTCTTAATGTAAATGACCATGGCTACTATTGAAGTGGCGATCATGATACCTACTCTTGCCGCTGCTATGGTATCACCTCTTCCTAATGCTCCACGAAGCGGCATAAACAATGCAATAATAATAAGCAATGTGAGTAGTACTATAATGTGAGCAACAACCTTGTTTTCTTTTTTGAAGGGAGGGGTCGCTAGTGCAAAGATCACGCCGAAGCCAACGGGAATCAAGGCCGTAGCGGATGGTGTTTCTGATCCTAGGTAGCCCCAGAGCCCCAAAATGATCAGCACTGCTGCATTAACTAGATTAGCCTGAAATGGTTTCATGATATTAGTTTTTCCTGCGAATATAGGCCAATACCGTCGAAAGAGAACTGCTCAATATTCAATTTATTGTCAGAATGCCTGCTGCTCTCTTTCTCTTGATGGAGAAGGACCTTTACAGACGTCCTTGATTTCCATCTGTACTAGTACCAGATCCAGTACCCGTATCGTTACCAAAACCTTCATCCCCAAATCCATCATCTAGCAGTTCATCCTGAAACTCCTGATCGCCGTCGATCGGAAGGATTTCTCCCTCGTATTCCGCGCAATTCAAGACAATGCCCAGGTCGCCAGGTGGGCGGTAGAATTTGGCTTTGGTATCAAACTCAACTTGCTCTGAACTTTCTAGGCGTTTGATAAATTCGCGGAAGAATGGCTTAGCCATATAAGCACCTTGCCCATAATGGATCGAGCGGAATCTAAACCAGCGATCTTCTCCTCCAACCCAAGTTCCAACGACTAAGTTCGGCGTAACGCCCATAAACCATCCATCCACATAATCATTCGTGGTTCCAGTTTTCCCACCTACATCAGATTTCA
>CAJXPD010000401.1 GCA_913057785.1 uncultured Lewinella sp. | reverse complement strand
AGGCAGAAAAATCGCACCTAGCCGTAGGCTAAGTAATAATTTTTCTAACGAAGGCCAGCCTGAAAAGACGCAGTTTGAAATTAGCGAGTATCTATTGTCACACTACTTAAGCTGCAAAACTACATTTTCTTGCGTACTTTTTTCAAGCAAATAATTAACATCATGTGGATAATGTTAGCTAAACAATAATGCTGCTCCAAAAACGCCGGCACTATCTCCTAATTTGGGTCGGAGAAAGGGTGTCTCAACGGTTTTATTGAAGATAAATTCTTCGATTCGCCTTACACCATCGGTATACAGCAGATCAATATTTCCGACTCCCCCACCCAACACAATCGCATCAGGATCGAGAATGTTAATCACATTAGATATTCCTTTAGCGAAGAAATGGAGGAGACGTTCCATGGTTTCTGTCGCATCAGGATCACTTTGCGCTTTATGGCGAAGGGTGATTTCCTTTAGTGATAATCGTTGACCGCTGATTTTTTCATAGTACTTTTCTAAGGCCGGTCCTGATATAATCATCTCCGTACAACCAACATCTCCACAATAGCATGGACCTCCCGATTCATCAAGAAAAGTATGCCCCCACTCTCCCCCAATACCTTGACTTCCATTCCAGACCTGCCCATTGATCACTAGCCCTCCACCTACGCCAGTCCCCATGATCACGCCGAATACCAATTGCGCATCCGGAACATGATCTCGTACTGCTCCTAAGTTGGCTTCCGCTACGGCGAAGCAATTGGCATCATTGGCCATCCTAACTGGGATTCCCAACTGCCGCTCCACATCCTCACGGAAAGGCCTGTCATTTAAGCAGGTGGTGTTGCTATTCTTCATCAAGCCGGTTCGTGGGCTGATGGTCCCTGGTGTTCCAATGCCTACACGTTCAGGACTCAGCCCCGAGGCCGCTGATAGACGGTTAACTACTAATTGAATTTGGTTAATGATGTGGCTGTATCCCTTTTCTCTTTCAGTGGGTTCTCGCAGTCGATGTAGTACTTCCACGCTTTGGCTATCCTTCAAAATAACCCCCTCAATTTTGGTACCGCCCAGGTCTATTCCCCAAACTGGCTGCATAAATGGTTCGTTGAATATTCACGAATATGGATAAGTGGACCTATTAAACTCTTTTTAAATGTTTTATCCCTAGTTTGCAAGGGCAAAAATGGTCGGCGACAGTGGGTAAACACTGCTATTTTTTTAATTTTGCACAAATTTTCGAAATAGCTTTCGTAAACCGCTTACAAACAGTGCAATACCAAAGCGTGGCATGGCAGAAAACAAAACTACAGTTCAAAGGAAGGGAAAAGAGGGGAAATTGTCGCTATCGGTAACTAGTAATTTTGATGATGAAAGACCGGTTTATATTGCGGGAAATTTCAACGACTGGCAATTGCCAGATGAAAGATATCGATTGCAGAGAGAAGGGAAGGGTAATTATCGTTTCGAGTTCGATGACATTTCCATTTTGCCTCCTTTGCTAGAGTACAAGTATGCAAAGGGAGATTGGGAGGGGCGAGAACTTAGCCCCTATGGTGAGGAAGTAGAAAATAGAAATGTACTCTCTGATATTGGTTTCAAAGCGGAGCATGTTGGTCGTTGGCGGACCCAGGGTCTAGGGTATTCACCAGAGTTCCTACCGAAGATTGAGATACTGGATGAGACATTTGAAATTCCTCAGTTGATCAAAACTAGACGAATTTCTGCATTATTACCGTTTGATTATGAAACCAGCGGTAAAAATTATCCTGTTCTATACCTGCAAGATGGCCAAAACCTATTCGATGATTATGCCCCATTTGGCAATTGGGCTATAGACAAGAAATTGGCATTATTGGCTGAAATGGGGATGGGGGATGTGATTATTATCGCGATTGATCATGCAGAGGAGGATCGAATAAAGGAATTTACACCGAGCAATGGCGGCAACTTAGGGAAAGGGCAAGGAAAGAAGTACGTTCGTTTCCTAGCAGATACCCTAAAGCCCTATGTAGATAAGCACTTTAGAACGATACCAGACCGTACGCATACCGGAATTGGAGGTAGTTCCATGGGAGGGTTAATCAGTATTTATGCGGGCCTAATGTATCCGGAGGTTTATGGAAGATTACTGATTTTTTCGCCTTCACTTTGGGCTGCACCAAATATTCACTTTCATGCCATCAACTTAGAAGAGGCTCATGACACTCGAGTCTATATCTATGCTGGAGAAGGTGAGAGCAACACCATGGTTCCGAACATAAAGAATTTTCAACAGGCCATACAAAATCAAGGATCAGCAGCTAACGTTGAATTTGATCTCTCAATTGATCCCCATGGCCACCATAACGAAGCCCGATGGGGAAGAGAATTCCCTAAAGCTATAGCTTGGTTATTTTTTGATAAATCAAGTGAAGAAAATAAAGCATAATTCGATACTCTTTGATCGCCACTTGATGCGATCAAGGTAGCTGACCCAAAACTGTTGAAATGGAGTTCACTGTACTCCTACCCAATCAAAAGTATGGTGATAGCTCCAAAGTAAAGCCAGAAACACTGACCCTATGCAGTTATACCTCTTCACTCCAAAAGCAAAATGATTAATGCACATCAAACTATCCTATTCCCTAAATACTGAGATTGAACATCTCATCTTACCCATTCTCTCTACCGATCAACTTGGACAAACATTACAAGAAATTGCTGCCCAAACTGGGGCAGCAGCCGGACGTCTTCAGTCTAATTACAAGGCAGAGCGTGGAGAACTACAAGTACTATACGCTGAGGAGCGAACGATCTACCTATTAGGCCTTGGGAAGGATCCTAAGTTTGCTGATGTACTAAAGATATTCCGGAGTTTTTCAAATAAGCAACAACGTAAATTTGATCCATTGTTGGGGTTGAGTTGGAAATACTGTCTCGATCAGCCTGAATTGCCTAGATGGGTAGAGGCTGCTGCCAATGGATTGGTTCTAGGAACCTACCAGATTGGCCGTTTCAAGTCCAAAAATGAGGAGGAGCATCCACTTGCACAGGCAGATGCCAACTTGCATATGGAGGTGGCAGAAAAGTCGGTAAAGACTTGTGAGGCGGCTGCCGTTCGAGGTAAAAGAGTGGCCTACACGCAAATGCGCATTTTGGATATGGTAAATGCGCCAAGTAACAAGAAGTTGCCTACGGATTTAGCGAATTTGGCATTGGAATCAGGAAAGAAATTTGGTTATGATGTCCAGGTTTTCGATCAGGAGAAGATCATCGCCACAGGTCTTGATGCACTTCTTGCAGTCAATCGGGGTAGTGAATATCCAGCTTCCTTTATTATTATGGAGTACAAGCCGGAAGGCCCTGGGGAGTATAAGAAAATTGGACTGGTAGGGAAAGGGGTGACCTTTGATACAGGAGGCCTATCTATTAAACCTTCCATGAATATGCACTACATGAAAAGTGACATGGGAGGGGCTGCTGCCGTTTTTGGCACGATGGAGGTGGCTGCTAAACTCAAATTGCCGGTCCATCTGATTGGTATTGTTCCAGCCACAGAAAATAGTGTTGATGCTAAAGCCGTCAAACCGAGTGATGTGATCAACTCATACAGCGGAAAAACTATTGAAATAATTGATACGGATGCTGAGGGACGACTCATTCTGGCAGATGGGCTGAACTATATGGTAAAGCACTATGCTCCGGAAATACTTATTGATCTAGCTACCTTGACTGGCAGCGCGGTTCGCACATTTGGCTATCATGCAGCTGCTCTTTTTTCTAACAATGATGAATTAGCCAACAGAATTCAAGAAACCGGTGATAAGAATGGGGAAAAGAGTTGGCGACTCCCGATCTGGGATATCTATCATGATGATATCAAGTCGGATGTAGCGGATATCCGTAATTATAGTGGTAGACCTTTAGCTGGGGCGATTGTTGCAGCTAAGTTTTTGCAATTCTTCACAGAGGAGCATCCGAAATGGGCGCATCTCGATATTGCCGGTGTAGCTTTTGGTGATTCGGAATTCTCGATGCAAAGGAGTGCCTCAGCTTTCGGGATAAGACTTTTGACTGAGTTAATTGAGAGTTATACCCAGGAGTAAACTGAATTTGAAAGTGTTGAATTGAGGAAATCATATAAGCCCTCTGGCTTTCAACTCCAAATACTTATTGACGGTGTTGATAGAAAGGTCTGCAGGGCGGGTTAATATGGCTTGAATGCCATATTGTCGAAGTCTTTGTACCATCTGCGTTTTTTCAGAAAGGAATTTTTGAGCCACTGTTTGATGGTAGATGTCTTCTAAGGTATCCACTTCCTTTTCAGCGTAAGCCTTAACTTCAGTATTCTCAAAAAAGACGACCACTAGGAGGTGGAAAGTGTTGATCCTGCGCAGAATCGGCAGCACCCGTTCCAGCGCTTGAGAGCTTTCAAAATTGGTGAATAGCAGTAGTAGGCTTCTTCCGGTAATCAGTTTGCGAGCAGCATGGTAAAGGAGTTCGAAATTAGCTTCCTTGGATCTTTCCTTTTCCTTATAGAGGGCATACAATATCTTGTTCAATTGGGTAGGATTACTGTCTGCCTTGAGGGTAGTCCCCATTTTATCAGAGAAGCTAATCAACCCGGCGC
Organism: uncultured Lewinella sp.; assembly: GCA_913057785.1. Lineage (GTDB taxonomy): Bacteria > Bacteroidota > Bacteroidia > Chitinophagales > Saprospiraceae > DT-111. The sequence goes on along the minus strand of CAJXPD010000401.1, from coordinate 3,716 downwards.
GATCGTGTTTTTGCAAGGCGATGTTCGAAAGTACTAAACTGGTATTGATGGCATAATCCATTAAGCTTAGGCCTTCGAAAGGCATGCGCATCGATCGACTTTTGTCTATGATACAATAGATTTGCTGTGCTCTTTCATCCTCGTATTGATTGACCATCAGTTTTCCCTGACGACTACTCGCCTTCCAATTGATGCTCCTATAATCATCCCCACGCACATAGTTCTTGATCTGCTCGAACTCGTAACTATGCCCGATTCGTCTCATCTTTTTGATACCCTTTTTATGGCTGGTCTTATCAAAAGCCCGCAACTCGAACTGCTTCATCTGCATGATGGACGGGTATACCGGGATCTTCATGGGATGATCTTGCCGATATCGACGTTCAAGTAGCCCCAAGCGGGTAGCAATGTACACATTGATGCTGCCGAAGTCATATTCGCCGCGTTCATATGGAGTCAGCTCATACTTCAATTGCAGTTCTGTTTCCGCTTCAAGTTCTACCTTCCGTTCAAAGTTTCGTAACTGAAAGTGGATCGGCAATTCATCAATGATGGTCAACCAGACTTTTTGTGTACTGGCGTTCTTTAGGTCGATGTACACAGGGTTAGGATCCCCCATCGAAAATACCTTGGGCAGCCGTCGCTTCGCCTCCACTTGCATTTGTCTGTTGAAAAGGATGAATGCATCAATGAGTGTAAGCGTAATCCCAACAACGAAGCCAAGTAACGCCACGGGGAACAATACCGGAATGGCGAAACTAAGCGCAAAAAGAGCAGCTAGTCCGCCTAGCATCCAGAAAAAACGATCGGTGAGATATATGTTACGCATGAGCAAAAGGAGCAACGTCTGATCGCCTACCAAGGTAAGCATAATAGACCGAATACTCAATACCTTCTAGTTGTCACTTTCCAGCATTGGAGTTGTAAAATGCCTATCCGCTTTAATTGGCAGCTCCAAACTCTCGTAATACAGCTTCTACGCCAGGAGAAACTTCTTTCAATAACCAAGCACCACTGGTATCCTCCGGTAGATCGGGGTGAAGTAGGGAGGCTCCAGCTTCTAGTAAGGTTCTGGCGATTTGGGTATAATCATCAGCATGACTCTGCGCAGAACCCGAATAGACGGACCCATGTACAGCCCAACCTAGTGGAGACATATTGTGTAAATCCCCTCTGATTTCGAGTGGAGCCTGAAAATCGAGCAATAATCGCGTATTGTCCGGTTGCCCAAACCATGCCGCCATGTGGAGGCCAGTTCCTTCATCCAACCCCCTGCTGACAATGTCGATACCGGCATCCAATAAGAGCCGAACTACATCTGTCCGGGAGCGTCCAGTAAGGTCAGGCAAAATACGAGCCTCCTCAGCATTCATCTGCGCCACCAAATCCGGGTTTGCAGCTATGATACCTGCAGCTTGCTCTATATCTCCCTTGACCAACGCCACAGCTAGCTGATCGGCTGTATTGAGAGCGGTATCGGCTCCTTTAGCTTCTAAATAATCGCTAATCTCTGTAAAGCCTCTGCGGATGGCATGGGCATAAGCTGTTTTCCCTCCTTTAGTTTTGGCGTTGATATCCACGCCATGTTTCAGGAGGGGAGAGATGGCTTCTAGTCGCCTTCTTCTGACCGCTACGTGCAGAGCGTTTTCTTCATATTTCCAGTAGCGCTCATTGGGATCTGCCCCGGATTCAAGGGCAGTTTGCATTTTTTCAGGGGTATAATTCCAATCTAATAGGTAATGTAAGTCCGGGTGATTAGCCATATTGAATATTGAGGATGACAAGAATACTCAAATATAACTTTTTTGATTAAAAAATAAAACCTTTATGCGTATTATTCGATTCTGAATACAGGATAGCGTAGGTGTTCTTTTTCGTAATGTGGGGTACGTTTGTAGATGAAATCTAGCTGTGCCCTACCACTCTTTGCAAACCTGGGGTCCTCCTTCTTTCGTTGCTCAAGTTCTGCTTTCACTTCAGGCATTTGTTCTAGCCATTCTAATGCTTTGTCTTCAAAGACATAGGAGGAGAAATACTCTTTCTGTTGCAAAATAGAATCGAAGTAATTCCAACTGAAAAATGAATCAGGTCCTTCAGGCTCTAGGATTTCAATGATGAAGCGGTTTGTCCATTGGGTAGTAGGGATCAACCAGTCTCCTGCTCGGAATGAGACCTTCTTTTTTTCAGCTCTTACCTTCGTTTGATAATGCATGTAATGGCCTTCGTAAGGTCTTGTTCTGGTTTTGAAGTCATCTAGATAATAGACGGTAACCTCAATAGTTGTATCTGCCGGTATTCGTTGCATGGAAACCCCGTTTTCTCGAAGGCGCTTAATGATAGGATGCCAGGACTGTGGAATCACGTAAGCTCTGGGTCGTTTGACAGATTTCGTAGGTAGATAATGGTTGTAATAAGGTATCTTTTTGGTGAAAGGCTTTTCGCGATCATACTTTAGACGTGGTTGACCACTGATTTCGCTTATGGGGGTGGAAGCAGTATAACCCTTGAAGTCTATCGTTTTATAGCTAGCGGTATCCCGTGTCCATTGCAATGGAAACTCCTCCTGTTGGACCACCATAGCCTTACTTTCCTGTTTCCGGTTCACAATGTCTTTGGCATCTCTAATCAAAATCTCGACCATTCCCTGCATAAAAGTATAGGTGGATTCTACTCTATCCTTATAAGGCTTAAGCATATGCGTTTCAGGCATGAAGCCAATACAATGGAACAAAGCAGCATAACCGGTGGAGTAGCGTGGTGATTCCAGGAAATCAGTTATACCCAAGGCTTCTGGTGTTCTCCCGAGGCTGTTGACATAAGGCGTCATCTCATAAGGGCTTTTTGCCATATAATCATAGAGGAAAGGCATCATTTTTTTATCTAAATATTCTCCCAATGGCCCGCCCAATTTGTCCTTTTGGGTAGGGATCATCGTCAGTGTGTATTGGTAATCCGCCCCGTTGCTTGTATGCGTATCAATAAATACTTCAGGATCTACGGTATGGAAAATTTCTGCGAAGCTACGTGCATTGCGCGTGTCTGCTTTGATGAAGTCCCGATTGAGGTCGAAGTGCCTACCATTCCCACGGAAGCCGTAAGAGATGGGACCATTCTGATTGGCTCGAGTGTGGCTATTGCGATTTAGTACACCTCCAATATTGTAAAATGGAATGATGGCTACTACTACTTGCTCAAGAAAGTCAGCATACTCTTCCGCTTTGCTCAGCAAGTCTCTAGCCAGGAGCATCGAAGCTTCTACTCCATCTGGCTCTCCTGGATGGATAGCATTATTGATCAACAGCACCAATTTGCCCTTGGCGTGGATATTATTAAAGTCAAAATCTCCATCCGAAGAAATCGTGAAAAGGTGCAGCGGTTTTCCACTATCGGTCTTACCAAAAGACTGCAAGTTGGCCTTTTGATAGTAGGTTTGAGCTAGCTGCTGATAGAAAGCTATGCCTTCATCATAGGTAGCTGTTTCCAGACCCTTAGAACGTTCGAAAATCGTCAATGGGGACTGCCCAGAAAGGGTGGCATAGAAGCCAATAACTAAAAATAATAACAGACTGGATCGCATGGACTTTTTATTTTTGGTGTTGCAATGACTAAGGAATGAGGGATAAATAAACTGCACAAGTAGACAAGATATTTTTTCACTAGACCAGGCTTCAAAAGCTGAGTATCTGTCGAGCCGCCAGGCTGGATAGCCTAGCTAC
>CAJXPD010000400.1 GCA_913057785.1 uncultured Lewinella sp. | reverse complement strand
CAAAAGACGCAGCTGAAAATTAGGAATATCTATGGTCACACTACTTAAAAAAGGACAAAACAAAGATTGTTAGAGAATCAACAAAAAGTATTATGAACAAAGGTTTGCTTTTCGGTCTCGGTGGTTTTCTTTTGGTAGCTACTGTCGGACTTGTGATTTATTTCTACACGCAAAATGCTAAGGATCCGGTTGTTTATAAGACAGAGCATCCGGTTCTAACGGATATTATTAAGAAGACGGTTGCCACGGGTTCGATTAAGCCTCGGCAAGAGGTACAGATCAAACCGCAAGTATCCGGGGTGGTGGATGAACTCTATGTTCAGGCTGGTGACTTGGTCAAAAAAGGCGATCGACTAGCCAGAATCAAGTTGATACCTAGTGAATTGAATGTCAATTCCGCTCAATCCAATGTTGAACTGGCGCGACTCCGCCTGGATGAGGCTAAACGGGAACTGAAGCGTCAACAGGAGATCAATACCAAGAATCTCGATGTGGAAAGTGCCAGAGTGACCTATGAAAACGCGAAGCGGGAAGACGAACGTCAAAAGGGCTTATTCAAAGAGGGTGTGATTTCGGAACAGGAGTACAATCGCTTTCAGGTGGATATGGAGATTCAAAAGGCTGCTTTGGAGAATGCCGAGATCGTGGCAGTCAATAGTCTGAAGCAGTTTGAGACATCTGTGGATATCCGACAGCAAGAGCTAGAAGCGGCCATTAACAATTTGCAGTTATTGCGCGAAGGGGTAACCCGTAATTCTAAGCAGGTTGCCAATGTGGTGGTATCGACGGTAGATGGAATGGTTTTGGACGTACCAGTAGAAGAAGGCTTTAGTGTAATCGAACGCAATAACTTTAATGAAGGAACCAGTATCGCCGTGGTAGCTGATATGAATTCCTTGATCTTTGAGGGAATGGTGGATGAATCTGATGTAGGCAAGTTAAAAGAGGGAATGCCCTTGGAGCTAACGGTAGGTGCTATCCAGGATATGCGTTTTGATGCGGCTTTGGAATACATTTCACCCAAAGGGGTAGACGAAAATGGTACGGTGAAATTTGAGGTGCGGGCAGCTGTGAAGCCTACAACAGAGGTATTTCTACGAGCCGGTTACAGTGCCAATGCAGATATCATCTTAGATCGACGAAAAGGGGTGATTGCGATCAAGGAGCGTGATGTGCTTTTTGAAGAGGATACCACTTTTGTTGAGATAGAAGTAGGCGATCGCCAATTTGAAAAGAAAACCGTAGAATTGGGCTTATCAGACGGGATCTTAGTAGAGGTGGTGAATGGTTTAGATACTACGGCACAGGTGAAAATTTTAGCTGGTAGCTAGTCGGACTACCGAAGTAGCTGATCTAGCACACTTTCTTTATAGAACTGGCCAATTGGGATCTCTTTGGTCCCAATCTCAACATCTTGCTTGGTAAAGGCAGTGATCTTGTCAGTATTGACAATGAAAGATCGATGGATACGTAGAAACCGTTGATCCAGCTTCTCTTCCAATTGATGGAGTGGCATTTTGACCTTTATCTGTCGATCAGAAAGATGCAATTGCACATAGTCTCCTTGACTTTCCACGTACAACACAGATTGCTGCTCAATTCGGATGTTCTTTTTGTTGTACTTAAGGTAAAAATGAGATAGGGAGCTAGCCTGAGCTAGAGGAGCCTGCTGCCCGGACCTCCAGGATTTGAACTTATCGATGGCTTGATAAAATCGATCAAATTCGATTGGCTTCACTAGGTAGTCAACGGCATTCAGGTCAAAGCCTTCAATGGCATAATCTCGATACGCTGTGGTGAAAATGACTTTGGGAGGATGAGCCAAGGCTTTAAGAAACTCCGTCCCCTTCAATAACGGCATTTCAATATCTAAAAACAGGAGATCTACCGGACTAGTCTCTAGTACTTTACGAGCCTCAATCGCATTGGGGCAAGAACCGGCCAGCTGAAAGTCATCCAACTGTTCCAGGTAAGTGGCGATCAACTCACGCGCCAAGGCTTCATCATCAACGATCAGACACTGATATGCCATTAGGCTGTAATTCTAGGATTAAAGAATAGTGAGTGTCTAAATTTTCTGTTCTTAAGATAGCAGAATTTGGATACAATAACTCCAACTGTCGTTGGATGTTTCTTAAACCAAGCGATTCTCGATCCGCTGCTTTGGCAGGGCGTTGGTGCGTGGGTTTGGAATTCTTGATACTGAATTGGATCTTATCTTTCCGCGCATGCAACTCTATCGCAATAGTGGCTTGATGAAGCGCTTCACTCACCCCATGCTTAAAGGCGTTTTCAGTGAAGGTCAGAAGTAATAAAGGCGCAATCATTACCTGCTCACCAATATTGTAATCAAAGGAGACCGCTAAACGGTCTCCGTAGCGTAGCTCCTCCAAAGCGATGTAATTGTTCAACAACCTCACCTCACCTTGAATCGGTACATAGTTATCCTTACACTGGTATAATAAGTAGTCAAGAATTTTGGACAACTTCATGATCGCAGCCGGGGCTTGATCCGACTTTTTAAGGGCAAGCGTGTAAAGATTATTGAGCGTATTGAATAAAAAGTGAGGATTGAGTTGGTTTTTCAGCGCATTAAGCTCACTCCGTCTTTTCTCTTCCTTCAAGACCAGTACCTCTTTTTGGTCTTGGTAATACTTCCACGCCAATAGAATGATTGTGGGTAAAATAAACCAAGTGATATTGACGAAGTACAACTTGAAATCAAAAAGCCTTTCCCAAAAGTCATTCCTTCGGAAAAAATCCGGATACTTAGGCTCAAAGTAATATACCCTGCTAGCAGTGTAGATGATGTGGACCACATACACAGCGAAGAAAAAACTAACCCCAAAGGCTATTTTATGCCCGCGGTTTAACAATCTTGGAATGAGTAGATAAATGACGGTATAGCACAATGCGATCTGCATGAGCACCTTGATGAAGAACTTCTCAAAGAGCACACTCTTCTCCTCGGTGAACTCCCAATCCGAACTTACATAATAGGCATACATGATGATCCAGAATAGGGCCTGGATCGCCACTTTTTTATTCCTGCTCCATCGTGTCGTATTGGGTTGCGCCATTGTAGTCTGGTACTTCTTTTAGATGTCAGAGGACGGAAATTTAGAAGTCAGAAGTCAGAAGTCAGAAGTCAGAAGTCAGATTCTGTTGTCTTACATCTGTCCTCTGACTTCTGACCCCTGATCTCTAACTCACCCACCTATTTCAGTTTCTCCTTAAAAGCCTCCAGGTTCTGCTGATAACTAGCCAAGTTATAGTGTTCCTGAGCTTTAGCCAATTTCACGGCAGCCTCATAGCTTTTCAATGCTCTATCCCTTTGCCCATCGATCGCCAAGGCTTCGGCAAAGCTGTCAAAAGCATTGGGGGATTCTGGGAAGATACGGGTATTTGCTTCTAAAATAGCACTTGCGGTCTTGGTCTGATTGGCGCGCAAGTAGGCATATCCCATTCGGTTAATATCAGATTCAATGAGTTTGCCACCTTTCACACCGTTTTCTAGAGGTGTTAGTAATTCCGAAATGGCTTTGGGCTGTTCTTCCCAGCTACCCAATAGATCGAGAATCGGCTGGATGAAGGAACGCTTGTATTGCTTGGCCGCTTCCTGAGCTAGGGGCAAGGCCGTTTCGAAGGCCTCTGCTGAGGCTACTTTTACATTTGGGACCACCCCCGTTCCTTCCCAGTTGCTCTTAGTTACCGGATGGATAGACATGGCAAAAGGGATTTTGATGCGGAAGTTGTGGGAAAGAGGGAAAAAGTCTACCGGGTGTGCACCGCCTCTGCTTGCTTCTCCAATGACGGTAGCTTTTTCAAAGCTTTGCATGGTGTAGGAAAAATCTTCGGCTCCTGAAAAGGTTCTGGAACTAATCAACACAAATACAGGAATGTCTGGTCTTTTCTTCCCATTAACAGGAATGACTCTTACTTCACGAGTGTGGTTCTCAATATTGAGTTGGTGATTGACACGAGCGTACATACTGTTCAAGATGTGGTCTCCTTCAAAAAAGTAGCTGCACACATATTGCACCGTGCTAATACTCCCTCCACCATTGTAACGCATATCCACGATTAAGGCATCCGCAGATTCCAATTGCTCCATTACCTGATCAATCTTCTTCTTAGCCGTTTCACCCCCACCAAAAAATCGCATGTCGAAATAGCCGACATTGTTGTCTAGCAATTGCACGGATTTGATCATGGGGTTTCTATATCGGCTTAGACTTCGTAAGAAGGCCCCTTCCGGATCCTCCTCTACCCGAACTTCCCGAGGAGGATATACGACAAGGTGCTTATCATTGGTAATTTCTTGTAAAGCTTTGGTTAGTGCTACTGCTAAATCTTCCTCTCGTTCAATACCATCAAATTCTCCCGATTCCAGGCCTTGATCTAGACGTTTATTCATGGCTTCGGCCTTGTCCAGGAAGATATAATGATCGACCAAGAGTTGCTGGATCTCCCCAATCAGTTGCTTCGGAGATTGTGCATGCACAGTCGTGCCCCAGGCTGAAATAATTAAGCTAGTAATTATCGCTAATAGTTGAATCTTTTTCATGCTGCTTTGGATTGCTTTCAGAAATTAGTGGATGTTGGATCCAATACAATAGATGCTACAAAAATAGAGTCTTGGAAGATAAGGTTGGGGAAAGCGGAGATGGACAGTGGGTAGGAGAGGGTAGACGGGGGAATTTAGATGGCAGATGATAGAGTTCAGAGATCAGAAGACGGAGGTCAGATGACAGAGGCAAGAAGTCAGAAGTCAGACACTGTGATCTAACACCTGTCCTCTGACTTCTCTAGTCTTACATCTGTCTTCTGACTTCTTACAGTCTATTTAAAAGCATTCAAACCCGTAACATCCATACCCGTAATCAACAGGTGAATATCATGAGTGCCTTCGTAGGTTAATACTGTTTCTAGATTCATCATATGGCGCATGATAGGATACTCATTGGTAATGCCCATTCCACCGTGAATCTGGCGGGCTTCACGAGCGATCTCCAGAGCCATATGAACGTTGTTGCGCTTAGCCATCGAAATCTGAGCAGGAGAGGCTTTACCTGCATTGGCCAAAGTACCCAAGCGCCAAGCTAATAACTGGGCTTTGGTGATCTCTGTGATCATTTCGGCTAATTTCTTCTGCGTCAACTGGAACTGACCGATGGGTTTTCCGAATTGGACACGCTCCTTAGAATACCGAAGCGCGGAATCATAGCAATCCATCGCTGCCCCAATCGCACCCCAAGCAATGCCATAGCGCGCCTTGGAAAGGCAAGACAAAGGTCCTTTTAGACCATGTACATTAGGCAATACATTGGCTTTTGGTACTCGCACATCTTCAAAAACCAATTCTCCTGTGATCGAAGCTCGAAGCGACCATTTGCCATGGATCTCCGGAGCAGAAAACCCGGGCATGTCTTTTTCTACGATTAATCCTCTTACTACACCCTCTTCGTCTTTAGCCCAAACTACGGCTACATCAGCTAGTGGAGAGTTGGTGATCCACATTTTGGAACCATTCAGGATATAAGCATCTCCATCATCCTTGATGTTGGTGATCATACCACTAGGGTTCGAGCCATGATCAGGCTCTGTCAAACCAAAGCAGCCAATAAACTCGCCACTCCCTAGTTTAGGAAGATATTTCTTGCGTTGCTCCTCAGATCCAAAGCGATAAATAGGATACATCACCAAGGAACCCTGTACGGAAGCCATCGAACGAATACCAGAATCCCCACGCTCCAGCTCCTGCATAATGATACCGTAGGCGATTTCATCCATTCCACCGCCACCATATTCCATGGGTAGGCTTGGACCAAATGCTCCGATTTCTGCTAGTCCTTTGAAAAGATGAGTAGGGCATTCCGCCCGATTGGCATAATCTTCTATGATAGGTGATACTTCTTGCTTTACCCAGCTACGCACCGCATCTCTGGCCAAGAGGTGGTCCTCCTGTAGCAATTCATCTAGGTTGTAATAATCATGTGCTTGGAATCGATCTGCTGCGGCTTTGGCATTGGTGGCAGACGCTGAAACTCCATTGTTTTGCCCCATGAGATTTTTAATTTGGTTAGGTAAAAATTCCGATCCGCGCAAAGTTACTTATTTTTATCGTCCAAAATTTAAAGTTCTACCACTAATGGCAATAATTGGACTCGAGGGCATGCGCATTTTTGCTCGCCATGGATTCTACCCAGAAGAACAAATACTAGGGACCGAATTTATTCTTGATGTATTTCTGGAGACGGACATAGATGAAGCTGCAATGGAAGATAATCTCTTCAAAACGATCAATTATGAGACCGTTTATCAGCTTTGCCTAATAGAGATGCGAACGCCTTCCAAGCTGATTGAAGAGGTTTGTCAACGGATTGTGCATCGCTTGTTTGAATACTTTGATTTCATCAGTGGGATTAAGGTCAAAATGCGGAAAATGAACCCGCCGCTGGGTGGTCGGATTGATTGTGCATCTATCCAAATTGCCTTTGGCAGCTTGGGATAAATGGGTGCTAAGATAATTTTAACCTTTCTTTTTTTTCTTTAATCATTACTTAACGGAATTTGCTGCGTCTAAATCGTTAGTAAGCAAAAAGGCAATAGAGACATGGTCCAACCTTTTCTCCCTCGTTTTGCCGAACTTCAAATGTCAAAGAACTAAACTAACAAATGATGATTAAAAGATTAGCTGTTTTATTCTTAGCCTTTCAGATGATGTCTTGTACGCAGCAAGAATTACAAAGTGCTTTAGGTTCGGTCCTTGGTGACGGTGGAGCCTTAACGAATGCTGATATAGCCAGCGGTCTTAAGCAAGCCCTGGAAATTGGTATCACAGAAGGAGCTACAAGGCTTTCACAGGAAGATGGTTACTTCAAAAGTCCATATAAGATCCTATTACCAGAAGAAGCTCGCCAGATTACTAACCGACTACAGAATATCCCTGGCTTTAAAGAGGTAGAAAATGAGATTCTACAGAGAATCAATCGCGGTGCAGAAGATGCTGCCAAAAAAGCGGCGCCAATTTTTGTGAACGCCATCAAGAACATGTCCTTCGATGATGCCTTAGGTATCCTAATGGGCGAAGACAATGCGGCCACTGGATATTTGAACCAAGCTACCTCTCAGGCGCTGTACAATGAGTTCAATCCGGTGATCATCGAATCTTTGGATAAATTCAATGCCCGGAAGTACTGGGAAGATGCGGTGAATGCCTACAACAAAATTCCATTCATTGAAAAGGCCAATCCGGACCTAGATGACTATGTGACGCAGCAGGCCTTGAAGGGACTTTTCTCCATGGTTGAAAAGAAAGAAAAAGACATCCGTGTCAATGTCAACGCTCGTACCAACGATCTATTGAAGAAGGTATTTGCGAAGCAGGACAACAAGTAAGGTGCATAAATCTTCATGACTTATATCTCACCATCTAGGAGTTGAAGGTTTAGGGTTAAAAGTTTAGGAAAGCCTGAACGACTCGCCCTTAAACCTTCAACTTCTAAACTTTCAACTCAATTACCGCTATCTTTATCCCATGCCTAATTGGGGACCCTACATCAACGGCTTTAAATCCTACCTATTACTAGAACGATCGCTGTCAGAGAATACGATTGAAGCCTATCTCCGTGATGTAAAGAAACTCGTAGAATTTCTGGAGTTGTCGGAGATTCATGCTTCCCCAGAAGCCTTGGATGTGGATCAGCTATCTTCCTTTTTACATTCCTTAAATGACCTCGGGTTGGGAGCAAGGTCGCAAGCCCGATTGCTTTCTGCCATCAAGACGTTCTATAAGTACCTTTTGATGGAGGATTTGATCCAGGTTGATCCTACTAGCCTCTTAGAGGGCCCACGCCTGCCTAGGAAGATTCCTGAAGTCTTATCCTACGAAGAAATCCAAAGCATGATTGCTTCGATTGACCTGAGCGAACCGCACGGGGTGCGTAATCGTGCTATGCTAGAGACCTTGTACGCTTGTGGTCTGCGGGTCAGTGAATTGATCGACCTGCGCATCAGCAATTTATACTTGGACATTGGCTTTGTGAAAGTATTGGGGAAAGGCAATAAGGAACGGATCGTACCTATCGGAGAGGAAGCCGTCAAGCACATCGGCTTTTACATTGACGGGGTTAGACGCGCGATGATGAATATCCATCCTGAACATACCAATTTTCTTTTCCTGAATCGACGTGGCAAGCAACTCAGCCGTGTGATGGTATTCATGGTAGTCAAGGAATGCGCCAAGCTGGCAAGCATTGATAAAAATGTAAGCCCACACACCTTTCGCCATTCTTTTGCAACCCATCTAATCGAAGGAGGAGCTGATTTAAAGGCAGTGCAAGACATGCTTGGGCACGAGTCTATCCTGACCACCGAGATCTACAC
>CAJXPD010000399.1 GCA_913057785.1 uncultured Lewinella sp. | reverse complement strand
GGTTATACCCAATTGACTGATCAATCTGCTTTTGGAAGTGGAGGAGAAAGACCTTAGCCTGAAGGTTATGATGAAAAACATAGCCTTAAGGTACTGGCCCTGTGCAGGGGTATAGTCAGACATATCAATTTACCACTATCCTCCTATCAGCAAAAATGTTCCTACAACAACGCCCTTTTTTTTATCTTCATTAATCAAAACCATGGTCCACAACAAGGGATATGCCATCGCCAATGTACCATCATACTTCGGCTGACAATGAGTACAAACAAGAATTTACAAATCATCATCGAGCAGGTAGCAAGTGGAGACCAAGATGCCAATGGAGACCTTTTCAAGTTACTTGGGAAAGACCACCAGGTCACCCAGGAATGCTACCAAAAAATTGAAAGTCATTGTGTCCGCGCTTACCAGGTCGATCCCGGCCGAGTAGAAGACGCCTTCATGCAAGTTTGGGAGAACTTATCCAAGGCCATTCAGCAGGGAAACTCTTTTGGCTATCAAGAATCTCAGCTCTGCAGCTATCTGATGCAGGCCTGTAAGCGCCATTTATTAAAAGAACTCACGAAGTCCAGGCTAGACTATGATCATCTTCCCCTAGCCCATCAGATCGAAGCAGATGCCGTATCGATCTCACTAGGAGAGGCCATTGATGATGCCCTAATAGAAATGGGAGAAAGCTGTAGCCCCACCTTACGGACCTACTTTAGAACCGCTTACAATAAAAAACTTGAAAAGCAGATTCCCTTAGCCTGTATCCTACGATTCTTTGGCTTTGTTCGACAATCCGCCAGCGGAGAAGCGCTCCTCCAATTCGAGATCATACTAGAAGAATCCGTCCATCAACTCGACTCCTCTTGTAAATACCTACTGCAGCAATTTTACACCAAAAGCCAGTCCCTACAGCATCTAGCCAAGAAGTTTGGGGTATCTTATGGAAGTGCCAAGAACAAGCGGAAAAACTGCATGGAAAAATGTCAGCGGCTAGCATTACGATCCCTAAAAAAACATTACTCATCCCTAAGCTAAATCAAACCCGTGAAAGACAATATATTCGATCTCATAGACCAATACGCAAACGGTGAACTCAACGAAAGACAGTCTACCGAAGTAGAAGCTAAAATCAATTCTGATCCCGAGTACAAGCGGCTATGGGATTATCATCAGACCCTACGCAGCGCCATTAGCCATTCCAAATTAACAGCCGAAGCCCAAGCCCCGAACGTAAGTCGCCAAAGTAGTTCTGCGGAGCCTCGTCAATTGTGGATAAAACTAACAGCTGCCGCCTCTGTTATCGCACTAATCGGCCTACTGCTCTACCTTTTCCTACCAAGAATCGACGACGGCACCCTTGTCAAAAAAGACCCAGAGTGGGAAAGCCCTACAACAGATGAAGAGGAAGGAATAATTGGATCCTCGGGAAATCGACTACAGCAAGAAATCAGCTATACGGAGCTAAAGATCGAGGACGATAAGATAGCAGCACAGAAAAGCGCTAGGAGAACCATCACCATCATAGTTACGGAAGATAAAAATACGAGCTATCAGCTCTATGAAAAAGGTTTAGAACTCCAAACCAGCAAGTCTACCCTGAAGCAAGCCGAAGCACCACATTGGGTATTGTTACAAAAAGGATCGGAGGAACAACAGTGTCTCCGATGGCAAGGAAAATGGTATCTAATCTCCTACAGGGAAGAAATACAAGCCCTAGAAGAAATACAAGACGCTAGTCTACTACCATATTTAGAAAAAGTGGAATAGCCGATCACTCGATCAGTACAAAGCCCGCCCAGTAGTAGGGATGCGGATATTTTTCTCGCAAAGCCGATTGAGCCTTATGGAAGGCCTCATGGATAGTCATTTCTTCAGCAAGCCACAAACGGTAAAATTGTTCCATAAACTCTACCGTATGATGACTGTCAGCAATCGTCCAAAGCGTAGCAATCAGGTAGTCAGCACCAGCCATTCTAAAGGTTCTTTGGAAACCAAACACCCCTTCCGTGCCGATGATATCCCCCAAGGCCGTTTCGCAAGCAGACAAAACTACCAACACAGTATTTTGCAGATTACTGTTAGAAATTTCGCGAGCAGTAAGAATACCATTTTCATTTTCCGGAATAGAATCCGTATTCAACCAAATCCGGTTTGCACCTGCCAGTACCAATCCCGAGCGCAGCAAAGGATCAGCCGCATGCTGAAAATAGTTAGATTTATTAATAATTGGATTCTCATCTTGGATCTCCTCAGAGAACGAAAAGCCGTGCGTAGCCAGGTGCAAGATATGCGGAGCATTCCCAGCAGCCCCCATCCCATGAAAGGATTCTTCCGTAGCCTTTAAGCCCTGCAAAGTAGTCGTTTCAATAGCATTGGCCTGAAAAAGCTGTGCAAGTCGATTCAACTCAAGCAAAGAATTGGGAAGATGTCCCCAACCAGCCCCACGCGTAACACGCTTTCGAGATCTTCTTCGTTTCTTCTTTTTTCGGCCTTGAATACCCCGTTTACCATCCACTTTCCCCGTACCGTAGTCTACCCCACCGTAGATTCTAGCAGAAGTAGGCCTTTGAGGCTTCGGGCCTCTATTGTTCAATAAACTCCTACCACTATTAATGTATTGCAACTGGAAGTTTTCCATCAAAGGAACTCCCTTCGCATCAGGAATAGCCGCAAAGGTAAGGCGATGCAGCAATCCAGCAGGCGCATAATAAATCTTAGTCGGCGACTCAACAAGCTGTTCTATTGGTTTCCACAGCAAATCATACAAACGTTTTGAGTAGAGCGATTTGAGCTTCTTCTTTTGGCTAGGAAAAGGCCGAAGCAACAAGGCCTCCAGTTCCTTTTGCTCAAAAAGCGGCACCATTTTCGGGGAGGCCCAGTCCTTTCTGTTGAGCAAGGCGCAGTATACGATACTGTCAGACCATTGCTCATCTCGATAGAATTGAAAATGCAGGAATTCGACGGCAACTTCCTCATCCCCCAGTACCGACTGAACCTCTCGCCAGCTAGTAGCCCGCTGAAAGGGGTATGGAACCCGGGTAGCTTGCGTAAGATCTTCATCCAGCTGCTCCAGTCGTCTTTCCAGGCGATCTAGACCAGTCTGCTTCTCAAGCGGGCGCTCATAGCGTTTGTTCAGTATTCTCTTAAGCCGGAGCCATTCCGAATAATTTGCTTTAAGGCTAGCATCTTTCGAAGTCGTAATTTCCCGAATGAATGCGCGATTACTATCCATCAGCAGGCCTTTCAGCAGCAAGGAAACATCATAGAGCAATCCAGCCGCTGCAGGCACTTTATGATACAGCTCATACAGCTCTGAAGAAAAAATGGTCAATTCCCGGCTGATGGAACGTACAAATTTGGCACGACCAGCCTCACTCAATACATCGAAGTTCCGATTGATATTAACCTGTGTTACCCTAATGTACTCCTCCAAAAAGGGAAGTGCCTCCTGATAACGTTCGAAACTACAATACAGAGAACCCAGTCCTCTCACATAAACATTATACGCACCAGAAGTACCAAGGCGTTCCCGGTAACCCGCAACTACCCGTTCAAATTTATCCAGGGCAGCAGTCAAATCCTTCCTCCGGTAATCGATAACCGCCAAAGTATGAAGGTCTTCGAAGTAACTCGAATGATGGACGCCAAAGAGGTGTTCCCTGATCTCAATGCCTCGAGTCTGAGCAGCTTCTGCCTCATCATATTTCATCAAATCGATATAGAGATTGGCCAAATTATGCAGTGCGATGGCCATCGTAGAAGAAGTATCCAAGTTATTATGTTGGAGTAACTCGATCTGTCTCTTGAAGAAGGGGATAGCCTCCCGGTATTTCTTTGTGTACTTATAATACAATCCCAAATCCCCAACTACACTAGAAAAATAAGGATTGAGGGTATCCTGCCTATTTTCATAGATCAAACGCGCCTTATCCAGCCATTCCTTCGCCTGTTCATAGTCTCCAAAATCCAGATACAACCCTCCCAGTTTAAAAGCCTGGATAGCATATTGCGGTTGATCCGTACCATACACCTTACCCATTACTTCCAAACTAGACTTCCTCAGCAAAATGGCCTTATCTTCCCGTCCCATAGCAGAATTCAGATCCGCCGCCAGTCCTTGCAGTTCCGCGAGCTTTGAGTGCTTCGCATCATAAAATAGCTCAGCCTTCACTAGCATTTTCTGGTAATAGGGCTCCGCCTCCTCATATCTCCCCATCCGCTCAAATACAGAACCCACCTTTTCCAGGGCATCGATATAATGCCTACCCGTAGAATCCGCAAGAACAGTTAGCTCCAAGCTTTCCTGCAAATAAGGTAAAGCCTCCCTGTATTTTCCTCGGTTATTATAAATTGCCCCAATATTCCGAATACAAGCGGCATATCTAATATCCCCGGGGCCATCGCTTTCCCGCTTCCAGATCGCAGCTGCTTTCTTCAAGTAGAAGATAGCAGAATCAATCTTTTGCAAATAAAAATAGTTGACGCCCAGATTATTGATACAAACCGCAGCATGGAGGCTAGAATCCCCCATAATCCGGCTACGGATTTGCAAGGACTCCTGATAGAGTTGCTGTGCTTGGCGATAGTCACTGAATCGTTGTCGATTCTGGGCCATACCCAATAAGTAGGTAGAGTACGGATAATAGTCAGAAATGGATTCTCCCAGAAAGCCATTCAACACCTTAATAACCTTCTGATACTGCGCAAACTGTTCTTTGTACTTCTCTAGTCTACCCAAGACTTCCGCTCTGCTCGAAAGCAGACCTACATACACCGTATCCTCTACTCCCACCTGCTGCTGATAGCTTTCAATAGCTTTAGTAGCAAACGTCAAAGCCTGCTCGTACTTGCGATCCCCATAATTCTTGGCGCCTAGACTATCCAAGCTTTGCCAGCTTTGGCCCACGAGGGTAATTGAAGTCAGCAATAAGGATGTCAATACGGTAACAAATCGAGGTGGTAAGGATGTCATTGGTGTAGATTATCGGTTTCGAAATTAGAGCATTTTGAATAAGAGGTATTCAAACCTAAGCATTTTAGGGGAGATTAGTGGGATAGGGAGGAGGGGCTCTGGCTATTGCGTAGTTGGAAACTACGCAGAGCGGGCAGAGCGGGGGGGATTTTGCGTAGTTGAAAACTACGCAGAGTCCAAAAAGGATTAGGGGCCCCAAACCTGAGCACCCCAACCCCAAGCGCATGTACTGTTCATGGAAGGGCAAATCAATAACAGAAGTGGCAATAGTTTTTTGAGGCCTCCAATTTTAGAGTTTTAGCCAAAACAAGCAGATGCGACAATAATGTGTTAGGGCAGCTGCAAATCAGATGCATTGCCTTGTTATATTTAGTTTCATCTAGTGGTTTTACTGGATGGAAAGCCCCTGGGATATTCACGGGATGAGGGGGACTCATCCCGTGAGGCTTGAGTTGGGGATTAGGAGTGTTTTTTCCTAGGCAGCCGTAAAACGCCAAAACCTAAGCTAACTCGTTTCCCTAGGCCAACGTGCTCTGGAATCCATAGATTGGTCCGAAAGCGCAAGTCCAAGCAATGGGATTTATATTCGGGGCAGGACACGATATCCTCATCCAGGATGACCATTTTCTTCACCACAATGGGAGGATCAGGCGTCCAGCCCACACCTCTAACAAATGCCTCCAAATGTTCACGCAATAGCATTTCGACAAAACGTCTCCGCTCCTCCCCTTCCGGCAAGGCCTGAAACCGTTGGTAATTTAGCTGATTAAAGGCTTGATACTTGAACAGATTGTAGGTATGAAAACCTTGATCTGTACGAAGCGGAAATTGGTCAGAATGGCAATGAGAGATCTTCAGCCGTTGAACTCGATTTCGGAATCGGATGCGAGGAGGTTCAGCCTTCAGTAGCTCATGTAAGGTGGCGATCTTCTTCCCCATTACCATGAGCATTGGGTAGAATTTCCCTTCTTGAAACCAAATCTTAAACTGTAGAAGTGGATACTGTTCAAGAGAAAAGATTTGGGTTTTCAAGCCTTGCAGAAAGGCCGCTTTAAAGGCTTGCAGCTCTCGATGCTGAATAGGCAGATCGAAGCGCAACTTCAGGAGATTTAGAGTTGTCATAGAAAAACGGTTTATAGCCTCTAGAAGGTGCAAATGACCATCTAGAGGAGTACATGCGAAAATGCAGAAGTTACTTCCTATGTGTAGTTTCCAGCTTTTCTACAATGTACGAGAAAAGAGAGAATAAAATCCCGTTTAGAAAAACAAAAAAAGCATATATTACTGAGTCGTAAAACACCTAATCATACACTATACCATTGTAAAAAACTGATTATCAATAAAATATTAAATACCATAAACAATTGAAACTTTATCATATTATCGATTCCATCCCCAGTCGAGCCTTACAAGAAGCAGAAAAGTTCTTACGTTCCCCCTATTTCAATCAGAAAGAAGAGCTAGTAGAACTATTTCAGTTGCTACGTCCATGGCAGCATCGCTTCACCAAACTGGACAAAAAGAAAGCATATGAACAGCTACGTCCCGGACAAGCCTTTGAAGCCAAATGGTGGAATGACCGTGGTAGCGAGCTCAGTCGGCTCTTAGAGCAATTTCTGCAGCATCACTATCTCAGGAAGCATCCGATGGAAGACCTACAATTGAAACGAGCCGCATTGAAAGCCTATGGCTTAGATAAATACTACCTAAAATACACCGAAGTAGCCGCCAAAGAACTAGCAGCACTCAGTCAAAAATCCGAACACTATCGCTTTCAATTATGGGAATGCCAGCACGTCTTATACACCCATAGCTCCGACCCCAAAAAGCGATTAATTTGGGAAGAAAAAGCACAGCATCAATTGGACCTCTATTATTGGATGCAGAAACTTGCACTACAGGCCAACATCGTAGCAGGAACACAAGCCAGAAGACTAGCGCTATCCCCGACCTACTTACAAGCCCTTTTGCAGGCAGTAGATACACTGGAGTACCCTCCTCCACTCCTTCAGATCTATCGGCAAACCCTAGAATATATACAAGCGGGGTGCAGTCTAGAAGAATATCAGAAAGGAATACAAGAGATCCAAGCACACAGTCAAGCCATAGATCCCCTAGAGCGTGCCTTTCTGCTTATGATTTGGTGCAATCTAGGCTCAAGGCGATTCGCAGCAGGAGAAAGAGAATTCATCGAACCTGTATTCCAACTCTATCAGTATGGCGTTGCCGAAAAACTGTTCATACAACATGGCTATTTATCAGGCAATATCTACACCAATATTTGTATCATGGCCGCACATGCCGGAAAAGAAGATTGGCTAGAAACCTTCACCCGAGACCACAGTCAACAGCTATCCCCACATCTACGAACAGAGACCATAGCACTCACTGAAGCCTTCGTCGCCTTTCACCGACAACAATTCACTAAAGCCGAACGCCGGTTGCGCGACATTCACACCCATGATCTATCCTTTAAAATACGCGTACACTCTCTATCCGTGCGCTGTTTGTTAGAAGCCCATCTAAAACTTCCCACCTATTACCAAGTACTAAGTCATAAAGTTACCGCCTTCAAAAGAATGATCAGCAGCAAAAAAAGCCTATCCGAAGAGCGAATCCAAGCTTATTTAAACTTTGCCAACTACGCCTTAGCCATAGCAGAGTTTAAGCGGAGGCCAACACCAACACAAACCGACTACGACCAACTCTATGAAGCCATTCATGGTAATCAATCCATAAATCTAAAAAATTGGCTCCTAGAGAAACTAAGCCAAGTAAAACCGTAAAAGGCCAATCCAAACTCCTGATTTCCAAGCCAAAAAGCCAGGGGCCAACCCTACCTAGTTGCAAGTAGTGGCAGCCCCTAGGGACAGCAAGAGTGGATCGTTATAGATCAATAATATCCACCTCTCCCACTACCCCATTGGCATCACCTTCTTCTTCACCACCATTGCCCCCTTTGACGTTGGTTGTTTGTACCGCTTCCAATTGTACCGATTGGAAGTCATTTAAGTTGGCCTTATTCTCATCGGCCGTTTTCATAGCTTTGGACCTTTCCATAGCACATTACAGTTTAGGGACTCCACCGGTCAATTAGTGAAGTCAAGATCATAGAAATGAGCTACCAGGGTCAGCAGTCATGCACCGCTGGCCAGTACTCGGAAACAATCCGAAAAACCTACTTGGTAACTGTTATCATATAGTAATGGCTTAAGGCAGGTCCATTTGTCACACCATCAGCGGACTTTTTTTAAGATCAATGCAAAGCCTCAATCGAAACGTCTTCAGCGGGATAATAGCCCTCTATGAACAAGGTGTAAGATTGGTACTAAGTAGAGGGGCTAGCCTTAAGGAGAATATTCATCAATAGGCAGGATAGACGATTCATTTATGGCACAAGGAAACAATGGGAAATATCTTGATAAGAAAAGTACAGAAGGAGAATTCGAGTAAAAGAAGGGAAAAAACAGTGGAGGAGATGAAGCAACGAAATCAGAAGACTGCGGCCAGCAAAAAGACTCTTCGCCGATAGGAAGAAAGGAACAATAGGAAGTTGCACATGACTGGTAGGTTTATTGACAGCGTTCTAATCTATTGGGAGCCTGCTCT
>CAJXPD010000398.1 GCA_913057785.1 uncultured Lewinella sp. | reverse complement strand
GGCATCGTCGCTTTCTATCTCTTTATCCACTTTGGCGGCTATTCCGATTTCGAGCAGAGTGTCAGAGGAGTTGACAGTACTACTGTTTCGGCCTTTGGCCCACTCGTTACCAACATAGCATTTAGCTTAGCCTTTTTCGGCATTCTATATGCCTTTCACCTCAGCTCAGCACTCTCCATGCAATTGTATACCGCAGAACTGGATGAGAAACAAAAACACCATAAGAAACTCACTCAATTGCTGGAAGACTTGCAAGCAACCCAGCAAGAATTGATCGCCAGTAAGAACCTCGCGTCTCTAGGAAAATTGACGGCAGGGATGGCCCATGAAATGAACAATCCGGTTAATTCATTAAAAGGAAGTGCGCAAGCCTTAGATCTTGACTTTAAGGATCTCGCACCTATATTCAAGACGCTAATCGACCTCCAACCTAATCCCCAATACCCGCAAGCCCTGAATGAGTTGATAGAAAAAGTACAGACGGATAGATGGCCCTTTGTCTCTCTGGATGAGCATGTACAACAAATCCAAGATAATGCCCTACAAATCCGAACCACCCTAGATACGCTACAGCACTTTACCTATCAATCTGAGGACGAATTCACACCTATTCCGCTTAAAGATCTATTTGATTCCACGCTTATTGTTCTTGGTGCACAAATAAAGGAAAGAAACATCGATGTGATCCTAGAAGATCATTTGGAGCTTCCAAGTATTTCCGGCCAAGCCGGCAGAACTAATCAGCTCTTCGCTGTACTAATGTCGCATTTCATCAATGAAATAAAAAAGGGCACCACGCTTTCCGTTACCGGAGAAACTCGTACGCAACAAGTCTGCATCACGATGAAAGGCGTAGCAGAGAATGCTACCGGCTTTGCACTGAAAGAGGATGACCTAGCCCTACAATATGCGATGAGAACGATTGAGGCACAGCAAGGGAAAATACAGTATCAAGCACTTGCTGATCATACCATCTTGCTGCAATTGCAATTTCCTATTGCACTGTTTTAGTTAGGGGGATACACAATTGGGTTGTCAACCTATGTTATAGCCTGTTAGACTCCTTAGTTTATCTTTGTTTAATAATGACTAGCACGGCCAGTTTCAATCATAAACACTATTCCTACTTAGGATTGGGAATCTTCTTGCTCTTAGGAGTTCTTGCGGTTCTCTTCTATGTAGAGCGGGTAGCCTTTATGGACGCTTCCTATCAACTCTTTATGGTTATATATCAAGGAGGCTTTGCTATCCAGAGTGGGCGCTTTGGGGCAATTTCTACCCAGATTTTTCCTTTACTGGCTACAAAATTGGGTGCATCATTAAAGATGGTGATGCTTTCCTACTCTTTGAGTTTTATCGCTTTCCCCCTGGTCTTGTACTTTTGGTTAAAAAGAGGTTTCCGCATTCAGATCATGCCCCTTTGCCTCGCCTTGTTTTATGTTCTCATGGTCTCTCACACCTTTTACTGGATCCAATCCGAGTTGATACAAGCATGCGCACTCAATCTATTCTTTTGGGGTATCGTATTGGAAAGAAAAACGATTTCAAAGGGAATATATATACTGCTGATACTGGTGCTCTCAGGTATTGTTTTCACGCATCCACTTGCATTTATTCCCTTTCTATTCTGTCTTTCGTTTTCCTTCTTCAGCGGCGTAAATAAGCAGGTCCTGTACCTATCAATAATCATTGTTGTACTCCTAATGATCGTGAAATATGGCTTCCTACCTATACAATCTTATGATGCGGCTTCATTGACCAATGGCAAGAACTTGATCCATTTCTACAAATTTTTCTCTTTTATCAGTACCAAAAGATTTTTCAAATATTGCCTGACTGATTATTATCTGTTTCCGATTCTTCTTACTTGTATCTCTTGGTTTTACTATAGTCAGCGAGATTGGGCCAAGCTCTCCTTGGTATGGCTTTTTGTATTGGGTTATCTGGTATTGGTCCATAGCTCCTACCCTTGGGGGCCTCCTCAATTTCATATGGAAAGTTTCTACCAAATTCTCTCCATCTTCGTCCTCCTCCCTTTTTGTTATGATTTCATCCCTAATTTATCTCGTCAACATAATCGGTCTTTCCTGTTCCTAGTCATTCTTTTACTAAGTTTTCGAATGGTGCACATTGGCTTAGAACATCAGCCATACACTAAACGCCTGCATTGGATGCAAGCTCTTTTGGATCAAACTGAACAGCTCCCCGGCACCAAGTTTGCTATAGCTGAAACCGATGTCCCCATCGAGTTGGTGAAAAATGGCTGGGCAAGTCCCTTCGAAACTATCCTGCTTTCCGCCATTGAAAACCCTGATTCCATCAGGTCTGTCTTCATCTACAATAAAGACGTAGATATCACATCCAAGTTGTCGAAGAAAAGTCACTTACTTACCCCATTCTCCGATATACCTTATGAAAGCCTCCCCGACGCTTATTTCAACCTGCAAGATACGGGGACATATCAGATCCTAGACCTGCAACTCATTCCTTCCGTTCCTCAATGAGTGCGATACCACTTCAGCACTCTAAGAATACTTCTGGTTCAGCACTTTACTGAATTATCCCTATTTTCGAAGATGAAGGGCATGCCTAATCAATTCTGACCAAGCAGCTCCTATTATACTACAAAACGAAAACACGTCTTTTCATGCAATATCCAATTCAATTGGGCCTTTCCCTACTCATTCTTCTATTTACGTTCTCTTGTCGGTCAAGCAAGGAAAAAGAGGAGGTACCTCCGCCCAATATCATCCTGATCATGGGCGATGATATGGGATACTCTGATCTTGGCTGCTACGGCGGTGAAATCCAAACACCAAACCTGAATCAGCTGGCAAGTAATGGCCTTAGGTTTACTCAATTTTACAATACCGCACGTTGCTGCCCAACCCGAGCCTCTCTCCTCACAGGTCTCTATCCTCAGCAGGCCGGAATCGGGCATATGGTTAATGACCGGGGTACTCCGGCCTTCCAAGGAGACCTTTCCATGCAGGCGGTGACCATTGCGGAAGCTTTAAAAACTGCAGGTTACGCTACCTACATGTCTGGCAAATGGCATGTCACGCCCTACGTTATTAAAAATCCAGATAAAAAGAACTGGCCTTTACAGAGAGGGTTTGATCGCTTCTTTGGCATGATCTCCGGAGCGGGGAGCCTGTATGATCCTCGATCTTTGGCCAAAGACAATGAGTACGTAGCTCCGCGGGAAGGCTTCTACTGTACCACCGACTTCACCGACTACGCCGTCCAATGTATCGAAGAACACGAAGGAGATCAACCCTTTTTCTTATATCTAGCCTATACCGCCGCTCACTGGCCTATGCATGCTCCCGAAGAGGCCATCGCCAAATACAAGGGTAAATATGATGAAGGCTGGGATGTGATGCGGCAAAGACGATATGAGCGGGTACGGGAATTGGGGTTGATAGACCAATATTCAGCTCTAAGTCCCAGGGACTCCTTCGTTGCCCCTTGGAGTGATGATGTCCCGGATAGGGATTGGGAGCTAGCCAATATGGAAGTATATGCGGCCATGGTTGATGAGATGGATAGAGGTATCGGGCGGGTAGTGAATAGTCTAGCGGCTAGCGGACAACTAGAAAACACGCTTATCTTCTTTCTACAAGATAATGGGGCCTGTGCCGAAGAATTGCAATGGGTAAAACCTCGACCTAAGGAAGAAGACCTAATTCCGTTGAAACCTGGTGAACTACAAACTAAAATGGTCCCAACCATCACCAGAGATGGTAAGCCCATAAAACTAATGAAGAACGCCATGCCTGGCCCGCCTGAAAGTTACACCGCCTATGGACTCAACTGGGCCAATGCTAGCAACACACCCTTCCGAGAATATAAACATTGGGTGCACGAAGGGGGCATTTCTACGCCACTCATCGTGCACTGGCCACGAGGTATTGAGGCGAAAGGAGAACTCCGAACCGTTCCCACTCACCTAGTGGACATCATGAGCACTTGCGTGGCGGTAAGTCAAGGCTCCTACCCCACCTCCTACAATGGACAAACTATTCAACCTATGGAAGGCAAAAGTCTGCTCCCCGTCTTCTCTGAGGATACCATAGACCGAGAGGCCTTGTACTGGGAACACGAAGGCAACCGAGCCGTCCGGATGGGGAAGTGGAAGCTCGTCTCCAAAGCCAGTAAAAAGCGCTCCTTCCTATGGGATCAAAAAGCAGAACTTGAGTCCTCTGATTGGGAGCTTTTCGATATGGACAAGGATCGTACAGAACTCAACAACCTAGCCAGTCAGCACCCAGAGGTCGTGGACCGAATGGCTGCCATGTGGCTGGCTTGGGGCAAGCGTACCGGAATTATTCCTCGCCCGAAGCGCTAAGTCCGCAATGCACGAAGAGTCTAACACGCCAGACGGAAATCCTTCCTATGAGGCATAGGAGTATCACCGCCTGAAGTGTTTCGACGTATAGGTAGCACACGGTAAAGTTCAGATTTAGAACCTAGTCAAACCGCTATAGAATCATACAAGTAGAGGTAAAAACTTGCTTCAATTCACTCTCTTAAAACAACAGCAAATTACTACTGCTTAGACTTAGGCTTGATTTCGCGAATTACTGGTAGCGGCTTCTTCTTTTCAATTTCAACAGGAGCTGATTTTTCCTGTACAGATACAGGTTTCACTTTCGTGACAAGTACCGGTTTCTTATTCTTGAGATGCTGCTCAAAATAAGTTTTGCTGAACACGTCCACTTGGTAAGTGTGTTTACCATAATTTACAGCGTTCTTCAGCAGGCGAGCGACAGAAAACCAGCCAAAATCAGCAGGCTTCATTTCCTTGAGCTGAGCGTTCTCCATACGTTTACCATCCAACCAAACTCCATACTCCTTTTCGTTCTGCCAGTCTTCAAGTTGTTGAACTGTAGGACGCTTTTCTACAAAAGCCTTTACCGGCGGTGGAGGGGGTGGTCGATCAAAAGCTTCTGCCTTGACCGGCGGTGGAGGAGGGGGGATTTCCTTAATCTCTTCCTGCCCCGTAAGATTGATGTTAGATAGAACTAAAAATAGTAGGGTGAACGGTAAAACCAGCCAACGTTTGTGGCGCCCTTCTGTGGCCATAAGATGTTTTGGCATCATTTGAAATCTTTTTTTAGTAAATGAAAAATGCAAAGGGCTAGCTAGCGGATTAGTCTGATATGTACATATATTTTTGAGTAGTAACTGTTGATAGTAAATCACGTCGACTCCTGTCTTCACGACGGCCTGGTCACTGAGGTGTTCGTGATTCAATTTGATAGCAGCTCGGTAGTACTTAATGAGCGGATGAAACCAGAAGAAGATATGAATCAATTCTAGTGCGATAATATCCCAGCTATGTCGTTGCTGGATATGGGCCAATTCGTGCTGTATTAATTCTTGCTCTACCTTTCCGTCCAGATAATCTAATTCTCCAGCAAAGACATATTTCCCAAAGCTGTGAATAGGAATATGCCCTGGCAATAGAACAAGTGTAAATGTGGAACGCTCAAGCAATTGTCCTTTTCTAATATTTGCTAAAAGGCCATACAATTGCTGAGTAAATACAAAGGTTTTATAAATAACCCCTAACCAAAACCCCCAGATCAAAAGGGTAAGCAAAACACTCCTAAAGCTGATCGTACTCAACTCATCAGCTCTTACACCTTCATCAGCTGCTCCTGGAAGAAGGTCGGGTAACAAGGCATAATTTGCTGTTTCAATGACAATCGGTGCTGGCCAGGCTATTAAAGGAATGACTAAGGAAGCCAAAAGGCTACCGACCAAGTACCACCGATGGAAACCATAAGCATTATCCCCATCTAACAGGAAATGAAATACAGCCGCAAAACCCAACAGTAACAAACTGGCCTCAATCAGGTAATTCATCCTTTTTCTTTTTTGCGATTTGAGCGTCAATGATGGCCTTCAGTTCTAGCAGCTGATCTTTTGTTAGATCCGATTGTGCAGTAAAGAATGAGGCAAACTGCGCTGTAGAGCTATCAAAATAGTTGTCAATCATTTCATCGAAATGCCCTTGGAAGTAATCTGACTTAGACACTTTGGCATAGTACTGTCGTACGCTTCCATGTTTTTCGTAAGCTACGTATCCCTTATCCTGCATTCGCTTGAGTAAGGTAGCTACAGTAGAGGCCTTCGGCTTTGGAGGAGGGTAAGCTTCAATCAAATCCTTCATGAAAGCCCGCTTTAGACTCCAAAGAAAATGCATCAATTGTTCTTCCGCTTTAGATAGACTCATTTCTACAAAAATAGAATTGTTTCTACAAATGTAGAATAGAATTTTCAGAAAGTCAAATCCAGTTTGATAATTCGTGTATATTTGGGAGATGTCCAGCAGTCGTAAATACAACAATCTTGCCTCCTTTTTGCGCTCCATCGGTTATGACACGGTGGACGCCCAATTTGTGATTCACAAAATGCAGGATGTATCCCCGCCTGCGCCCTACCAATCTCCTGTATTTCGCGCCAATTATTTCACTTTTGTCCTAGTAAAGAGCGGATCCAGTAGTTATACTCTAGATGATCAATCCTATCCCGTAAAGCCAAATACCTTGTATTTTACCAATCCTGGTCATCTAAAATCATTCAGGCTAGAAAGAGAGGTGGATGGGCTCTTGATGTCTTTCTCCGAAGAGTACCTGAAGCAGTACATTGATCCTGATGTCTTCGGTCTGTTCCCCTACCTCCTTTCGGAAATCGTCCCCCCTCAATATCTGGATTCTAACTTTTTCCAGGAACTATGGGACTTATGCCAACAGATGCAAGAGGAGCTGAACAAGGAAGGACAATTCACGGAATTACTAGCCGCTAGTTACTTCAAGATTTTTCTACTGAAGATCCATGAATCCCTGTACCCCAACTACAATCCGCAGGAGGATGGGGATCGCCATTCAAAGATTGTAAGATCTTTCAAAGTCAAGCTCGAGCAGCATATTCAAGAACTACTCGATGGCCAAGTCACTCAATTGCATCAAGTAGCTGACTTCGCCGATCTGCAGCAGCTACATCCCAACTACTTCTCCACCGTCATTAAGACCAAAACAGGACAGACCGTATCGGAATGGATTGCCGCAAAGGTGATCCAGGAGGCCAAATCTCAACTCAGCAAAAGCACTGCCTCCGTCAAAGAGATTGCTTTCAAGCTCGGTTTTAGTGAAGCCAATTACTTTTCCAAATACTTCAAAAAACATACGGGTCAATCTCCCGGAGCCTTCCGCAAGGCTACTTCTTAGGTATTTACCCTTCTACCTTTAATTTGTGCATTTCTTCCCTTTCTCTCCTACCCTACCTTTGTGATATCAATTCACAAAAACAAAATTCATCATGAATACTTCAAGCAATAAAACAGCTTTTGTTACCGGCGGATCCAGAGGATTAGGGCAAGATGCAGCCTTACAATTAGCACAAAAAGGGTATGACATCATTTTCACCTATGTGCAAAATGCCGAAGGCGCAGCCTCTACACAGTCCACCATTGAAGAGATGGGTAGCAAAGCCAAAGCCCTCCAATTAGATGTACGTAATGTTAAGTCCTTCTCCGCCTTAAAATCGAATGTAGAATCCACTTTAACAGAGTGGGGTAAATCAGGCTTGGACTACCTAGTCAATAATGCGGGCATAGGTGCGCTCATGACCATTGGAGATGGTAAGGAGGAAATCTTTGACAACCTAGTCAATATCCAATTCAAAGGCGTCTATTTTCTAACAGACACCTTGCTCCCGATTCTCAATGAAGGAGGTGCCATCGTCAATATCTCCACCGGCCTAACGCGCTTTGCTTTACCGGGATACGCCGCATACGCTTCCATGAAAGGGGCAATCGAGACCTATACCAAGTACCTCGCCAAAGAACTAGGCTCCAAAGGCATCCGCGCCAACTTAGTGGCCCCCGGTGCCATTCACAATGACTTCAACAAAGCCGCTTTTGATCACAACCCACACATCGTGGATTTCATCGCCCAGAATACAGCACTAGGCAGGGTCGGTCAGTCAGATGATATTGGCTCCGTTGTCGCGTTCTTATGTAGCGATGACGCCAAGTGGGTGAACGCCCAGCGAATAGAAGCCAGTGGAGGAATGTTCCTCTAGTGGACTCGGCTCCGGTGAGTGTTTCAAGCCATGTTATCGCTTGTCGGGGCCTTCTCCATTAGTGGTGGATAAAAAGCAGGTATAACCCCATGCGGGTGGCCCGGCAAAAAACTGTCTGAGGCGCTAGGCTTGAGATGATTACTCAACCAGTCTAGCAAGTTTAGTTTAGCTAGCCCTTTTTGAGCCACTGGCTCAAGCCATCCCAGAAGATTTTCCCGACGGGGGTCGGGACAAGTTATGCTGACTTTTTTATCAACTGAAAAAAGTCACTCGTCGAAAACAAAAGCCCAATCCATAGCAAGTAGGCATCCAGAAGCGCGATTTCACTGGTCGGTATATCGCCTCACAACCCTCAAATCAAGGCGAACCGGGATAATCCAAGCTCAGATTAACCAACAAAAGGGGTACCCCCTTGCGGGCGGCCTGGCAAAAATCTGTCTGAGGGACGAGTTTTTTTTGCCAAGCGTTCTTTGCTGACTTTCTTCGG
>CAJXPD010000397.1 GCA_913057785.1 uncultured Lewinella sp. | reverse complement strand
TTAAATCAGCTTCGGTCTTTTCTACATTCTTACCCGTACTTAGCTTCCAACGATAAGCCAGGCGATGGATATGCGTATCTACAGGAAAAGCCGGTACACCAAAAGCCTGAGACATGACTACCGACGCGGTCTTGTGCCCTACCCCAGGTAAAGCCTCCAAGGCTTCGAATGATTGCGGTACCGCTCCTTGATGTTCATCTAACAAGATCTGAGAAAGCTGGTGGATGGCTTTGGACTTTCTGGGAGATAGGCCACAGGGGCGAATGATAGCCTTGATATCATCAACGTCCAATTGAACCATGTCGGTAGGGTTGTCTGCTGCTGCAAACAGATGCGGAGTGACTTGATTGACCCGTTCATCCGTACATTGGGCGGATAGCAAGACGGCCACGAGTAAGGTATAAGGATCCTGGTGATCTAAAGGAATCGGTGTTTCCGGATAAAGATCCTCTAGGATCTTAGCTATTTCATCGGCTTTTTCTTGTTTACGCATAAGATGGCCTAGTCAAAATCATAATCAAATTGTCCATAGTCACTTTCGATCCGAACACTATTACCATTATGTTCTTCCACCCGCCCTATGATCTGGGCTTCGATATTAAATGACTTAGCAATGGCAATTACGCGTGCGGCCTCAGTCTCCGGAAGATATACCTCCATACGATGTCCCATATTGAATACTTGGTACATCTCTTTCCAAGTCGTTCCAGATTCTTGCTGAATCATCTCAAACAAAGGAGGAATAGGCATTAGCTGGTTCTTGATCACTCGCTTATTTTCGATAAACTTCCCGACTTTGGTCTGCCCACCACCTGTGCAATGGATCAAGCCATGAATCTTGGGCTTTAACTCATCGATTAACACTCGTAAGACCGGCAAGTAGGTGCGCGTGGGTGACAACACCAATTTACCGATAGTTATCGATTCGCCTTGAATATCAATCGTATCGGTTAATTTTTTTGAACCTGCATAGATAAGATCCAAGGGAGTATTGGCGTCATAGCTATCCGGGTATTTGCTTCTGTATTCCGCCTCAAAAACATCATGTCGGGCGGAAGTCAGTCCGTTGCTTCCCATCCCGCCGTTATATTGTCCCTCATAAGAAGCCTTGCCGTGAGAAGCCAATCCTACGATCACATCTCCTGCCTGAATATTATTCACGATCAGATCCTCGCGCTTTAGCCTTCCAAAAGCCGTATATCCCACATCAATAGTTCGCACGATGTCGCCCACATCTGCCGTCTCCCCTCCTGCCAGGTGAACCTTGATACCGTATTCATTTAACTGATCGGCCAACTTAACAGTGGCGTTAATAATGGTACTAATGACCTCTCCTGGAATCAAATTCTTGTTTCTTCCTATAGTGGAGGAAAGGATAATATCATCCAAACAACCGACGCAGCCCATATCATCAAGGTTCATGATAATAGCATCTTGCGCTATACCTTCCCAAACGGAAAGATCTCCCGTCTCTTTCCAGTAAAGGTATGCCAAACTAGTCTTGGTACCCGCAGTGTCCGCGTGCATCAAATTACAGTAGGCAGGATCAGCACCCGCAATATCTGGTAATATCTTGCAAAAGGCTTTTGGATAAAGTCCTTTATCTAGATTTTTGATGGCAGCATGTACCTCGTCTTTGGTGGCAGAAACCCCTCTTTGATCGTATTTAAATGACTCCGACATTAGTTCAAAATTTGCGCCCAAAGTTAGGTTTAAACAACAACATTGTAGGCATTTGGATCAGAAAAAATGCCTTCGGGGTAGCTCTAAAATGTCAGAAATAAGAGAAAGAATCAGCCGTAAGAAGTTGTCCTACATGCCCAACCCATGACATCTTCCACAAAACTGGCTAAACACTAGCTCTCGCCCTCCACCCTAAGATCAAATAAAAGCCGTAAAACCGCTGATAATGGAGGGCTTATGGCTTTAACACTTAAAAATTTGGAAACCTCTACTGATGAAGTATATTTGCAAAGAACCCGGTTTAAAAAGCCGATTATCAGGTCATCAATCCCAGAAACTACTGATAGGTAGCCTCCCATAAAGTTAAGCTGCCTCATCGCCTATAATCGGATCTTTAACCTAAACATGTTAGTTGTGGATCAAGCTGAATCGTTTTTACAGAGATTAAAGCGAAAGAGAAAGAGCAGTTCATGGTTTTTACCCCTCGCTTTGACATCAACGGTACTAGTAGGTAGTTTTTCGGTATTCTTCCTTTTCTTCAATGGGCGCAGTCCAGAGGAAGCTCCGAAGTTGAAATTTGAAGACCTTGGCGCTCTACCAGCAGTCGTTCCCGATATGAAATATGGTTTTGCCTTGGATACCTTTCAGGTTTTCGTTGATGAAATCCGGTCTGGTACTTTTTTAGGAGATATTCTACAGAAGCATCATGTTCCCTATATCGATGTGGATAGGTTGGTTCGGAATGCTAAGGATATCTTTGATGTCAGACATTTCAAGGCTGGTAAAGAATATATGATCCTTACTCAGGATTCTACCCAGCGTGCAGATTATTTCATCTACGAGCCAAATGTCTATGAATACGTGGTCTTCCACCTAAAGGACAGCTTGCAGGTAGAACGAATCAAACGCGAAGTTACCACAGAGATGAAGACTGCAGCCGGTTATGTACAATCTTCTCTGTGGAAAACCATGACAAGTCAAGGCTTAAGCTTTGAGTTAACCGATAAGATGGAGGATGCCCTACAATGGAGCATTGATTTCCACCACTTGCAAAAAGGTGATGAATTTAAATTGGTTTATGACCAAAACTATATCGAAGGCGAGGAAGTAGGTGTTGGTAAGGTGCACGCTGCCTATTATAAGAATGCAGGTCAGAATGAGTATCACGCCATTTACTTCGAGACCGAAAAGGACAATGGATATTATGATTTGTCGGGCAAACCGATGAAGACCTCCTTCCTGAAAGCGCCAGTTAAAGCCTCTCGAATTTCTTCCTACTACAACCTGAACAGATTACATCCTATCCTCAAATATCGCCGACCACATTATGGAACGGACTACGCCGCTCCTTATGGCACTCCAATCATGGCAGTGGGTGATGGTGTAGTGATCAATGCCTCTTACACCAGTGGGAATGGCAACTATGTGAAGATCAAGCACGACGACAACATCCAAACGCAGTACCTGCATATGCAGAAGTTTGCCAAAGGGGTTAAAGCTGGCGTGCACGTGAAGCAAGGGCAAACGATTGGTTATGTTGGATCAACAGGTTTGGCTACTGGTCCTCACGTATGTTTCCGGTTCTGGAAGAATGGAAAACAGATTAATCACTTACGTTTAAGTTTCCCGCCAGCAGAGCCATTGCCTGATAAAGACCTACCTGCTTTCCATGCTACGAGAGATAGCTTTTTGGAAATGCTAAATAGCATTAAGATGCCACAAATAGCTGAGGCGGAAGAAGAGAAGAAAGACTCCACTAACCATATTGAGACCGTGGAAGCAGCAGCAGAGCAAGTTTCTGCGGATGATGATGGCACTCCCTAAAAAATAAGGCTGTGTGCAATAAAGAAAGCTGTGCGTAGTTTGAAACTACGCACAGCTTTTTTTATTGCACTTCCTATACTCCTCCTTATCCTATCAATTCCAGGAAAAGTTATCCGGCATATGTGCTAAGACGGTATATAAGTCTCCTTTGTTATACATTACCTGTTGCCACATCCCCTTGTGCTCAGTCTTGAATAAATAATTGGCATCCATATCGGCTAGCACCCAGGAACCTAAGTTGAATTCCTCAAAGAGCTGCCCTTCGGTCCAGCCGGCGTATCCAACGAAGAATCGGATGTTACCGGGTTCGATCAAGTTAGAGGAAATTAGAAACTTCAGCTTCTCAAAATCTCCGCCCCAATAGATGCCATCTGCTACCTTCAAGCTATCCTCCAAGAGATCGCCAATATTATGTATATAGTGAATGGTATCGGTCTGCACAGGCCCTCCGAAAAGGACCTCCGATTCGAATTCAGGAAAGTCTTCAATAAGATCATCAATACGCATGTTCAAAGGCTTATTCATGATAAAGCCCACCGAACCATCCTCTCCATGATCACATAGTAATACCGCAGATCTCTTAAAATTCGGATCCAACATGAAAGGCTCAGCTAACAATACCTTGCCCGTAAGTATCTCATCCTTTTCTATCATGCGGTTAAACTATATTCACCCCCTATGTTACAAAAACGTTTGAAAGTAATCAAATGTTGGCCTTGTAATGAACTATACCGCTAGTGTTGAAGAAGGAAAACGTCGGTCGACTCTTTTGATGAATCCTTGCAGAACCTTACCCGTTCCACCTACTTCAATGTATTCTGTCATCCCGTTGGCCTGCATGTTAAGCATGGTTTGGGTCCAGCGCACCGGTGCGGTCAATTGAGCGATCAGATTCGCTTTAATCTGTTCAGAGTCCGTTTGTGGTTGTGCATCTACATTTTGGTAAACCGGGCAGACTGGCTTGCTGAAGGTAGTTTGTTCTATAGCAGCCATCAGCTCTGCGCGAGCGGGTTCCATTAAGGGTGAATGAAAAGCGCCTCCAACTGCTAAGACCAAAGCGCGTCTGGCACCTAGTTCTGTTACCTTTTCAACCGCCTTTTCTATTCCACTCAAGGAACCGGAGATTACCAATTGACCAGGGCAGTTATAATTAGCTGGAACAACAACATCTTCAATATCAGCGCAAGCTTTTTCCACTACCTCATCATCCAATCCTAAAACAGCAGCCATGGTACCGGGCTGTGCTTCGCATGCTTTTTGCATGGCAAGCGCGCGTTGATAGACAAGTTTTAAGCCATCTTCAAAAGCCATGGCTCCAGCAGCTACCAATGCCGATAGTTCTCCTAAGGAGTGTCCAGCCACCATATCAGGTTGGAACGCATCACCAGCAATTTTAGCCGTGATTACCGAATGAAGGAAGACTGCAGGTTGGGTCACCTTGGTTTGCTTCAGATCTTCACTGGTTCCGGAAAACATGACGTCGGTAATCGCAAAACCGAGCGTTTCATTGGCGGTATCAAATAGCGATCTAGCCAAGTCATTGTTTTCATACATTTCCTTACCCATCCCTTCAAACTGGGATCCTTGTCCTGGAAAAACAAATGCTTTCATGAGTGCCTATTCTTCAATGATCAATGCAGTCTAGCACTAATCAGATTTAAAAATTCATTTCTAGTTTCTACCCTTTGAAATTCTCCGGTAAAAGCTGAGGTCGTCGTTACTGAGTTTTGTTTCTGCACACCTCTCATCATCATACACATATGACGAGCTTCGATCACGACAGCTACCCCCAAAGGCTTCAATGTATTCTGAATACTGTGTAGAATTTGGTCAGTCAATCGCTCTTGCACTTGCAGTCGCCTGGCAAATACATCAATGACCCTTGGGATCTTACTCAAACCAACAATGTAACCGTTTGGAATGTAAGCAACGTGAGCTTTCCCAAAGAAAGGAAGCATATGATGTTCGCAGAGTGAATACAGCTCGATGTCCTTCACAATAACCATCTCACTATAATCCTCCTGAAACATGGCGGATCGCAAGATTTGCTCTGCGTTTTGTGCATATCCTTGCGTCAGGAATTGCATGGCCTTGGCAGCTCGTTCTGGAGTCTTGATCAATCCTTCTCGATCTGGGTTCTCTCCGACTTCGCGTAGAAGAACATTAAAACTCTCCATCAAATTCTCCGTCACCTTAGGACTATACTCTTCCGACTTCTGATAACTCATAGGTAGGACACTTTATTCGCCGTAATATTCGGCATAGATATTTTCTGTCTCGTACAATTTGATACAATGAAGCTGTGCACCCTCAATCTGCGGCTCCAGTTGTTGCCAGAACAACATAACCAGGTTTTCTGTGGTTGGCTGCATTCCCGCGGGAATAAAATCTACATCCAAATTGAGGTTGCTATGGTCCACCTTATCGGTGATCACTGCCTTGATAATCTTACTCAATTTCTTGACATCGATAATAAAGCCAGTCACAGGATCAGGTGTTCCTTTCACTGTAACGTATAACCAGTAATTGTGGCCATGCCAGTTTTTGTTGGCACATTTACCAAAAGTCGCTAGATTTTCTTCGTCGCTCCAAGACTCTACCCATAATTTATGAGCGGCATTAAATCGTTCTCTCCTCGTTAAGTAAACCATGTATATTAACCTTTTTCGGTTATTATAACTTTGAAATCTTGGCCTAGGTTTCAAACCAGCGCAAATGTATACTTTTCGGGCCAAAATTCCTGATTATCAGGCTTTGTTTCGATCCTTTCGCCTTCAAATAGCCAGAAGGAAGTGCGGCGCTAGCCACTGGTTTTGCAAACTGAGGTGAGGCTATATTGGCATATTTCTAAGCGAAACCGACTTTTATCTAATTAATTGCTATTTTAACAGCGGTAGAGTGTTATATTATAGTTTCATGATTACTTTATGGATACCATAGCGCGGAGCAACAATAGATTCAAGCTTTATGATTGGTTCGGCCATCGGTGGTTTTATCACTCCATATTTTGGCTGTTCTTTTTGTTATTGCTAACGCTAATTGAAACTTATAATCAGAAGCACACCTTTCTGTATGCGTTCAGCAATGAGTTGATTAATGTTTTCTTTTACGCCATTGTAGTATACTTCAATCTGAAGTATCTAATTCCGAATTACCTTACCAAGAATAAGTTTCTGACCTATGGTGGATTACTCATCCTCTCCGCGGTGGTGATAACTCCGCTCAAGGTGATTGTTTTCTACTTTAAGTACGGTAGTAACCCGGAAGCCCAAAACGGTTTGATAGAAAACCTCAACTGGTACTTCATTTTCACCTTTGTGATCGCTTCAGCCTCAACGCTGGTAAACATTGTGAAAGATTGGGTACAGCAAGTGACGGAGAAACAACAGCTGCAAACTCAGACCATGCAATCTGAACTCCGTTTCCTGAAGTCGCAAATCAATCCGCACTTTCTATTTAATACGCTTAACAATC
This sequence comes from uncultured Lewinella sp., assembly GCA_913057785.1. Lineage (GTDB taxonomy): Bacteria > Bacteroidota > Bacteroidia > Chitinophagales > Saprospiraceae > DT-111. The sequence goes on along the minus strand of CAJXPD010000397.1, from coordinate 1,619 downwards.
TTTATGCACTTACGCTGAAGAAGTCTGATAAAGCTCCAGAAATTGTAATCAAGCTATCAGAGATGATGCGTTACATGCTGTATGAGTGCAATGAGAAGCGAGTATTGCTGAGCAAAGAGGTCAACTATATTTACAATTATTTAGACCTAGAAAAACTGCGGCAAGGAAAAAACGTTGCGATCACCTTTGAAACTGATGGGGAGATCAGTGAACAGACTATTGCGCCGCTCATGTTTATTCCGTTTCTAGAAAACAGTTTCAAGCATGGGTTAAGCAACCAAATCTCACAGGGATTTGTTAATATCAGGCTTAGTGTAGAACAAAAGAAGGTGTATTTCTTTATTGAAAATAGCAAAGCAGAAAAGCTTCCGTTAAAAGATAAGAATCGCCCAAGTGGTGGAATTGGTTTGGTAAACGTACACAGACGATTGAATTTACTCTATCCTGACAAGTACGAATTGAACATTGATGACACCCCAACTACCTACGCGGTCAACCTTTATATCGAATTGGATTAACTCAACCTTAGATTATGATAAATGTTATTATCGTCGATGACGAGCCTTTGGCACAAGATGTCCTAGAAACCTACATAGATAAGATTCCCGAACTAAATTTAGTAACTAAATGCAGCAATGCCTTTGAAGCGAATGATGCTTTGAAGAACAATGATATCGACTTGATGTTTCTGGATATTCAAATGCCTCAGTTAACAGGTATCGATTTCTTGAAAACGCTCAGTAAGCCCCCTCTAGTCATATTTACCACAGCCTACCCCAACTACGCTATCGAAGGCTTCGAATTAGATGCCTTGGATTATTTGCTCAAGCCCATATCCGTTGATCGATTTATGAAAGCGGCTAACAAGGCAATTGAACAAGTAGGACTACAGCAAAAGGATGGTGGAGCTTCTGGTGCTAGTGGAGGTGATGGACCTACACAACAAGAATATTTCTTTGTCAAAGCGGATAAGAAGTTGGTCAAAGTTAACTTCAAAGAAATCATCTATATCGAGGGCTTAAAAGATTATGTGATCATCCGTATGGATACCAACCGAGTCATTACTCTCCAGACGATGAAAAGCTTGGAACAAAAGCTTCCAGGAAATCAATTCATGCGTATTCATAGATCCTACATCGTTAATATTGAAAAGATCAATGCCATCATTGGTAACATGGTGGAGGTCATGGAGAAGAATCAAGCAAAGCATCTTCCTATCGGTAAAAACTATCGAGAGGAGTTGCTAGGTATGATTAACCAGAATCGACTGTAATCTTTTCCTTATAGCAAGTCTAGCCGATGCCAATACAGAGCGTGTTAATTGATGCGCTGCAACAAGAATTAGACCTTCCAATCATAAGTTTCCAAGCGATTAGCGGTGGTGATATCAATCAAGCTTTTCGTTTGGAAACTCCCCAGCAGTCCTTTTTCCTCAAGTACAATCAATATCCTAAGGGAGCAGAGATGCTTCGAACGGAAAGAGCCGGCCTCGAACATCTAGCAGCTACTGAGGTCATTCCTGTGCCCCAGCCTATAGCACAAGGAACTCGCGGATCTTATCACTTCTTAATTCTTGAAGACTGGAGCGGAAAGCGGGCTGCCCCGAACTTCTGGCTAGC
>CAJXPD010000396.1 GCA_913057785.1 uncultured Lewinella sp. | reverse complement strand
ATTGATAAAACCGAATTCTCTACCGCCATGAGCGGATTGATTGAGATTCATGAAATCCATATCGATTTTCGACCAGGGAATATCTCTACCGAATTGCGTATGCAAATGAACCATCGGTTTCTGCAATAGCTGTAAACCACGGATCCACATCTTGGCCGGTGAGAAGGTATGCATCCAGGCTATGAGGCCTACGCAGTTTTTAGTAACGTTTGCCTCTCGGCAAAGCTCAGCGATGGCATCGGGGGTGGTAAGCACGGGCTTAAAGACTACCTTAGTAGGGACGGCAGTCGCTTCATCCAACGCCTGGGTAATGCGCTGCGAATGCTCAGCCACTGTTTTAAGTGTCTCTTCACCATATAGGTGCTGACTCCCAGTAATGAACCAGGTCTCATAAGTATGTAGATCCATCATGTTAAACTATTTGTGTCTAGCAGGCCAATGACTTTATAGATGGCAGCCTTTGGCCTGCTAGGAGAAAGGGATAAATAAGCGTTTCATCAACCGCTAAAAGAAATCATAATATAAGCTACGATCGCAACAACGATGAGAGAGAAGATAATATCCCAGATGGTGTAACTATTGCGATTGGCTTCTTTTTGTTCATCTGTTAACGTGCTGTAAGTAAGGCCTTTTAGGCGTTCTACTGCCGGAGCATCTGTAACTAAACTCACAGTAATCGTTACAATCACGGAGAATAAGAAGAACCAGGCTGCGAAAGTCAGGAAGTTCATGTCTCCAAGCGTGTGCAAGAAAGAACCAGGCGTTAGGCTTTCTTTGCTTAGCTCTAAGGCAATGCGAATGGCACCTACCACCAAACCACTAACTAAGGTGGCCATAGCTCCTTTACCATTGATTCGTTTGGAGAATAAACCCAATAGGAATACTGCGGTAATTGGAGGAGCAATATAGGACTGCACAGACTGTAAGTACTCGTATAAGACCCCGGAAATATTCTGCATTACCGGAATCCAGGCAATACCTGCTATTACCACAAATAAAGTGGCAATCTGTCCAACTCTAACCAATTGCGTTTCCGAGGTTTCCGGGCGAATTTTTTTGTAAATATCTACCGTGAATAGCGTAGAGCAGGAGTTGAAAACGGATGCCAAAGAACTCATCAAGGCAGCCATCAAGCCTGCTGCTACTAATCCTCTCAATCCGTGTGGGAGAACACTCGTCATCAAAGCTGGAAAAGCCTGATCAGGGGTGTCCCAATCCAATTGTCCTTTCTGCTTCAAGGCCAGGGCAATCACGCCAGGAATTAAGAAAATGAAAACCGGAAATAGCTTAAGTAAAGCGCCCCAGATCGTTCCTCGCCGCCCCTCAGTGATGTTCTTGGCGGTAAGTGCGCGTTGCACAATGTATTGATCCGTACACCAATACCATATACCTACAATAGAACTTGTGATGACCAAGCTCGGCCAGGGAAATTCAGGGTCGCTAGCGGAGCGCCACATATTGAAATATTCTGGCCCAACTGTTTCTTTTAGTTCCGTAAATCCTCCTACGGCTTGAAGACCCAAGATCGTGAGTAAACCTGCACCCAGCAGAAGAATGACTGCTTGTAGGGCCTCGGTATATACTACGGCTCTCATTCCACCCAACACTGTATAGGCACCAGTAAGTACCACCGTAGCCAAGGCGCCTTCCCAAAAATCAATCCCCAGGAGCGTGGCGATTACGATACCGCCTGCGTAAACCGTCACAGAGACTTTGGTTAGGACATAGGCAATCAAGGAAAAGATGGACAGAAACCAGCGTGTGTTGGACCCATAGCGTCTTTCTAAAAATTCTGGCATCGTAAAGACGCCTGCTCTAGCGTAAAATGGCAAGAATACCCAACCCAGCATGAGCACGCACCACGCGTGCAACTCATAAATTAAAAGCGGCATCTTATCGGATGCACCGGTGCCGGCTAGACCGACCACGTGCTCTGAGCCAATATTGGAGGCAAAAATCGAGGCTCCCACGACAAACCAGCCTACATTTCGGCCAGCGAGGAAATAGTCTTCAGTGTTATTTGTCTTTTGGCGGATCACCCAATAGGCAATGGCCAATAAAATAAAGAAGTACCCACCGATGACAATCCAATCAAGTGTGTTGATACTTTGCATAGTAACAAGGTATAGATGGTTATTGAATCTCCTTCTTAGTCGCGAAAATCATAGGTAGGGCAGCCGTAAAACTACCTTTTTTTCCAGACTTCCGAAGTTTCGAAGACTTCGGAAGTCTGGAGGTCAGGAAAGGTCACTCCTGTCCGTAGTAAGCATTTTTGCCATGCTTACGCTCATAGTGTTTTTGGATCAGCGCATCCGGTAGTCGTGGGGCATCGGGGCGAATCTGACGGGTTAACCAAGCCATTTTGGCGACTTCTTCAAGCACCGCACTATTGTATACTGCTTTCTTAACGGTCTTCCCCCAAGTGAATGGGGCGTGATTGGCCACTAGAATCATTTCCACTTCTTCGGGGCTTAGTTCTTTGGCCTTTAAAGCGTCTATGATCTGAAAGCCAGTCATATGTTCGTAGTTGCCTTGAATCATCTCCTCAGACATCACGGGCGCGCAAGGGATATCTACGGTTAGATGATCGGCATGAGTAGTGCCGAAGATCGGGATATCCATTTGCGTTTGGGCCCAGGCCGTGGCATAGGTGGAATGAGTGTGAACGATACCTCCAATATGTGACCAATGCTTATACAGGACCGCATGGGTCTTGGTATCTGAGCTCGGACGCATAGTCCCTTCAACCACTTCCGCATCAAAATCTACGATGACCATGTCTTCGGGGCGAAGATCAACGTAGGGGACGCCACTGGGTTTGATGGCAAAGACTCCGCGATCTCGATCTACTGCACTGGCATTTCCGAAGGTGAATAGGACCAATCCCAATTTGGGTAAGTCCATATTAGCCAAATAGGCTTCTTCTTTTATCGACTGATATTGGGACATGATTAACTGAGTTTTTCGATAGCCGTGCCAAAACCTTGGTACTGCTGATAAATCTGATCATAGGTGGCGGCAGTAGCAGGATCCGGTAGATATTCTGCATCAAAGCCTGCTCCCATCTGCTCCATCGCTTGACTCACATCTTCATAAAGACCTGCTGCTGTGGCTGCGAACATGGCAGCTCCTAAGGCACACGTTTGTTCTGATCGAGCAATCTTGATAGGACGATTTAAGACATTGGCCATTACTTGCATGATAAAAGGGGATTTTTTTGCCACTCCACCAAGCCCGATCACCCCTTTGATTGGGATGCCCTCTTCCTGGAATCGTTCAACAATTTGCCGAGCCCCAAAACAGGTAGCTTCGACCAAAGCTCTGAAGATTCTAGGAGCATCGCTGCCAAGGTTGAGTCCCATGATGGCTCCTTTTAGCGATTGGTTGGCATCGGGAGTACGTCGGCCATTGAGCCAATCCAGGGCCACAACCCCAGAGGCACCGGGATCTAGCTTTTCCGCTTCCGCGGTAAGTTTAGGGATCAATGCATCTAGACTTTCTGCAATGAGTTCAGCCTTTACTTCATCATCTATCAACTTACTTTCACTCAATACTTGTTCTAATGGCCAAGCCAATACTTTTTTGAACCAGGCATATACATCACCGAAGGCGGACTGGCCGGCCTCCAATCCCATCATTCCTGGAATAATGGAGCCATCGACTTGTCCACAGATCCCTCGGATCAATTTATCTCCCACCTCTTGCATAGGAGCAACTAGCATATCACAAGTGGAAGTGCCCATCACCTTACTTAGAAAGAAAGGTTCTAATTCTCCTCCCACTGCTCCCATATGGGCATCAAAAGCGCCTACTCCTACCACCACATCTGTACTCAAACCTAATCGCTCTGCCCATTCTGCACTTAGCTGTCCGGCAGGAACATCAGAAGTATAGGTGTCTTGGTATAAGCGATCTCTTACGCCATCTAATAAAGGATCTAGCTTTACGAAAAAATCATTTGGAGGAAGGCCGTCAAAATCTTCATGCCAGAGTGCCTTATGTCCTGCGGCACAGCGAGAGCGCTTCATGTGGACCACCTTTTCTCCACCCGTTAATAAGAAGGGAATCCAGTCGCAGTGTTCAACCCAGGAGTGAGCCTTGGCTCTGACGGTTTCATCCACCCGTATGGTTCTCAATATTTTCGCCCAAAACCATTCGGAGGAGTAGATACCACCTTCGTATTTAGTGTAATCAACCTCCCACTGGCTGCAGAGCTCATTGATTTCCACTGCTTCTTTGATGCCGGTATGATCTTTCCAAAGAATGAACATAGCATTGGGATTATCCTCGAATCCCGCTGTCAGAGCCAAAGGGGTACCCGTCTCGTCTACTGCTACCGGGGTGGATCCAGTTGTATCAACGGCAATACCTTTAACGGCCTCGCCAGTCCCATTGGGCGCATCGGCCAATGCAGTCTTGATGGTGTTTTCTAATCCTTCTATATAGTCGAGGGGATGTTGGCGGAATTGATTAAGGGGAGGATCGCAGAATTGCCCTTCTTTCCATCTTTGATAATAGTGAACGGCGCTGGCGACTTCGGCTCCATTACTGGTGTCTACAATCACAGCTCTAACAGAATCGGTACCATAGTCCAATCCTATTACGTAGGTTGAGTTGGTCATCTCGTTTTAGTTCTAATTTCTAAAAGCACTGCCAAAGTAAGGAATCTTATAAAGTACCCGATGCCCTTTCCCGCAATTTTTATGGGAAAGAACGATATTGCAAGCTTTCGGATTAACAGAGCAATATTTATGGGCATTTTATTTGATATGGATGGGGTGATCGCTGATACCAATCCCTTTCACAAAGTATCTATACAGCAATTCTGTAAACGACATGGCATTGAGACTTCTGACGAATTTTTGAGAGAAAAAGTCTATGGTCGAGTCAATAAAGAGTGGATCCCCAATTTATTTGGCGAGTTGAAACCCTCGGAAATCGAGAAGTTGGCGGCAGAAAAGGAGCAGTTATTTCGCGAGCTCTATGCACCACATTTGCAGGCGGTGGAAGGACTTATAGAATTTTTGCGAAGACTTCAAAAGCGCAAGATCAAGGCAGCCGTAGCCACTTCAGCTCCGCTAGAGAATGTGGATTTTATACTCGACGGATTGAATATCAGATCCTACTTTCAAGCTATACTGCATTCTGCGGACGTGGAACGAGGCAAACCCGATCCTGAGATCTACTTGAAAGCTGCAGAAGCCCTGGATGAATATGCTGAGGATTGCATTGTTATTGAGGATTCCATTTCAGGCGTGCAAGCGGGGAAAGCGGCTGGAGCTAAAGTAATAGCGATTACTACAACGCATGATGCGGATGAATTCGGTCCAGTAAATCTGGTAATCGAGGACTTCAAAGGTCTATGGGTAGACGATTTGCTATATTTATAGATCTTTTTATTCAGGACCCCAACCTTTGGTTCCGTGCACTCCGTCTATTTATAAGAACCTATCTGTCGTTGTTATAAATCCCGCTGTTATGTTTAGAAAATTAGCGATCTTCAGTCTAGTCTTATTTACTTACTTGAGTTGTGAAAAAGAGAAATCTACGGAAGTAGGATTTCAACTCAATACTCCTTTTGCCCTGCAATTCGCAGCAACAAATCAATCTACGGAAGACAATATCACGGTCAACTTCTTTGAAGTATTAAGTGATTCTCGCTGCCCGACCGATGTAACCTGCGTTTGGGAAGGAGAGTCCTCTGTTAAGATTAACTTCAAGGTAGATGGAACTAATACGCCTTTGACACTATCTACGCATGAGCGAATGGGACAAGGGCCACAAGCCGATACGCTAGGCAATTATATTATTCGATTGCTTGAAGTTAACCCATATCCTGTCAGCACCGTTCAGGTGCCAAATGAAGATTACGAAATTCGGTTACAAATTGACGAGCTATAAGCTCGAATTATGGAAAGGTGGAAGTTGGAACTTTGAAATGGGGTTTCAACTTCTCCTATTAGCCTACCTAACTGACTTCTTTGCTATTTTTGCTTGGCAATCATGTTTTGAGTCTTTGGATGATGTTTTCAAAGTCCTTCTCTTGAGCTAGGTTTTTCCATTCCTGCGGATCCTTCTCATGGTCCTATGTTCCGCGGATCCATCTTCGTCTTGAATGTATCGATATCTTTCGTCCCTAACTATATGTCTTTTAGTTTTGCTGGATCGGTTCACTTGACCTTTGGGTCCCTTTTTTTGCCTTCCATGCGGCCTTAGTCGAAAAAAAATAGGGCATCTATGGGACGATCACTATATTACCCGGGTAATCGAGAAATACGAGCCCTTTGTAGGTTTAATTCAGTTCAGGCATCTAGGATTTGACAGATATGGAATTGCCCCATTTAGTAGGAAAAAGTAGTAACCCATGCAGAAGAAATTGCTCCTCTTAATTACCTGTCTTAGTTTCGTACTCTCTGGCTGGACACAGCATTCTATCGCCCGCGAGTGGAATGAAACGCTACTCTCATCTATTCGAAGAGAATTTGCTCGTCCCACGGTTCACGCCAGGAATTTATTTCATACTTCTATTGCTATGTATGATGTTTGGGCAGCCTATGATTCGACCGCTCAGACTTATTTTTTAGGAAAGACGCATGGGGCGTATTTCTGCCCGTTCGAAGGAGTGCCAAGGCCAGATAATGTGGATGAGGCTATCAAGGAGGCCATTAGCTATGCTTGTTATAATCTGCTGAAGCATCGGTTTGATAATGGCAGGCGGTTTAATGGGTTCGGCCCCGTGGCAGAGCAAATGGCTAAATTGGGTTATGATCCAGAATTTGAGGATACAGATTACACCACAGGCTCTCCAGCTGCCCTAGGTAATTACCTTGCCGAGCAGCTGATTGCGTTTGGAATGCAGGATGGGTCAAATGAACGATTCTTTCACGGTAATCGATTTTACCAACCGGTCAATCTGCCCATGAAAGTGGATGGTACCGATAGCCCTCCCTTGTCAGACCCTAACCGTTGGCAGCCTCTGTCCTTTACTATTTTCATTGGGCAGAGTGGTCAGCAAGGAGATAATACGCCCCAGTTTTTGAGTCCAGAATGGGGGTATGTACAACCTTTCGCCTTGCAGGAAGATGATTTGACTATTCATGAGAGAGATGGCAATGAGTATTGGGTATATCATGATCCAGGGCCACCGCCTTTTTTAAGGAGAGAGGACCCCTTATCCGCAATGGAGGCCTACAAATGGAATTTCTCTTTGGTGGCACTTTGGTCGGCACATATGGGACCATTTACGGATGAAATTTGGGATATATCACCTGCCTCAATTGGCAATTTAGGTCCTTTGCCGACGACTTTGGACGAATACAAAGCATTTTATGATCCTTTTGCAGGAGGGGATAACAGCCGTGGGCATGCGATCAATCCGCATACTGGACTGCCCTACGAACCTCAACTGGTAAAGCGCGGGGATTATGCGCGAGTGCTGGCAGAATTTTGGGCCGATGGTCCTGATTCTGAAACGCCTCCCGGGCATTGGTTTACCATCTTGAATTACGTAAACGATCATCCTGCTTTTGAAAAAAAGTTTGCGGGTAAAGGAGAGGTTTTGGATGAGTTGGAATGGGAGGTAAAAGCCTACCTAACCCTAGGCGGTGCTATGCATGATGCAGCTATTTCCGCCTGGGGCATTAAAGGTTATTATGATTATATACGCCCCGTTTCCGCCATCCGATATATGGGAAGGAAGGGGCAAAGCAGCGACCCTAATCTGCCAAGCTTTGACCCGGAGGGCTTACCGCTTGTCCCTGGATACATAGAATTGGTGAAGTCAGGAGAAACGCTGGCTGGGGAAAATGATGAAAATGTAGGGAAAATAAAGCTATATGCTTGGCGTGGACCCGATGCAATACCCGATCCCGCTACTACTACCGCTGGGGTCAATTGGGTTTTGGCCGAAGAATGGTGGCCTTATCAGCGGCCCACATTTGTGACACCGCCATTTGCCGGGTATGTATCTGGGCATTCGACTTTTTCGAGAGCTGCTGCTGAGGTCTTGACCCTGATAACCGGTGACGAATACTTCCCCGGTGGAATGGGGGAGTTCCATGCTCCCAAGAATGACTTCTTAGTTTTTGAACAGGGCCCAAGTGAGGATGTGACTTTACAGTGGGCCACTTACCGAGATGCCTCCGATCAAACCAGCTTGTCGAGGATTTGGGGTGGAATACATCCGCCAGTGGATGATATTCCTGGAAGGATTATTGGGGAGAAAGTTGGGATTGCTGCCTACCATCATGCTGTTCAGTATTTCTTTATCGACCAGGATCAGGATGGTGCCTTCGAGCAAGACGACTGTAATGATCTCAACGCCAGTATTTATCCCGGGGCACCAGAAATATGCGATGGGATTGACAATAACTGCAACGGGCTCATTGATGAGGGCATACCCATTATGGTCTATTTTGTTGATGCCGATGGGGATGGTTTTGGCAACCCAGCCTTTCCGCTAGATACCTGCGCGCTTGCTCCTCCAGCAGGCTACGCCAATAACGGAGCAGATTGTGATGATACGAATGCTTCGGTAAATCCAATGGACAGCGAAAACTGTTCTCCGAGTTCAGATAATTGTGGCCCCAATCAGGTGATTA
>CAJXPD010000395.1 GCA_913057785.1 uncultured Lewinella sp. | reverse complement strand
CCATCCAGTTTTTGAAAGTGACCGCCAAGCATCAAGACCGCATTCCCGCAGGGCATCCCGGAGCAGGCCAGCCTGCTTGGTTATTTGTGGGAGAGATTGTTGTGAACTAAAGGCCTAGTCACCGACTCAGCTGAATCCTGTCTTTTTAGATGAAAATCAACAAGATGAAATATATCCTACCTCTATTCCTCTCCGTGTACCTCTTCCTGGGTTGCACGGGCAACCACGCACATGATCATGATCATCACGACCACCATCATCATCATGAGGATGATACCCAGCTACCCGAGACGGAACTAAAACTGTGGTATGAGCAAGCGGCTGAGGATTGGATGCAAGAGGCTTTGCCGATTGGTAACGCCTACTTGGCCGCTATGTTTTTTGGTGGGACCGAAGAAGAACGTATTCAATTTAACGAAGAATCGCTATGGAGTGGTGGAAAAGGGGAGTGGGAAGCATACAATGGAGGCAACCGGCCAGGTGCTTATCAATACTTACCCCAGGTGCGGCAATTGTTGCAGGATGGGAAATATGAAGAAGCACACGCTTTAGCCAGGAAAGAACTGACCGGCGTGATAAAAGCGAACGAGGGGGATAGCCGCTGGGTTGGCTATGGAGCCTATCAATCCTTTGGAGAACTCCGCATACGACCTGACTTAAAAGGGGCAGTGACAGACTATCGGCGGGAACTTGACATTAGTGAAGCCGTCGGTCGGGTGCACTTCCAAGCGGGTGGGGTAAAACATGAACGTACCTATTTTGCCTCCTATCCGAAGCGGGCATTGGTTTTTCGTTTTGCGAATGATGCTCAGGAAGGATTAGCCTATGAAATCCAATTGAACTCACTACATCAAGAGCGAAAAATTCGTTTGGAGGGAAATGAACTCATCATGGAAGGGGCCTTGTCGAATAATGGCATGGCCTTCGAAAGCCGTATGAAGATTGATGCGCATGGTGCCCAAGTTTCTCTTGATAATGGGTTGATAAAAGTAGAGCCCACCCAAAAGCTTGATCTCTACCTCACCGCAGCCACGGACTACCAGAATGAATACCCGCATTATACCGGGCGAGACTTGAAAAAGCTTAACCAGGAAACCATGGATAACTTGGTAACGGTCACCTATGATCAAATCCAGACTGAGCACATCAAGGACTACCAAGGATTATTCAGTCGAGTAAGCTTCAACTTACCTACATCGGAAACCAGTGACTTATCCACCGATCAACGCCTACAAGCCTATCAAGACGGGGGACAAGATCCTGCACTGGAAGCCCTCTATTTCCAATACGGCCGGTACCTGCTGATCAGCAGTTCACGCCCTGGAAGCTTACCCGCAAACTTGCAAGGCAAGTGGAACCATATCAACAATCCGCCCTGGGCCAGCGACTATCACGCCAATATCAATATCCAAATGATCTATTGGCCCGCCGAAGTAACCAATCTGTCGGAGGTGCATGAGCCCTTAATTGAGTACATCGATCGCTTGCGAGCACCTGGTCGCCAAAGTGCTAAAGATTTCTTTAATGCCAGGGGCTGGATCGTCAATACCATGAACAACACCTTTGGTTTTACGGCGCCAGGCTGGGATTTCCCTTGGGGCTTCTTTCCCGCTGGGGCTGCCTGGTATGGACAACACGTTTGGCAGCACTATGAATATAATCTTGATCGCGCTTATCTGGAAAACAAAGCCTATCCTATTCTGAGGGAAGCGGCCTTGTTCTGGCTAGATTATTTGACCGAAGATGAGGAGGGCCAATTGGTTTCCTCCCCTTCTTATTCACCTGAGCATGGAGGGATTTCTACCGGTGCCTACATGGATATTCAGATTGTTTGGGACCTGTTTTCCAATACTATCCAGGCACTAGACATTTTAGGTATAGAACCAGATTTCAAAGCGGAATTAACTCGAGCTAAGGAAAAGCTACTGCCTTTGCGGATCGGTAGCTGGGGACAATTGCAAGAGTGGAAGGAAGATCTGGATGATCCGGATAACAAACATCGTCATTTATCTCACCTTTTTGCTTTATATCCCGGCAAGCAGATCAGCGCTTTGGAAACCCCGGAACTGGCGGAAGCTGCTCGAACATCCTTGGTGGCAAGAGGGAATGAAGGTACAGGTTGGTCCATCGGTTGGAAGATCAATTTTTGGGCACGACTGTATGACGGTGACGGGGCGTATGCTATGCTCCGTCGAGCTTTGAAGTTGACCGGAGATAAAAGCGTTAACATGTCCGATGGGGGAGGGGTATATGCCAATCTTTTCTCTACCCATCCACCTTTTCAACTGGACGGAAACATGGGCGTCACGGCCGGAGTAGCGGAAATGCTGATGCAGTCTCACGCCGGAGTGATCGAATTACTACCTGCTTTACCCGAAAGCTGGTCAGTAGGAAGTGTCAAAGGGCTTAAAGCTAGAGGAGGCGTGGAAGTTGATCTAAGCTGGGCGGATGGTCAGCTGGTCCAAGCCAAAGTGAGAAATGTAAAAGCGGGTAGCTACCGCCTGAAGTACAAAGAGAATGAAACCACCTTTAGTGCTTTATCGGGTGGACAGGAGATGAATTGGGATGGGCAGCCACGTTAGCGGCTACCCATCTCATAAACATTTATCTAGAACGAGTAATCCTATACTCGCCTGCTGTCAGTTCAAATTGACCGCTCTGCAGTCCATCTATGCCTGTCAGTTCGGTATCGTCGCTTTTCTTTCGTACGATTAGCTTTTGCCCTTCGGCTAATGGGAGAGCTACTTGAGCTGTGCTTCCTTTCGGAATACTCAGTTCATACTCATAGGAGCTATCTTCTCCCTGCTTCCAATTCGAAACGATAGGGCCAAAAGGGGAATGATAAGTACAATTCACAGCGGGCAGGCCTGCGGGCGTTGAGGGGGATAGGACGAATGCTTCGAACCCAGGTGTCTCTGGAATCGGACGAATACCTCCCAGCCAACGATAATACCATTCCGTTACGGTGCCAAACATAGGATGGCAATTGGAGTAGATATTATCACTCTCCTTCCATGTTTCCCAAATAGTTGTGGCTCCGCGATCGATCATGTGGCCCCAGCCAGGGTATTCCGTGCTATTGACGACATTGAAAACCTGGTCAGCACCGACGAATTCAGAGAGCGTTTCCAGGGCGTATTTGGTACCAAAAATACCCGTATTGAAATGGCTAGCTGGCCCATTTTTGATGGCTGCCAAGAGAGAATCTTTGCCTGCTTCAATTTGATCTGCTGGGATAATCTGGTGATAGAGCAGGGTAGCGAAGAGGGTTTGTCGATTGATGGGGCCAGCCACGGGCTGATCCCAGAATCTTTCCTTCAAGATCTGTTGAAGTTGCTTTGCCAGTTGCCTATACTGTTCTTCTCCAGCCTGGTCTCCCATCACTTGCGCGAAAGTGCTCATAATTTGGGCACACTGCAGATAATGAGCAGTTCCTGTTAAGGTGACAGGAACAGGTTCTAGGGATTCGTGATCACTTAGTCCTTGCTCTACCAAACCATCCGGATGCAGGCGAGCGGCTTTTTCCATCCATTCTTTATCCAGCTGATACAATTCCTCGATGATCTCGGTATCCTTGTAGTACAGATAGAGATAATACTGAGTAGTTAGAAAGGCGGACTCCCAACTGATTCCGCAGTATTGGATTCCCACGAAAGGCGCTGTATCGATGAAAGTGGAATCGTTCATGGCATCTACCCAGTCGTATATCGTCTTGCGATAGAAATCCTGCATGTCAAAATTATAAATGAAGGATTCGCTGGTAGCATTAATATCACCTCCATATCCAAACTTTTCCCTTGCTGGGCAGTCTGATTGTACACTCACCAGGTTGGCCAAGAAAGTCCTTTGGGTGGCTTCTTGGATGGAGTTGAGTAAATCTGAAGAACAAGAGAATTGGTTCGGGGATTCCACATTAGTATGGAGAAAGAGTCCCTTGATATTCGCAATAGCTGGTTTCTCCGCTAGTCCAGTAATCTCCAAGTAGCGAAAAGTAAGGTAAGTGAATTCGGGTTCGAACCATTCCTCCTTCTCTCCCAGAATATATTGGGCACCTTGCCAAGCCACATCTGGTGCACCCGGACCTCCTACTCCTGCACGTTTAATCTGACCAATGACGGCGGTCATCGGATTTAGGCTTCCGTCTTCGTAGATCCGCTCTCCTACCCGAAAAGCAATGGTATCACCTGCGGTACCAGATAACTTGATCCGGAAAGTCCCGGTGAAGTTTACGCCCATATCCACCAGCCAGGTTCCTGCCGCCGGAGAGTAGATGTCAAGAGGCGTGATCTCTTGAGTGATTTGTACGGGAGGGAAAAAGGCTTTCTGCAATTGGCCACCAGGGCCTTCGGTGATTTGTGCTGGCTTCCAAGCTTGTGCATCATAATTGGGACTATCCCAACCCGGCAGTGCTTTACGGGCATCATAGGTCACGCCTAGGTATACGCTATTGCGTACCAAAGGACCATAGGCATAGGACCAGGAATCATCGGAAACGATTTCTTCGGATTGACCATTTTCATATAGCACCACTAACTTCGCTTTAAAGCAAGGCTTGCCTACTTTGGCCAGATCTGTTCTTAGGTTGCGTCGCCCCCATTTTCGAAGCGGTAGCGGGTTGTAAAAGCCATTACCCAGCGCTACGCCCAAGCAATTCTCACCGGCTTGCAGCAAGCTCGTGACATCGTAGTCTGAATAGTAAATTCGCTTGCTAAAGTCCGTCCAGGCCGGATCGAGTACATTGTTTTCTACCGCGGAACCATTCAAAGATGCTTTGTAATATCCGGCCGCGGTGATCAAGAGATGAGCTTCTTTAATCTCGCCATCGGCACTAAAGGTTTTACGGAAAAGTGGAGCGGGATGATCCAGATAGAAAAGAGAATCATTGGCGGGAAGCGGACGGTCATCCTGAAGCCATTGGGCTTTCGAACCTAGACTTAGATTTAGTGTCATTTGATCTTGCTGATGCTGGCAGGCATATAGAAAGATGCAACTCAGGAATAGGTAAATATTCTTCATACTATAAGGCTTCAAGCGTAGGCTTCGGTTCGAATAGATTCAATGTCTGAAATGGTCTTAGGTTTGGGTTTCCCCAGAAGCTGAGCTCCCTCCTCGGTCATGACAAAGTCTTACTCATTTCTGATGCCTCCAAAATTCCGATAAGCATCGACCTGATCCCAATCGATGAACTCATTGAATTTGCCTTGGCCCCGCCAGAGATCCATTAATTCGGGAATAAAATAAATCCCAGGTTCTATCGTAATGACGTGACCGACTTCTAAGGGCTTAGCCAATCGGAGTGACTTCAGCCCAAATTGCGTGCTCTTTGCTTGCCCTTCGTAGCCGACCCAAACCTCCCCTAAGTCTTCCATGTCGTGCACGTCCAGGCCCATCATGTGACCGGTACCACAAGGGAAAAACAGGGCATGGGCACCTGCTTCGACAGCATCCTCGGTATTTCCTTTAGTTAACCCCATATCTTTTAATCCATCGAAAATGGTGCTGCAAGCTGCAATATGCGCAGCTTTGAAAGGGATGCCCAGACCCAGGGCATCGATAGCAGCTTGATGCGCATCTAAGGTCAGCTGATAAATGTCTTTTTGTCTGGGTGTAAATGTTGGGCTAACGGGGAAGGTACTAGATAGATCTCCGGCATAAGCCATTGGGTTTTCAAAACCTGCATCCACCAAAAACAGATCTCCCGCTTGGATCGTATTCCCATGATAGTGATTGTGCAAGGTCTGCCCGTCCTTGGTCGCAATAATGGGGAAGGAGATGTTCCCCCCGGCGGCCAAGGCAACTCGGTGTATTTCCGCGGTGACCTGAGCTTCTGTCATGCCCGGTTGGGCAAATCTCATAGCTGCCACATGCATCTCAACGGAAACATCTACGGCCTGATGCAGCTGTTCAATTTCTTCTTGGCTTTTATACTCTCGTTGACTGATCACTGCTCTGACTAAATCCAGAGAACGCTTGCTCATGATCTCCTGAGGGTGTATATCTAGCCAGGACTGTAGCTTTTGCTGGTTCTCTGCACGGTATAGGGGCAAAAAATGTATAGGGGTACTAGAAGCTTGAGCTTGACTTAAAATAGTGGATAGCTCCTTAGTAGGTCGAACTTCTTCTATGCCGCATAAGGCGGCCTGATCAAGGATAGTAGGCTGTGGCCCTCGCCACACATAATCCTCCACGGTGTATTCCTCTCCATATATCACCTCACGGCCCTTCTCTAGATCAATCAATGCTACTAAGCCTGGCCTTTGAATGCCGAAATAGTAAAGAAAAGTGCTGTCTTGTCGAAAATGATAGGTGTTGTCCGTATAGTTCATAGGAGATTCCTCATTCCCAAAGAGTAAGATCAAGCCTTCTCCTACTTTTTCCTGAAGAAACTTCCTCCTTTTAATATAGGTCTGTTGGTCAAACATGCTTATTCGTCTTGGAAGTAAATCGTAATGGTTTGGGAAGATAGTGTTTTATTGAGAAGTTAGGCGTGATTAGAGGTCAGATCGCTTTGCTGTCAGTCAACAGATTTCAGATCGCTTTGCTGTCAGAAGCCGGAAGTCAGATTGCCTTGATGCATTCTCTGCCCTCTGTATTCTCCCTCCTAGTCCCCCCTCCGAATAACAATAGCCACCCCACTATTCGCCGGAATACTTCTAGACAAAACCATGTCTGGAGTGACGCTTATCTCTTCCGTTTGTATTTCATTGGATGATAGATCGGCTTCCTCTTGGAAATAGACCTTTGCCTGGTACTCTTGGTCTTTATCAAGGAATGAAAGGGGAATGTTTACTGCTCTAGCCGTCTTTGCAGCTAAGCTGCCAATATACCAAGTATCCCTATGTTGTCTAGCGATGGTGGCGTATTCGCTAATTTTGCCTTCTAGTACCTTGGTGTTGTCCCAGACGGTGGGCAGTTGGTCATAGAAATCAAGATTTTCTTCTAGACGGATAATACTTTGTGCGGAACCTGCTCCTCCTTTTTTGTGCGGTGAAGCTTCCGGGCGATCGTACCAATAGATAAACTGCCAGGGACTATAAAGGAGGATGGCCTTTGCCATCTGAGCAGCTTTCCCGCCCATCTTTTCGGGTACTCTTGAAGCCAGGTAGCAATTCGTATTGTCACCTGCTCCTGCGATCATTCGGGTAAAGCCAGTGATTAAGCTGTGTTCGGTCGATGGGCTTTCTTCGTCTCCTCGAATTCCTTCTTGCGTCATCAGATTGGGGTAGGTACGGGAGTAGCCAGTAGGGCGATAATCATCATGAATATCTACCATTAATTGATGATCTGCCGCTTTTCGCACAGCTTCGTGAAGCCAGGCGGTCCACTCCTGTGAGCCTATTCGGACAAAACCGTATTTCACCCCCTTGATCCCCCAAGATCTAAACAAGGGAAGGACTTCATCCAGTTGTTGCTCTAGTGCCCGTCGATTTACATATAGGAGAATACCAATCCCCTTACTATTGGCGTAATCGATGATGTAGGGAAGATCAAGTGGACCAGGGGACCTCTTTGGATCAACTGTGACGGTCGTGGCATCAGAGCTGTCATCGTATTCATTGCCATACCAACCTGCATCAAATTCAACGTACTGCAGATTGTGCTGTGCGGCAAAGTCTATGCAAGCTATTCCACCTTGAGTGGTTAAAGTCACTTCTCTGATCACTTTGCCGGGCTTGATCCAGGAGGTGTCTTGAATTTGATTCGGTTCATTTAGGTTGAGTACGAAGTAGTTGTTTTCTAGCAATTGACCTGGGCTTTCCGCTACCATGATGTATCTCCAAGGAGTCTGATGCCTGGCGAGTTGTAGGTTGACCGGTCCTTCCAGCTTTACACAGAGTGTGTTGGACTTTTCTACTTGACTAGCTAGTTTCATCCTGGCAAAGTCCACAAGGGCAGCTTCTCCAATGGCCAGAAAAAGACTATCGTTCTGGTTGATGACTAAAGGGCGTTCTGCCACGGAAGGAATGCTGCTGATGGGCATCTCTTGGTAAGCCCCTTGTGCTCGCTCTGTTACCCAGGC
This sequence comes from uncultured Lewinella sp., assembly GCA_913057785.1. Classification (GTDB taxonomy): domain Bacteria; phylum Bacteroidota; class Bacteroidia; order Chitinophagales; family Saprospiraceae; genus DT-111. The sequence goes on along the minus strand of CAJXPD010000395.1, from coordinate 592 downwards.
CATGTGGTCTTGCTCAAAGGCAAAGTTGGTGAGTTCTTCCCATAAAGTGTCGGTAAGAGAAGGGGCAAAGTGGTAGCGAAAAGCTAGGCCTTCATCGTATAATCTACACTCTAGTTGGAAAGATAAATCAGCATAGAGCGGATCCTCCAACGTAAGTTGAACTACTGAATAATGATTCGGGATGCTGTTGCGCTCCCCATAGATCGGAGTCCATTGCTCCTCTTTATTGTTGATTTCGCTATCTATAATCTTGTAGGCTAATCCTAAAGTGTCTTTCCCAAGGACAAATTTTCCTAAATTTATCGTGCTTACTCGCTGCCCTTTTTGGTTTAATGCCAGTTGTAAGCCCTCCTCTGTTTTTAATACAATAGCCTCTAGGATTCCAGACGGACTTTCGATGCTGATCACCTGTTCTGAACAGGCGGATAGAAAGACTAAGCTGCTCAAGAAGAGAGAACTGATCAAGCAGTAGCAAAAATTTCGTTGCGACATGTATTAAGTTGGTTTTCCAAAAATTATAAGGCTTTAGCAAGGAAGTCCCTGTGGGTCAGGAAGCCGTCGAGCTATCAATATTAAAAATAGGAAATGGAGG
>CAJXPD010000394.1 GCA_913057785.1 uncultured Lewinella sp. | reverse complement strand
ACTAGTGGTGCAGCCGTAAGGCAGCGCTTTAGACACCCGAAGTCTTGAAGACTTCGGATGTCTAAAATCAACAAAGGAGCAAGTGTCACTGCACTTGCTCCTTTTCATTTTGGCAATCAACTTTGAACTTCCAAAGCATATTAGTTGCTTTTATAAACATAATCCCTATATTTGCGCCATCCTATTTCTATTCAAGTCTACATACCCTCCCCTGTTATTGGGCTTCCTTTAAATTGTATCATAAGAATACACTACTAATTTTTCTCCTTAAATAATTCAGTTTCAAATTAGGACAAGTTCTGGCTTGGTGCAGATTCTTGTACGTTCAGCTTGGTGCTTCTCAAGTATTTAAGAAGTCATCGAAGCCCTGTACGTCAACAATCTACCCATTGATTTCATCGGGTATTCCCCATATGAAAATAGCCTTTTATTTGCCTACTTGGATTGAACCCAACCTTACTCTAGACCTTTTCCTCTACTTCAAAACACTAGAATTTCCTTTTGGAGACAGCTGGACCTATGGGTACAAGTACCACTTTCAGTTTCTTCAGAAGTGAACTTGTTTCAACTCAAAATGCTACATAAAAAATGAACCAGCATTCAAGATTTTTTCAAGGATTTGCGATACTACTGTTCTTGAGTTTTACTACCACCCCATTAAGTGCCCAAACCTGGAACGGCAGTACCAGTTCAGACTGGGCAGACCCAACCAACTGGAGTACTGGCTCAGTCCCCACGGCCGCAGACAACGTAACCATTCCTAATAGGACAAACGATCCCATCATCCTCAACGGTACCGATGCTTTGGCTTTGTCCGTTGGTGTGCAAGGGGGAGCGGTATTGACGATTGAGAATGGCGGAAGCTTAACCATTAATGGATCTCCAGGCATCGGGCTGATCAATAACGGATCGGTGCAAAATCATGGAAGCATCTCTCTAGGCGCCACTACCAATATTGGCAGTACAGCCATCGTAAACGGAGGGGGCTTCAGAAATCATCCCGATGGTACTATTCAAGTCGACGGGACTAATCGCCCTTTTAATGCGGGATATGGCATTCAAAACAATGGGGGAAGAACCTTTATCAATGAAGGAAGTATTATCCTTGGATTGAATAAGAAAGTAGGGCGTTCCGCTATATTTAATCGTGGTAATTTCAGAAATGACACCGGAGGACAGGTGCAGATAGAAGCCTGCGACATTGGTATTTTCGTTGCCTCCGGTGCAATTAATAATTCAGGGACTATTACGATTGGCTCGGTCAAGTCTCCCAATACTAATGGCATAGAAAGTGAATCCACCTTTAACAACAATGAAGGAGCGGTACTAGATATTGGAAAAAATGGCAGTTGGAGCATATTCACTACTTTTGGTTCTACCTTTAATAACCGAGGTTTATTGAGGACTGGTTCAATAGCTCGTGGCTTCCGAGGAATCTTTACTGCAAACAATTTTACAAATTTTGCTACTGGAACCATTCAGTGCGAGGCCAGTTCTGGAGATGCGATTAAAGTCAACAGTGGGAATTTTCGCAATTTGGGAAATATAACTATCGGAATGACCGCCCAGGCTGATTTTGACGGTATAGCCAATGGAGGAACCTTTACCAATGAGGAAGGGGGAGCAATCCAAATAGAAAAAGCCGGGCGTTATGGCATTTATACCTATGGTCCTAACTTCTTCAACGATGGAAAAATCACCATTGGCCAAAACAATCAACCGAATAGCTTTGGTTTTAGAGCTATTCAAAGCAATTTTACCAACCGAGCTTGCGGCGAGTTTATTATCTACGACAACATCGAGGTTAAAATAAATTCTTCTTTTACAAATAACGGATTACTGCTTATTGATACGGGTAATGGCCATAGTAAAGATGGAAGCCCCTTCATAAATAATGGTATCATCTCCTATCAACAGAGTCCCGTTGTGCCAGGCGTGGTTAACAATGAAATTATCATCCAGCCTACTTCTGCTACAGGCTGTGAGCCTATTAGTTCTGCTTTCCTATTAAATCAGGTTGATTTCAATATTCTGGGCATCTTTTCTGATGAAAACGCTACTACATCCGCAGGCACCTATACCCAAGGCAACAATACCTTCGTGGACGACCCAGCCCTGGCCGATGGAGTTACGCACACCTTATTTGTAAACATCAAGGATCCCACGGGTGATTGCACCAGATCCGTTCCTTGGAAGCTGACTATTGATGATACCACCCCTCCTACTTTCACCTGTCCAAGTGACCGGACCGTAGATGTGGCCGCTGGAAACTGTCAAGGAGTGGTACCCGATTTCAGCACTATCATCGCTGATGCTGCGGATAACTGCGGTAATGTGGTGATTGGTCAAGATATCCCGGCAAATTCAACCTTCGGCTCGGGAGAAGGAGATCAAGTTGTGGTTACTATCACTGCTGATGACGGCAATGGTAATGTCAATGCTACGCCCTGCCAAGTTACGCTTACGGTGAAAGACAATGAAGCCCCAAGTCTTTCTTGTCCCACTAGCATCAATGTCAATAATGATCCGGGTCAATGTAGTGCGGTCGTGAACTTTACCGTTACCGCCACGGACAATTGTGACGGGAGCCTAGCTGTTACCCTTAATCAAAACTCCGGGACCCTCTTCAATGTAGGTACGACCACCATTAATGCAAGTGCAACAGATGCCGGTGGAAATGTGGGAAACTGTTCTTTCAATGTGATCGTAAAGGATAACGAAGCACCGACGGCAACTTGTAATGACGTCACAGTTACACTAAGCACCAATGGGGAAGTAGCCCTTAATCCCTTGAACTCAGGAGCCATCACCAATCGTAATGACAACTGTGGCGTGACTGGTACCGTGGGAAGTTCACAGGTTATCTTCACCTGTGACGACTTGGGCTCAAATACAGAGACGATTTTAAATGTTGATGTAAATGGGAATTCGACGACTTGTGACATCACTGTTACAGTTGAAGACCCCAATAGTGTATGCAACCAACCGCCCATAGCTAAGTGTCAAAATATCACCGTTTCTGCTGAGCCAAATAGTTGTGAAGCCAGTACCAGTGTCTCACAAATCAATAATGGTTCGAATGATCCAGATGGAGATCCCCTTCAATTGACATTGGATAACAATGGACCATTTGCCGTAGGAGGACCCTACACGGTAGAATTGACCGTCAGCGACGGAAGTCTTGACGATAAATGTACTGCCACGGTTCTTGTTAACGATACCCAAAATCCGAACATAGTATGTCCAGCAGATATCACCGTAGACAATGATCCGGGACAATGCGGTGCCGCAGTCAACTATAATGTCACTTTCGGCGACAATTGTCCCGGTGCAGCTTTGATAATCAACCCAGCATCTGGCAGCTTCTTTGGTGTAGGCTCCGGCTCTGTACTTGCTACCGTGACTGATGCAGCTGGAAACATTGCTCAATGTGGCTTCAATGTCATCGTTCAGGATAATGAAGTGCCAAGTTTCAGCAACTGCCCAGGCAATATCTTGGTGAACAATGATGCGGGCGACTGTGGGGCCAATGTTAGTTGGACACCACCTACTTTGGAGGACAACTGTCCAGGTGAAACGCCTAGCTCTAACTTTGCTCCAGGGGACTTCTTCCCTATAGGTTCTACCACGGTTACTTATACGGGATCGGACGCGGCAGGCAACGACGCTACTGCTTGTAGCTTTACCGTTACCGTCAACGATACCGAAATACCGACCTTTAGTAATTGTCCAACCAACATCAACTTATTTAATGATTTCAGAGAATGCGGAGCCATTGCCACTTGGACACCGCCCATCTTCGAAGATAATTGCCCAGAGGAAGCATTCAACTCAACTCATATTCCTGGTACTTTCTTCGATGTAGGTACCACTACCGTCACCTATTCCGGCATGGATAAAGCCGGAAATCAAGCAGTAGAATGTAGTTTTACTGTTTCAATCACTGACAATGAGAAACCAAGAATTGCCTGTTCAGGTGATGTTTCTACGGGAACCGATCCTGGTGTATGCGGTGCCGAAGTCAAGTTGATCACTCCCATTGTCACCGATAATTGCTTTGTACTTGAAGTAAGAGCCCGCTATCGTCCAGTAGATGAAAATGGAGGGCCTCTAGGAAGCTGGAGCAGTCGGGTAGCTGACCCGAGTGGATTCTTCTCCGTCGGTAGGTACCAGGTGCAATGGAGAGTCAAAGATATTTACGGCAATAAGGAAACTTGCTCCCAATACCTTACGGTTCTTGATGACGAAGATCCTCTAGCTGTGTGCAAGGACTTTACGATCGATTTTAATGGCGAGCAAGATATTAACCTGACCGTTGACCAGGTCTGGAATGAAGCAGCCAGCTCTGACAACTGTGGATTCGTAGCCTTTGTCTCGGCCAATCTTACTATTGGTTGTGAAGAATTGGGTAATACCGTAGCTATCCCAGTTACGATCCAAGATGAAACAGGTAATATAGATGTTTGTACCTCCTATGTTGATGTTATCGGCTTACCTTGCGGATGGACCGAAGGGCCTAGCGACGGTAGCCTAAACTGTGATGGACAGACCACATCAGAATTTGATGCAGATAACGAAAGTTTCACCTTGACCTCTGAAGGCTGTTGGCAAAGCAACCAGAATCCAGACCAAGCTGCTTTTGTTTACCAGGAGCTTTGTGGAGATGGTTCTCTGACTGCCGAAATTTCAGATGTTAACGCGGGTGGATATGCCGGGCTAATGGCCAGAGAAAGTCTGGATCCATTGGCAAGGAGAGCAGGAGTTTTAAAGAACAATTCTACGCGCAGGGTCAGAAGAGAATGGAGACCGATTTATGATGGGCCAGTAGTGAGAACCTCCTCCAATAGAAGCAGAGTAAAGTGGCTACGCATTGTTCGTAAAGGCGATGAGATCAAGTCCTACACCAGTACCAATGGAAGTTACTGGCGATTATTATATAAAGTCAACTTCTCCAATCTAGAAGACTGTATATATGTAGGAATGATGGCTTATAGTTTGAATGGTAGTGCCGAGGTAGAAGGAGTATTTGAAAATGTATCGCTATCTGGAAGTGGTACGTTGGCCGGTGGAATCCTAGGAGATCCGGCTCCCATCACGCCTGAAGGTTTAGAGGCCTGGGGCACAGTCGGTGATGTTGGGAATGGTTCGATCGAAGTATTTCCAAATCCAGCTTCTGATCAGACTCAGTTGGTATTGGAAGAATTCCAAGACAAGCCAGCGCAGCTAGTCGTTCGGGATGCGTTTGGTAAAATGATCAGACAGATCGCTCTGGATTCAGCAATGGGTCTGAGCATGCCGCTCGACCTCAGTAATCTGGCGCCGGGTGTATACATCATCAGCCTTATTCAAGACAAACAGTTGAAAGGCAGCAAACGATTGGTGGTGCAGCCGTAAGGCAGCACTTTAGACATCCGAAGTCTTGAAGGCTTCGGATGTCTAAAACCACCTCCTAACCAACCAGCCCACCAAAAGCAATACTGGAATTCCAATCCACCACCAAGACCAGCCTGCCTCAACAACAATCGGCCCCACATCTCCGATCAAAACAAATGGGGCCCAGTAGAAAGGATGCGCCTTAATATTGGTTTGCTCTTCGAGGAAGCGAATCTTGGCTTCGTGCAAAGCCTGATCCTTCGGCATTTCTTGTTGGATGTTTTCGTAAAACTGATACATCAATTCTTTTGTCGTCTCATCATCGATACTCCACAGGGTTGTTAAAGTACTCTTAGCGCCGGCATAGGCGAACCCACGGGCTAAGCTTATGATCCCCTCCCCTCTCTGGTATTTGCCTAGACCGGTTTCGCAAGCACTTAGCACCACCATAGCTGCATTGAGGCGCATATCGTAGAGGTCACGCGTAAAAAGTACACCTTGATCCTGTTCGATGCTATCGGGACTCAGGGCGATGTAGGAAAAGGCATCCGCTTTATCATTAAGCACGCCGTGTGTAGCCAGGTGAATGATGTTATAGGCAGGAGCAGCCATTTTAAATTCCTCTACAGTAGCATATTTGCTCACCTGAGCAGGGTGCATCAATTCTCCAATCCGATCTACCTCTAATTGATTATAGGCTAAAGGTTCGAACGGACCGTCAGAAGCAAAGCTCGGAGCAATCCCTAAAAAGAATTTTGACGGACGCACTTGATATTCCGTAATCATCTGATGAAGCAGCGTCGCTGAAAAGGCATAGCTAATCTGATGCTGTTTGATTAAGTAGGAATAGGATTTAAATCGCGCTATTTTTTCTGGATACTTTTCTAATAGCAATTCAAAAGGAAGATAAGACAAGGCCCCATCAGGAATTATAATGAGTTCTTTTGGCAGTACCTCTCCCGTTATAGGAGCAAAAACTTTTTCATAGATCCGGTGCGTATAATCGGCAAAGACCTCCAAAAAGATATTGGCAGATTCCGTACCAGCCGTTGGAAATGCCGTGATCGCCTCTCGAATATTGGCCATCCATCGCTCTAATGGGAAGTCAAAGGGTACTTTAAAGAGTTGTTTCTGCTCTGCCGTCAACAAGAATACATAAATGTGTTCTTGACCAAGAAAGTACTCCACCAAGCCTTTCTCACCTACTAGCAATTCCTTTCTCACCCGCTCACTAGTAATCAGTTGCTGATCGTACTTCAGTTGGTAATATCGAGTATCCATTTGTTTCACCTCTTCCATCAGAGTTCGATGCTCACTCTTCCACTTCGCTATTTCCTGGTTAAGTTGGATGATGGAATCTCGGTTATCTGTTTCATCGCTACCGTTTAGCCAATCGTATCTGCGCTTTTCCCAATAACCGATCTTATCTAGGATCATAGTTTCTCGCTCCTTGAGCGTCGCAGGCAGGTCATTAAAGTTAAGGCCTTTGGAACGCAGTAAGGCATCTAGCAAACTGAGGCTCTTACTTTTCTCAAAATGATGAAAGGCGGCCTCTTCCCAGTCCGCTCCAGCAATTCCCTTCTCTATCAAGGTGTGCAAGCAAGACAGTGCTCCTTCAAAGATTTCAAAATTAGAAGCTACTAGTGTTTGTCGAGAAAGATCATCCTCGTAGATCAAACGCGTGGCGTCGAGGAAACTTGTTGCTTTGGCATAAGTTTCATAAGCCTGCTTCAAGGCCATCTCATCTTGTGATTGTGCCAGAAGACTTCGAGCTTTGGACTGTAAAAGGGACAAATAGGCAGTGGGAATTTCAACTTGGTCTTCGGAGAACAATGCTAGGCCGTCCTCTGCCAATTGGAGTGCCTTAACTGGATCTCCTAATCGTCCATGCGTTAAGCTGATGTTGTTTATATAATCAGCCAGGGCCGGAGACTTATCTGGGAAACTAGCATTGGCCACTTCGTAAGCTCTGGTGAAGTAGACCAAGGCCTCCTCATGTTTTCGCTGATTGTAGTAAAATATCCCCAGATTATTGATGGGTAGCAGGGTGCTAATGTGTCCCACTCCAAAAGCTCGCTCAGCAAGCGTCAGTGCTTGTTTATAATAGTTCTCTGCTTCGGAAAACTGTTGAAGGTCCAAATACGCATTGCCCAGATTAATCAGGGAAGTACCCAGGTCTGGATCATTTGCGCCCAAGGTGGTAGCTTTAATCCCATAAGCTTCCTCCAGGTATACTAGGCCTTCCTCCAAACGGCCCAGTCTTCTGCTGCTCGTGCCTAGATTTTCGTACAAGGCGGACAAATATAATTGAAAGGGACTTTCCTCCAAAACTCGAAGGGCCTCTTGATAGATGTACAATGCATTGCCATAATCCCCCAAACTGGCATAGCAGTTCCCCATGTCATTCAAACTCTCACTAATGGAGGAATGTACCACAAATAAGCTGGAGCGCAACTGATATGCACTATCATACTGTGATAGGGCTTGCGTATAGCGTCCTTCTGCTTCAAGGCTATTCCCCATGCGGGTATGCCAAGTGGCAATGTCCGTCTGCTGACTGGGGAATCGCCGAAATATTTGGATGGCCTCCTGATAAGCATCCCTCGCTGCCTGTAGCCGACCTTGTGCCTGATGGTATCTTGCTATTTGTAGCCAGCTTCTTCCCAGACTAGGATGACCGTTGGGGTACAATTCGGATCGGATTTCCTTGGCTTGTTCCGCATATTGAAAACTACCCTTAAAGTCATTTTGATAGAATCTCAAGTCTGCCATATTATAATAAGAAGAGGCGAGATCGGGGTGAATAGCGGGAAGTTCTTGGCGCCGCATGCGCAAAGCCGAGGTGAGCAGCTTATCAGCGACCCGGTCCTGGCCAATTGCCAAGTAGTAGTTTCCCATATTAGAATGGCTATTAGCCAGTTCAGGATGTCCCCACTCCAGTTCCCTTTCTCGAATTTTCCAAGCCTGCTGATACCTCTCGTGTGCTGCTGCAAAAGCGCGCATTTCCATATGATAATTGCCCAGGTCATTGTAGATCTTAGCCAGGTTTAACTCGCTGAAAGCGGAAATCGATTCGGCAAGCGCAAGTCCCTTTTGGAATAGCAAATAGGCCGTATCCGGAGCCGATTGTTCCAGCGCAACATTACCCAGGATATGATAGATCAGGGGAGCTTTGGACAATTCATTTTGTGGCGCGGCTTGAAATCGCGCTAGTGCATCGCCAGCTAAGGTTTGAGCTAATTCGAAATTGGCTTCGGCAAGCGCTCGGTCTGCTTGAGCCAGCACAGAGTCAATGGTTGGTGGAATATTTT
>CAJXPD010000393.1 GCA_913057785.1 uncultured Lewinella sp. | reverse complement strand
AAATGTAAGGCTTTAAACGGTTTATTCTGGGACTATGGTGTTAAGCGGCAATTAAAAAATTGGTCTATCTACGAGAATCTGGATTTTCAGTCCACTGGCTATAAAAATACTCGTTTTAAAGGTCGCATATTGTTCAAAAAAAACTATCTTTGCGGTCCGTTTGATCCGAACGCTTGTAAAATCTCCGAATGAGGAGTTTTCATTAATTGATAAATTACTAGCAATGAATGCGCTAGTACCTTTTGTAATCCCGATCCGAGGTTTATTTCCCGGACTGCATGATTACACTTTTGAAATAGATGCTTCCTTTTTTGAGCAATTTGAAAATGCTCCTGTTCAGGATGGTGATGTGGAAGTGCGCTTAGAACTAAATAAGCAATCTGATATGTATGTCCTTCACTTTGATTTTGAAGGTACAGTCAAAACGGATTGTGATCGATGTCTAGCACCCATAAACCTTCCCATTGAAGGCGCAGAACGATTGTTGGTTAAGTATTCCTTAGAAGAAACTTCGGAAGAAGCTGAAGTGATTTTTATACACCCAGAGACACCCAAATTGGATGTTTCTAAGTACGTGTATGAATTCATCTGTCTGGCTATTCCGATGATTAAAACCTACGATTGTCAGGCCGAGGATGAAAGACCCTGCGATGATAAAATGCTGGGGTTCTTGGAGACCCAAAATGAAGAGGAACAACAGGACAATCCCATTTGGGATGCCCTCAAGAAGCTGAAAGAGAAGTAGACTAGGTCAAACTATTAACGAACTTATTGAGAATCATTAAATCATTGTATAATGGCACATCCCAAGAGTAGAATTTCGAAGCAGCGTAAGCACAAGCGTAGAACGCATAAGAAGGCAGCTACTCCGCAAGTAGCCACTTGTTCTACTACCGGCGAAAAGCATATCTATCACCGCGCATACTATGATGCTGAAGGCAACATGTACTACCGTGGAAAGATATTGGTGAAAGCCGAGTTCGAAGATTAAGATCTTTCCTCAAAGATATACACAGTAAGCTCCCATCCGAACAGAATAGATGTGGGGCTTTTTGTGTTTTAATTGTCAGCTTTAACCCTAATAGACTTTGACCCTTTTAATCATTAGGTCAAAGCCATTCATACCTGGAACCAATAACCTGCATGAAAAAAATTATCACTACCTCAAATGCACCTGCTCCAGTAGGTCCCTACAATCAAGCCATCATTCATGGTGATACGCTTTACGCTTCTGGACAAATAGCCCTTGATCCGGCTACAGGAGAGCTTGTTAATGACAACATCGAAGCGGAAACGCACCAAGTCATGAAGAATATTCAAGCGATCTTGGAGGAAGCAGGCTTGACCTTCGAAGATGTTATTAAATGCAGTGTCTTTGTGAGTGATATGCACCAATATAGCCGCATTAATGCTGTCTACGCTGAATATTTCAATGAGGCTACGGCACCGGCTAGAGAGTTGGTTGAGGTCGCTAACCTGCCTAAATTTGTCAATATTGAGATTTCTGTGATCGCTGGCTTTGGCTTGAACGATTAACAGCTACCGAGATAAATTACAGACTTGGAACCAATTACAGTATAGATTCAGTTAGCATTACGAACGAGGAATTAATAACAGACTAATGGAAAAAAAGACGGTACTTTCTTGTATTCAGCCCACCGGTAATCTGCATTTTGGAAGATACTTTGGTGCTATTGCCAATTGGGTTCAATTGCAGGAGGAATACGATTGCTTTTACGGGATCGTGGACTATCACGCCATGACCATGCCCTTCTCACCGAAGAAGCTGCGAGAAAATGTATGGGACTTGGCCTTTAACTTATTGGCTTGCGGCTTAAAGAAAGAACACGTCTTTATTCAATCATTAATTCCAGAACACGCAGAATTGGGCTGGATTCTGAATTGCTTTGCCTCCTACGGACAATTGACACGGATGACCCAATTCAAGGATAAAAGTGCGCAAAGTCAGGAGAAGAGTGGCGAAGGATTTATCTCTGCTGGTTTGTTCGGTTATCCGGTGCTACAAGCTGCTGACATTCTGATTTACCAAGCAAGCTACGTCCCCGTAGGAAAAGATCAGGAGCAACACCTTGAGTTATCCAGAAACATTGCTACTCGCTTCAATCATTTGATGGGCAAGGAGTTTTTTGTGTGCCCAGAACCCTTATATACTGAAATTCCGAAGGTGATGTCTACCGCAGATCCCAATCGGAAAATGAGTGCTAGTCTAGGCGAAAAGCACAACATTGATCTATTTGCAGATGAAGCTCGAATCCGCAAGCAGATTCGCTCTGCGGTCACGGATACGGGAGATACACCTGCAGGAGAAATGAGCCCCGGAGTAGAAAACCTTTTCAGTCTGCTGAAGGCTTCCAACCACCAGGAAGCTCATAATAGTTTGATGGAGGATTACAACAAAGGTGAGCTGAAGTACGTAGACCTAAAGCAGGCGGTAGCCGATGCGCTAGTTTCCGTGAGCGCGCCGATTAGAGCCAAAAAGCAGGAATTACTTAGTAATAAGAAAGAAGTAAAGAATCAGATAAAAGCCTCCTCTGCAGAAATTCGAAAGCGAGCCCAACAAACCGTGAAGGAAGTAAAAGAATTGACCGGGTTACTAAATGTCCGGTTTTAACTTGCATGATGATTAAATAAGTTAGCTTGTCACGGATCACCAGAAGTCTGAGAAAATATAGGGTTTACCACAAGTACTTTGGCTTGAGTTTGGCCATCTTACTCCTGATCAGTGCCTTAACGGGTATTTTCTTAGCTTGGAAAAAAGACGTGGATTGGATTCAGCCGCCTACACAGAAGGGAGAAAGTAAGTCCTTGACAGATTGGAAACCTGTTTCCGAATTAGCGGATCTAGCTCAAACCGCTTTTGTAGCTAGCCATCCGGAACTAGCCGACAATGCCATTGATCGAATAGATGTGCGCCCTTCCAAGGGAATTGCCAAAGTGCTATTTGAAAAGGGCTGGTGGGAAGTGCAAATAGATGGAACTAGCGGTGAAATCTTATCCATAGCCAAGCGACATTCCGATTGGATTGAGAAACTTCACGATGGCTCCATTGTTTCCGATGGATTTAAGTTGATCACGATGAATGGCCTCGGAATCGGATTAATCATCCTGATGATCACAGGAATTTGGCTCTGGTACGGCCCGCGACTATTTCGGAAATGGAAACGTCGGCGAAGCCATTCCTAGACTGTCCTCTTGGGCAGGAGAACATTCACTTGAAAGCGCTGAGATCTTTTTCATTCACAGTACTTAGAATATGTTTGGTAATATGATCAAGCTTTCAACCTATCTCAGCCGTTTTGAACTAAGCCTACTTTATGATCCTTCCACTTCGCCTTGGCACTTACTACAAAAACTTCCCGATTTGCTTCGCAAGCTGCAAGAGCAACTGGACGAAGAGTATGTGCAACAGGGAGAAGCAATGATCCACACTAGTGCAAAGATAGAGCCTGGGGTGATGCTAAAGGGACCTATGGTAATTGGTCCGAATTGCTTTGTCGGTGCCCATGCCTATTTACGTGGAGGCGTGTTCTTGGATGAAAGGGTCAGTATTGGTCCGGGCTGCGAAATTAAGTCCAGTATGTTGTTTACGGGTACATCGGCGGCGCATTTCAACTTTATCGGGGATAGCATTGTCGGTAGTCAAGTCAATTTTGAGGCTGGTTCTATCACGGCCAATCATTACAACGAAAGAACGGACAAGCGCATTTTTGTCAGGTATGCCGGAGAAAGTCATGATACGGGGGTAGTGAAATTTGGAGCACTTATTGGAGATGGAACTAGGATTGGAGCCAATGCAGTTTTATCTCCAGGAACGCTGCTAGAACCCGGATCAATCGTTGGCCGCTTAGAATTGGTGGAGCAAAATCCACCGGAGCATGTTGCCCAGTGAGGCCAAGCTACTAGTAAAATATAGGTTGTGGAAACTAAAGTGCCGTTTGTCGTGTTAGAAGAACTGCGATCGGCCTGGATAATTATCAGAAATCAGTGGTTTCTAATTTTCCCTTCATCGCCTAATTTATTATATTCAGTTTTTCTCGTCGAATTGAGGACTAGCGGTAAGCATATTCCATTTTTATGCTCATTTTGCCGATAGTTTTCATCCCATTCAGAGACATGTAATTCACTAAAATTTATTTATGGCAAAATCTCAGCAATCTTATAACAAAAAAGAAAAAGAAAAAAAACGTAGAAAGAAAAAACAAGAAAAAGAAGAAAGACGAGCTCAACGGAAAGCGGAAAGAGAAGAACGCGGCCCACTATCTTTTGAAGATATGCTTTCCTATGTGGACGAAAATGGCAATATCACCAACACCCCCCCAGATCCTAATAAAAAGAAGAAGGAAATCAAGTTGGAGGATATTCAATTAGGTGCTGCCTCCCAGTATCAGGAGCCGGAAGAGACAGTGAGGACTGGACGTGTTAAATTCTTCAATGAAGAAAAAGGCTACGGTTTTATCGTAGATCAATCTTCTAAGGAAAGCATTTTCGTACACATCAATGATCTAACTGGTCCTTTAAACTCAGATGATAAGGTGACCTTTGAAACGGAACAAGGTTTCAAGGGCTTGAAAGCTGTCAACGTGAAGTTGGTAAGCTAGCTACCAGTACAGCCAATGCCCCTTCATTCCCCCTCTGGTATCCCATTCCAGTGTTGGAGCGGGAATCTTGATCCAATGAAGGGCATTTAGCAGAGATTTCAAGAATCGGTTTTGAGTCGGAACCCGACTCAGGTCTATATCTAGCGATAGATAGAATTGGTTATATCTGGGGTATTCCGATGGAGATAACTTAAATACAGCTCCATTCTCATCGGTCCAGCTATTGCCATATCCGCCGAGAAGCCCATCTGCACCATACCCTACGGCTATATTCAACCACTTAGGTAAACCCCTATTCCGTTGGGAGGGAGGAAGAAAAGAATTGACATTGACGGATGCCCAAATGGTCATTCCGTTATAATCCTTGAGAAAGGTTTCGAAAAAGCCTTCCCCAAACAATTCGTTTGCCCGCTGTCGAGGACTGCTGAAGGCACTTCCTTCTTCTGAACTGATCGGGGTGGTAGCGTAATTGGGTCGAGTATTAGAGACCTTTAAGGTAATACGTTGCTCTTCCCAGAGCATTTCTTGGGCTACAAATACCCCTGTTCCTAAGGTGTTATAGGCGACATCTCCCCAGGAGAAACCCCATTTCGCAGAGAACCCATCCATCACCTCTATCGTAGATTGGAGTAGGGTACTTACCGCGGCTCCGGTCCACATGGCTTTTCTCCTATCCATCCCTGTCCAGCGTGCCCCGCCAAAGGCAAGTCGGCTCTCCATCGCTGCGGTGAATAAGTGCCCCATCTTATCCATATCGCGCCATTCTCCCCAGTCGTTGAAAGTATGAAAACCAGTCAATTCGTACTCCTTATACCAGGTCTCATAGAGGGCAATACTGAAACCCGTGTAGATGGCCGTACCGGCTATGGCGCAGGTCCAAAATCTAGAATTATTAAAACTGTCAGCTGGTTCTAAAAAGGGAAGTCGTTCGGCTTGTTGGGCTTGCCCAAGAAATGGCAGTAAGACCAACAAACAACAGGTACAAATTAGTGTAATGGGGCGGGAGACTTGCATACGGTAAAGGTAAGACAAATCCGAAACAGAAAAAGCTTCTTGACGTCAAAGGATGTAAAGTGAGTCTTAAATTTACTGCGATGAAGGAAATGAACTGAAATGCCCTGTCTGATCTATGATCAATCTCCTTCCGGTAAAAGGGCTTGCTACGCTTATATACCAGCCCGTGTTGGTTTCTATCAGTTTTGGTGAGATTTCTTGACCCAGCAGTTGAATTTTTTGGGTTTTAATATCTGCTGTTGCTTCCTGCTGAGCATAACTCTCCCGTACAAGATTATAGTCTTGGTATAAGTGCCATTTAATCTGATCATCCAAGGGAATGGCAAAGTCGTCTAAGCGCATTTTGGAGTCCGTGGCAAAGTAAACATATCCCCAATACTCTGGCATGTGCATATTGATTTTGTACTGTGGGGACCATACCCAGTTGTATTCTGGCAACAGCTCACCATCTTTATCTTTCTTCCTTCTATACTGACCATTGACGAGTTCATGATCCCAATTAACTCTGGAGAAGTTGATGCGCCAGAAAGTGTTCTTGGGGATTTCCTTTGAGCCGGAAGCCTCTACCAATACTGCCCAGGGGATCGCGATTTCCACTGACCAGTTACGATCGAGATCTGTAGGATCATTCAATGTGCCATCAATACTTACAGCGGTCTGAAGCCCATTGATATCCCAGTTATCTAATACAATCGTCCCATTCCGATAGGGACGTGTTAGAAAAAGATCCCAAACAGTATTGAGCGCATTCATCTCAAACTCATAGTAGTTATGGGTATCCCCATCTGGATCAATAAAGATTTCAAAGTCGTTATTGTAAAATATAATGGTGTCACGTTGTTTCAGGTTGCCCCAAATGTGTGGTTCCTCCAACTTGGCAAAGAAGTACAGAAATTCTGCATCCCAAGTCATTTTCATCTGCGTTTGATATTTCGGTTTCAATTTCCCCTCAATATCAATAAAGAGTCCAGACCAAGAGGCTTGTTGCCAGCTTGCTTCAGTATCTTTCCCATCTACATGAATCGAATCTGTGGCAGCGTAAGCGATATACCTCTCCGGAAGTTTTTGTGCGAATAAAGGGGCTCCCAGGAAAATAAGGAGAGCCAGGGGACCAGTGAAGTGAGAACTAATCCAAGGTGTAGAACAATTAATTGAAAACATGGTCGAAGTTAACAAAGAATCTCATTTCATTTTGATGGTACTGCCGTCTAAACTTGGAAATTATGGAGGAGCCCTAAACAAGAAACCCCACTTGAAATCCCTAAGGCTTCAAGTGGGGTTTTATCGTAGAAGAAAAAGCATTTATTTCTTATCCTGTTGAGCAAATACTTTCTGCAACAATTCAGTACTACGAACGGCTGGGTTTTCTCGAATGTCTAGCTCTTTCTTCTCGATCATCCCAAACATGCCTCCTAAAGCTGAACGTGTCACATAATCGTCTAGTTCCGGATTGGTCTTCTTGACGAATGGGATTTTGTTGTAAGCGGTGGTGGCGTTGCGCCAGTATTCTCTTGCATTAACTTTATCCAAAGATTCAATTACTACAGGCTTGAAGGCTTCGTATAGTTGTTCAAAAGTGCTGCTTTCCAAATAGCGGGTAGCTGCATCTTTCTCGCCCATAAGCAAATTCATTGCATCTTTGAAAGTCATCTTCTTAATGGCATCTACAAATATCGGCTTTGCTTTGCTGGCAGCATCCTCAGCTGCCCGATTCATTTTTTCAATCAAATCATCTTCCACATTGGCAAAACCAGGAACCGCTTTTAGTTTGCTAGTGACTTTCTGTACATCTTCTGGAAGAAGAATCTTATAGGCACTTTTATAATAGCCGTCTTCTGCTGATAAAAAACTAACAGCTTCTCCAACTCCGGTATTTAGCGCTTCCTTTAAGCCTAAGCCCACCTCTTCTCCATCACTAGTTCCGGTGATCTGATCTTTGGCTTTCTTCAAGAAACCTTTTAACCCCTGGGCGGGTAATACGCTTACAGCAAACAAGGCTAACAATAATAATGTCGATCGTTTAATCATCTGTTGTATTTTTTGAAAATCAAAACGGATTATCCATCAGTTGATGAACTTTGATGGATATTCACCTTCTACAACGCTTAAACCTCCCTAATATGCGTTAAGTTGATGTTAAAGTTGGATCGAATGTCATTATCCCTAGCCTTTGCTATCTACCAGAACCTGCTCGGACAGATCACATCAGCATTATGGAAAAGTCGATAGGCCAGGTGAATCTCATTACTTCCCGCAGCTGCATTTCTGATTTTTGACAAAACCAGGTCAAAGGAATAGGTCATTTCCAGTCGCTGGTTGATCAGGAGGCCACCAAAGAAAGCAAAGGAATCTTCCCGCCTATAACTTCCCCCCAGCCAATATTGATCTGCAAAGACTAGTTTTGCGTTGAGATCATAGGATATGGGCGCACCTTGCACCGCTTTGACTAAGACGGAAGGAACTAGGTGTGCATCTGGCCCCATCTCCAGTTTATAGCCCAGCATGGCATAGTAATGTCTCAGGAAAACATCTCCAGACGTGAGTTCAAGCCCAAAATTGGGATCGCTTTGGGCCGTGTTGAACAACTGAAAGGAGGAAAGCCCTGCAAAAAACTGTTCATCGTATAACCAAAACCCAGCGGAAAAATTCAATAAGCTTTTACTGATTAGCTGTTGGACTGCTGGGTCATTGGTATGCAATAAATTATCGGTATGGCCCTCTGGATCATAGGTGAAGCGCTTGACCCCGGCATTCATACCAAAAGAAAGGCGGAGATCATTTTGGTTGAGCGGAAAGTTGTAAGCAAAGGTCAATGCACCTGTGCTTTGTTCTAAGGGGCCGGTTTGATCATTACTCAGAAAGATTCCCAGACCCACTCTACTGCCGGTGACCTTGCGTCTTTGTCGGTATCTGATGCTTTGAGTATTTAGGGTGGTGTGACCGGAAAAGTAGGTAGTTTTAGGAGCCCCTTCGAAATCGCTCCACTGGCTGCGATGGCCGGCTTGCAGATATATAAAGTCCTCCGTTCCAGCAACGCCAGGATTGATGGCGTATGGATTGATGGAGAATTGCGTGTATTGAGGGAGTTGCTGGGCATGCAAGCTTTGAAAACAGCTGCATAGAACTAGGCAGAACAGTAGTCCTAGATTTTTATAGTTAATCATAGTGCTTTTAATTAGAATAATGCAAGTTGCGATTCATTCTAGAGTGCCCAAATGCGTCAGATATTTGCTGCAAAACCA
>CAJXPD010000392.1 GCA_913057785.1 uncultured Lewinella sp. | reverse complement strand
TTCATGAGATTATGATCGTAATTCGTGGGATTAATTCATTGCTGTATCAAAAAGTGAATGTATTTACTGTTCACTTTATGTTGATCAATCGTTTTTGATCGCTGACAATACAAATATGATACAATATTAAAACCTAGAGAAGTACAAAAACTTTTTTTACTGCAATTATAAAAAACATAATTAACAACACAAACAACTGATTAACAATACTATAAATCATAAAATAGCTAATTAAACTGTATTTTAAACCCCAAAATCACCCCATCTAACTCAAAAAAAAGATAATTTTTCGATGAAAAATTATCTTTTTTCTTTTCTGCTATCTTGTTTTTGTCTCATTTAGTTCAAATTAAAACAAGCTTACATCGACTTTACCACTAGTCTTGTTTGTATCCAAAGAACTCCACCGCATGATCTTTTCTAATGACAGTCAGATGTCGAGAAGCCCGAACATAAGTAAAGGTGCTATCTAATTGGTAGGTATCTGGATGCGTAATCCAGTCTACTTGGGAAAGTTCAGGCGCTTCCCTCAACTCACTCCTTATTTCTGGGAAACGATCATCCTGCCCTTTCGCAGCTATAAGTTGATCTGCAAGCCGAGTTACTTCGAAGCTATAATCCGAGAACAGAGAGTCATTGAAGACCAATGTACCTAGATATACTCCAGCCACCTCTTTGGCCAGATCTTGTGTGGCTTTTTCGATCTCGAGGTCATTTGACTTTTCACAGGCCAGCAAGGTACCCAATACTAAGGTGAAGAGAAGTAGGTTAAGTTTTTTCATTAGTTCTGGTCTTTTGGATTTGATGTACCAAAACTACGAGACACCTACACCAATATCCAATGACATTTAGTGAAGGAGGAAAAGCATGTCATCAAAGGGGACTGGGCTTTAGTCACCGCTCATATAAGGAGATACCCGGGAAAGAAGTATGCGCCTGTTGCAATAAGGCCTCCAATTCTTCAACCTTCTCTAAATGCTTACCAGCTACATTCTTGAGTTCACTGACATCTGTAGAAAGCTGATACAACTCTGTTTCAATGACTCTATCCGGATCTCTCAGATTGAGTTTAACCAATTTCCAATCTCCTTTTCGAATAGCTTGTTTACCACCTGCTTCATAAAACTCCCAGTAAAGGTACTCATGTTGGTCTTGTCCTTCTTCTCCTAGCAGGGTCGGCAGGAAAGATAAACCATCGATTCCCTCCGGAATTGCGGTTTTAGCGATATCGCAAAAGGTGGGTAGAATATCCCAAAACGCCGAAATATGATCTGTCTGGCTACCTGCTACTATCTTCGCAGGCCAACTGACTATCATAGGCATCCTAATTCCTCCTTCATACAAATCCCGTTTCTTGCCTCGCAAAGGACCGTTGCTATCAAAATAACCGGCCTTATGCCCTCCTTCCTCGTGCGGGCCATTATCACTCGTGAAGACCACTAAAGTGTTTTCAGCGATTCCTCTTTCCTTCAGCTTAGCCACTATCTTCCCCACCATGCCATCAATAATATCGATCATAGCGGCAAAACCTTTCTCAGGGTTAGGCCAATCCATATCCCCATATTGACCATAGGAAGGCACCTCCATACCATCGCCTAGGTACTTCCCTGCCTCATTGTTGGCATGCGGGGCGTTGAGCGCCAAATAGAGAAAAAAAGTAGTGTCTTGATACCTCTCTATGAAAGACAAAGCATCCTTGCTAAATTCATCAAGTGTATAGACGGCTTTCTCTTTGGCCACACCCGTCCCCTCAGGCATCCATTCCGGATAATCCAAATTCCGGTCTGTGACATTCCCTTCTAGGCTTTTCTTCTGCCCATTTAGATACAGAAATTCAGGGTAGAAATTATGTGCGTGCCACATATTGATATATCCATAGGCATGATCAAAACCATTTCGGGCAGGGTCATCTGGCGGAGGAGGATGCCCGACACCCCATTTGCCTATAATACCAGTGGTATACCCAGCTGATTTCAAGGCTTCCGGAATAGTTACCTCTTCTGGGCTCAGGAGTTGACCGGGAGGCTGATTTCCCCGAACGGAAGTATGCCCCGTATGTTTTCCGGTCAATAAGGATGCTCGAGAAGGTGCACAAACAGTGGAGCCCGCGTAGTGTTGCGTAAACGTCATCCCGTTGGAGGCTAGTTGATCAATATTGGGCGTTCTCAGTATCTGCTGCCCATAACAACTCAGGTCTCCGTATCCCAAATCATCGACCAGGATATATATTATATTGGGTAGTGGGCTTTCATTATCCTTATGTTCCTCTCCTTCTGGAGCGTGTTTACATGCCACTAATAACAGACAACAGAATACAAGAAGGTACCTAGACATTGCATCACGATTTTATGGAAAAATGGCCCTTTAGATCTCCTAGCTCGAAAGGTTTTTACCTCTCAGTCGACCAGATCACAACTTAGCTAAATTATGGTATATATCTCTATGATCATCTCCTTCGTCACAGCTGTATTTGATCAGAAAGCCAGAAATCGCAGCTAGTCTCTAGAATTTACTTTGGTATACATTTAAATAGCAACCTCAATCCCAGAAACCTCATAAGCAACTAATAATCATAACATTAATCTATAAAAAAACACTCTACAATGGGTATAGCATATAAAAAAGAGCACCATTTGAGTGGGGAAAAGTCCAGCAACTATTGCGTAACTAAAAAGTTACACATATATTTGTAACCAGAAAGTTACATAAACCATCTATACTAATGAAAAACTTACTCTTAACCACCTTACTGGGAGCTGTTGCTCTATTCTTATGGAATGCCATTTCATGGATGGGGCTTCAACTTCACAACCAAGCTTTTCAAAATTTACCTGACGCAAGTCCTACCACAGATTTCATCCAACAACTGCCAGGGGCCGGGGTTTATCATTTCCCCGGCATCCCCGACGATGGTGACATGAGCAAGATAGCAGCAAAGTCAGCTGAAGGACCTGTAGTCAGTCTAATGATTGCTCATCCATCGGGAAGAGCAGCTTTCTCCAGCGGACGATTTCTTTTGAGCTTCATATACAATCTATTAAGTGTAGGCATTGTAGTTTTCCTACTAAGCCAAACTGTTAAGAACCAATTCTGGTCCAAATGGTCCTTTGTGGCACTCTTTGGCGCCTTCGCTGCTATCTGCGTGGAACTTCCCGTAGCCAATTGGTATGGCATTCCCCCTTCCTACTTTCTCCCTAATCTAGTCGACCACCTCATCGGCTGGGGTATCGTAGGACTGATCGCAGCCAAAATGATTAGACTGTAAATAAGCAATCCACTATATAACTCAATAACCCTATCTACAATGGAAGAAAAAATCATGACTTTACACCCGGCTGGAAAAAAGGGCGTAAATATTCTAAAAAGAAGATATGACCAAATGGCCGAGACCCTTTTGGGGATTGTCCGCAAACATGGTGAGATCACCTATTCAGAAATGAATGACATTGCCGAAAAGGAATTAGACGGCAAGTTTGATGGTAAGATTCCATGGTACGTGGTGACCGTAAAGCTGGATCTAGAAGCCCGTGGTATTTTGGAACGTATTCCCAAGACCAGCCCCCATAAGTTGCGGATCAGTCAATAGATATTTGAACAGAACCCGAGGTTTTGGCTAGAGTAGCCTAGAAAACCTCGGGAATTTGTCCATTAACAGTACTAAAAATACCATGGCGCAAGAAATTAAAATCTCCAGATTCTACCCTTACAGTGCCGATAAAGTATGGCAAGCCTTAACCGATCCCGAAGCTATGAATACATGGTTGATGCCAGTAGAAGATTTCCAGCTCAAGCTGAATCAAAAGTTTCGTTTCAAAACCAAACCAGGGCCTGGATTTGACGGCATTGTCAACTGTGAAATCCTTGAAATTGATGAACCCACAGCGATTACCTATAGTTGGCTTGGCGGAAGTATGAAAAAGCCAACGATCGTAAAATGGAATTTAAAGGCAATAGAGGATGGTACAGTTGTGAACCTACGTCATACTGGCTTTGTTGGATTGGATGGTTGGATGATCAAGCAGATCCTTACCTTTGGCTGGCGTAAGATCACGCGAAAATTGCTTCCAGCTTATTTGGAGGAAATATCAGCAATAAAGGCCCCCTAACTGATGGGGACAATTTCCTAGAAGTGGTGAAAAACAAACTAGTATGAGAGAAAAAGATATCTTTAAAGCAATCGCTGATCCTACCCGCAGGCAAATCATTAGTCTGCTAACGCAAGAAGCCATGCCAATGAACGCCATTGCCGAACGCTTCCCGGATATCAGTAGACCCGCTGTATCCAAGCATGTAAAGGTACTTACGGATATCGGACTTATTGCGGTGCATAAAGATGGTAGAGAACGTTTTTGCCATGCTAGTCTCGAACCATTAAAAGAGGTGTCGGAATGGGTCAGTCAATACGAAAGATTCTGGAATCAGAAATTGGATAATCTTGGAGATTATCTGAAACAAAAATACGGCAAGAAGTAATGAGCAGACCGGTCGATCCCTTAACACAATATTGCGAAGCATTAAGCACCCCTCCTAGCCCACTGTTACAGGCCTTGGAAAGAGAAACGCATTTGAAGACCTTAGCCCCTCAGATGATGTCTGGACATTTGCAAGGCCAGCTATTGCAGTTACTCTGTCATTTGAAGCAACCCAAGCAAGCGCTAGAAATTGGCACCTTTACAGGCTATGCAGCATTGTGCATGGCTGCCGGATTGCCAGAAGATGGTATACTACACACCATTGAGGCAAATCCCGAGCTGGAGTACCTGATTCGAAAGTATATCGACCAAGCTGATTTACAAGAAAAGATTAGTCTCCACATCGGTAAAGCGGAAGAAATCATCCCAGAAATAGAAGGAAATTTTGACTTGGTCTTCCTGGATGCTGGGAAGCTAGATTATCCACTATTTTACGATTTAGTCATAGATCGACTAAATAGTGGAGGCTTAATCATCGCGGACAATGTACTATGGAGTGGTAAGGTCGTACAAGGTCTTCGTGATAAAGATACACAAGCGTTGCACGCTTTTAATCAGATGATTCAAGATGACTCAAGGGTGCGCAATCTAATACTCCCCATACGAGACGGACTTCTAATCGCTCAAAAAAAGTAACCACACAATCAGAATAAGCTGATATCTACCATTTTCTTTTGCGTTTTGAATAATTATCCAAGAACTTGGAAATCCATAAGCATTCAAAATGATAAGAAAATGAAAACCACACCCACCCCTACCGCAAACCAAACCTTAGATCCCACCAATTGGGACGAAGCCCGGCAATTGATGCATCAAATGATTGACGATGCCGTCGATTATTTGTCGACCATTCGTGAAAGGCCCATCTGGCAGCCTATGCCTGAGGAAGTACAAGCCAGTTTTGAAGAACCTGTCCCCAGAGAGGCTAGTTCTGCGGAAGAAGTCTACTCAGAATTTCAAGAAAATGTACTCCCCTACCCGATGGGCAATGTCCATCCCAAGTTTTGGGCTTGGTATATGGGGAGTGGAACGCTCTCGGGTGCGCTGGGTGATTTTTGGGCATCTATTATGAATCCCAATCTAGGTGGAGGAAATCATGCTGCCAACAAGGTCGAGGCACAGGTAGTCAATTGGATGAAAGAGATCATGAATTTCCCTACATCTTCTAGCGGCCTCCTGGTAAGTGGAGGATCCATGGCCAACTTTGTTGGTCTTACCGTTGCCAGGAATGTCAAGGCCGGTTATGATATCCGAACTCAGGGCTTTCAGCCTAATCATAAAATGGTGGTATATGACTCTGCGGAAGTCCATAGCTGCAATCAGAAGGCTTTGGAATTACTGGGTATGGGTACGGAGAGTCTGGTTAAGATTCCCGTAAATCCAGATTACACCATTAGCATCGCAGCTCTACAGCAACAAATCCGGCAAGATCGGGCCGCCGGTTTACATCCCATTTGTGTAATAGGTACCTCAGGGACTGTAAATACGGGAGCGATAGATGATCTAAACGCCTTAGCTGATCTTTGTGAGGCAGAAAACCTTTGGTTTCACATTGATGGGGCCATCGGTGCAATTGCAATGCTATCAGATACAGTTCGGCCCCAATTATCAGGAATTGAAAGAGCGGACTCCTTAGCCATTGACCTCCATAAATGGCTGCATATGCCCTTCGAGGCGGCTTGTGTGTTGGTTAAAAATAGCACCGGACACAAAAAGACCTTTTCGCTTATCCCAGAATACTTGGCCAAAAACACCAGAGGCATTGCGGCTGGCGATCTCTGGTTTAGCGAATACGGCCTACAGCTCTCCAGGCGATTTCGAGCGTTGAAGATCTGGATGTCCTTGAAGGAACACGGGACGGAGCGCTTTGGCGATATGATCACTAAAAATGTAAACCAAGCTCATTATCTGGCTGAATTAATTGACCAAAGTTCAGACATGGAGCAATTAGCTCCCATTGGTCTCGACATACTGTGTTTCCGCTACAACCCCGGAGATCTGACACTAACCGAGTTAAATGCAATCAATAAAGAAATCAAAATCCAGTTGGAAGAGTCCGGCAAATCCGCTCCCGGCTATACGACTTTAGCTGGCCGCTACTGTATTCGGGTAGCTATAGCCAATCATCGCAGTCGGCGGGAGGATTTCGAGGAGTTGTTGGATGATATTCGGCAAATAGGTGTTACTTTGCGAGGATCAATTCCTGTGTTATCCTCATAGTGACCCAGAAAGAAACATATAGACAATTCTGTAAAAACACTATAGACCTCCCTGTCTTTGCCCAAGCTTGGTACTTAGATGCTGTATGTGAAGGTGGAGACTGGGAAGTTATCTTGATCGAAAAAGGAGGAGAGATTGCGGCCTCCTTGCCTTACTTCTTGAAGCGAAAAGGTCCAATACAATATGTGACCATGCCGCATCTGACGAAATTCCTAGGGCCCTACGTACTTCCAGACCAAACACGAAGCGAAGCTCATTCGTCAACTAATCGAGCAGCTACCAAAGTTGACTTATTTCAAGCAGAACTTACATTACTTCTACACCAACTGGCTCCCCTTTTATTGGCAGGGTTTCCGGCAGCAGACGCATTACTCCTATCGTTTATCTCCACTTGATGATTTGCAGCATATTTATGCCGGCATTAGTTCGGACTATCGCAATCAAAAAATCGCCAGAGCGGACTCCATCCTTCAACTTCGTACTGATTTTCCTACTTCTGAATTTCAAAGGGTAGCCACATTGAGCTATCAGCGTCAGCAGATGCCTTTCCCTGTTTCCCAAGGCTATTTGAAGCACTTGGTCCAAATGCTGGAGGAGCATCAGTCCGGTAAAATCTTTTATGCTGTAGATTCGGGCAATCAAATACACTCCGCTGCCTTATTAATTTGGGACAACAAATCCTCCTATCTTTCTATTATCGGTGATGATCCAGCCCTTCGAGCACAAGGCGGCGGTATCTGGCTCGTCTGGCAATTGATACAATATACTAGCCAGGAACTCCAGCTGCCTACCTTTGATTTCCTAGGCAGTATGATTGAACCAATCGAGCGTGTACGCCGGCAGTTTGGCGCCACGCAAGTGCCTTATCACACGATCTGGAAATACAGCAGCAGGTGGTGGGAAATCTTGGATGTGCTGAGGAGGCCATAGCCCCTCTTGTTAGAAAATACAGTCTGGAGCCGAGAATTTTTGTAGGTGAAAATACGCAACAACGGCTGGGGAGATTCCCAGCTCCCAGCCATTGCAAATCACCCAACCCACGCATCCGCCTCCAACTCCACCAGCCAATCCTCCTGAATGAAACTTTTCACCTCCATAAAGGTGCAAGCCGGACGAATTTCACTAAAGAACTCGCCATGAGCCTTAGCTGCCATTTCCCATTGACTAATATCCGTCAACATCACCCTAGTCCGGTAAATATTGGCGAGGGAACCTCCAGCCTCTTCCACGGCCTTCTGAATAATAGACAGACAGTATAAGGTTT
Organism: uncultured Lewinella sp.; assembly: GCA_913057785.1. GTDB lineage: Bacteria > Bacteroidota > Bacteroidia > Chitinophagales > Saprospiraceae > DT-111. The sequence goes on along the minus strand of CAJXPD010000392.1, from coordinate 920 downwards.
GACCATAGACATCTCCAGGAGATGCGGTAGATCCGTCTGGTTGAATGGCGGCAGTACCCGCCATGGCGATCAAAGGACCAATACGAACTGCCCGAGAAAAACCGATAGGGCCTTCCATCTTAGAGCCGGAGGAGATGAGTTGTTTTAACATAAGCATAGAATTAAGCCATTATACAATGGTACCAGTAAATTGGACAATTCCACAAACATGGAACTGCAACCTAAGAACAATCAATCGAATCCCACGATTGTCCTAGGTCTCAGATTATATTTTGTAACTTCAGCTAACGTACTTAAATCGAAAACCATGCTGCGGATATCTAACTTTCTTTCTACCATTGGCATTCAACTTCTCCTCTTTGCAGTAATCATTACTTTTTCCACCTCCCTTCGCGCCCAAGCACTGGTGCTGCGGGGAGCTAATGTAATAGATGGAAAGTCTGACCAGGTTATTCCTAACACAACGGTAATCATCGAAGACGGGAAAATCAGCAAGATAATAAAGACAGGGGAAGCCATTCCAAAAGGCGCTAAGGTCATTGAGCTGAATGACAGATATCTGATGCCTGGATTGATTGATGCCCATGTTCACATCCGTTCCTTTGCCGCAGCCGAGACAGCACTTCGGTCAGGTGTGACTACAGTTCGGAGTATGGGGGTAGCGCATTTTACCGATGTAGGCATGAGAGAGCTGGCAAAGAAAGGAACGCTCCAAGTTCCAGAGTTTTTAGCCGCAGGCTATCATGTCCGCCCTACCCCGGATGATGGATTTTTCCTCAACTTCCCCGAGCTATCTCACTTGATGAAGAATGGGATCAAAGGAGAAGAAGCCATACGAAAGATGGCCGAGGCACTAATATCCAAAAAAGTAGACTGGATCAAGACCAATGCTACAGCCAGAGCTGGTCTTCCACAGACCG
>CAJXPD010000391.1 GCA_913057785.1 uncultured Lewinella sp. | reverse complement strand
AAAGAGCTTCGTCAGTAAATCCAATACTTTGGCCTCGTCGACAGCCAATAAGTTTGAACCAGTTCAAGGAACTGATTTAAGCAAGTCTTTTCCTTTTAATAGAGCATGAAAACGAGAATTTGTTTTCACTTGTTGAAAAAATGGGACTCATTGGGGCAATGGAATGTGACGGCTAAATGGCAGTCTGCTAGATTTAACACTAGATAGCCTTTGCTCAATCGTGGTTTTTTTATTTAATTTGCAAGATTCAATAATATGTCTATGAGTATTGAGAATTCAAGTACGTTGGCACCATTAGGACTCACATCAGGAGCTGTAGAACAGCTTTTGAAGATCAAGACGGAGCAGAGTGTGCCAGATGATCACGGCTTGCGCGTCGGAGTGAAAGGAGGAGGTTGCTCAGGGTTTTCCTACATCTTGGGCTTTGATAAGAAGAAGGAAAATGATGATGTATTCGAAATAGAAGGGATAAAAGTATTCATGCAAAAAGCCCATGCCATCTATTTGGTAGGAATTGAAATCGACTGGATGGACGGCTTAAACAATCGAGGCTTTACTTTCAACAATCCAAATGCTAAGGACACTTGCGGTTGTGGAACATCTTTTTCTGCCTAGGTGATAATAATGTTCCAAAAACTGTAAAGAGAAAAAATCTGTTACTTAAGTCGAGTGCTTTACAGCTCGAGCCTTATTTCGTCTTCAGACCCCATCTCAAGTATCTTCTGCTAAGTGATTGTCAAAATAAATTCCCTCTAAATCTTTTGTCCTACAACTACTCTCACCCTATCTCAGAGATCAGATTTGACTAATCTGGTGCTCAAAATGGGATTTCATACTACGATTGACATTCATTAAATCACTAATCAACATAATTTATGAAAAGATCATTACTCCTTTCCATGGCTCTGGTCTTTAGCCTTATCACCCTACATGCCCAGACTGTAGTCTGGTCAGAAGACTTTAGCGATGGTTTGCGTGGCTGGTCAACCCGGACGGCACAGTGTGGTAAAAACTTCGGTAATGTTATTGGTACTTATGAAATTACATCAATAACAGTGAACGGAGCTGCTGTCACTGGCGTGACTGGTGAGTTCAACATCATGAACAGCCTTGAATACAATGTAAATTTCGATGACGGCACTAATTATGGTAGCGTTTACGCAAGATATACGCTTGCCAACGATATAATGGATAGTAACCTAGACGCTGCTGGAGTACCTTTGAGTGGTAGTTCTGCCACTGTTGATAATAGTGGCTTCTCTACTACCTCCACAGTAATGGAGGTAAGCCAAACTGCTTTTGATGATTGGGTTTCTGTATTATCAGGTATTGCTGATCCTATGGCTACACTGTCTGGTGCTGAATTGACACTAACTAGTGGCAATACGAGTATCGTTTTGACCAACAAGGGCGTTTGTGCTGGACTCTTCTACTATTCTTCTGACGGGGCTTATGGTTCTAGATTTACTGCTCCAACCGTGATGGGATCCGAAACTGCAGCTAACGGTATTGTATTCTTTAACGCTGTGATGCAGACTTGGTTGGAAGATGATGCGAATCTAAATGTTCCTCCAAGTGAATACCCAGAGTACACTACTTCCTTGATTTCACCAGATATCGACATCAGTTCTGCCACTCGAGCTTTAGCTCTAGAGTTTACTCAAGCGATCCTTTATCTAAACACTTCTGAAGGCGCACCAGCGATTCCAGTTACGGAAACTTTCTCTCGCCAGGTTAGAACGGCTTTTGAAATCAGTACGGACGGAGGAACTAATTGGTCTGATCCTATCCAAATCAACGAGGAAGTTCCAGCTAACTCTTGGCGTGAAACGGGCGAATCTATTCCGATTCCAGCCAATGTTGTTGGAGATGCAAGTTCAATTAGAATCCGATTTACTTTTGGTTCCGATTTCTACTTCTGGGGATTCGATGATATTCAAATCGTAGAGCGTGAAGCCTATGATATGCAAATCAACGAAAACTTCTATGCCGTATACACCAACTTTGGTACTCCTATTAGCCAGGCAGACTCTGCTGCTTTCTTAGCTGATATCCAGAATAACGGTGGTTTGGATGCGACCAATGTACAGTTGAATCTTTCTATCACGGCTGATGCAGATGGAACTGAAGTGTACAACGATACTAAAGACTACGGTACTATTTCCGTTGATTCTCTAGCAGAGAATCAGTTGTTTGATCAAATCCTGACGCCAGATGTATTATCAGAAGGGGCTTACACAGGCACTTATTTGATTTCTCATGACGAGGCGGATAACAACGCGATCAACGACACGATTCAGTTTCAATTTGTCTTGACTGATACCGTGTTCACAAAAGAAAACGGTGTTGGCGTAAGAGGTATATCACCTGCTGATGATGTGAGTTATACTTACGGTAATGTCTTTTATGTGCCAAATGGTAACGGCTTTGTAGCCAAAAATATCAGCTTTGGTGTCAGTAATGCGGACGAGCTAGCTGGACGTTCTATCAACACTTACATTTACGCATGGGAAGGGGATACCAATGCAGATGGTGCCGCCAATAGTAGTGAATATGGTAACGCCCTTGCGCTTAACTCATACACCTTCGTAGGTGATGAACCGGATGATGCGCTGATTAATATTCCTCTTGATTTTGAAGGGAATGATGTACCATTAATGGATAATACTTTCTACATCGTTGTAGTTCAATACCTAAACTCTTCCGATGATCAGACTTGCAACTTCTTGGTAAGTGAAGATATTGACTACGGCGCATCTGAATTTGCTAACGCATTAGCAGGTATTCAACGACCTCCAGTGGTATTGAACGTAGGGCCAGAACCAAGTCCAGATCTTGCCTTGGCTTCTTTCGTGGGTAACCCAGTGCCAGTGGTTCGTATGAGTATTGGTCAAACTGTAGATGCCGTTAACGTATTGAGTGAAGAGAACAAGATCAAAGTTTACCCTAACCCAACGAATCGTGATGTTAACTTAGAGGTAGCTTTGGTGAATACTTCTAGCAGAGTTCAGATCAGTGTGATCGATGCTGCGGGTAGAACGCTAAGAAACAACTTGTACAGCAACTTCAAGGAAGGGAAATTTAACTATGATCTTTCTAACCTGAATGCTGGTTTTTACTTCATCCGCATTCTTACGGATGAAGGTCTAAGAACAGAAAAGATCTTCTTGCAGCGCTAGTTCTTAGTGTAGCAGAATCTATACGGAAAGAAAACACAAAGGGCCTGGTGGAAATTTCCACCAGGCCTTCTGTTTTCTAAAATCCTTTGTATGAAGTTTTGTCCTAAAACCTGTCCGCCTTGCTAGAAAGGCATCCAAACTGGCCGTTGTAGCAGGTCAACACCTGCCTATCGTAGATTTTCCATCTACCAAATGATATTTCCCCGAATTAGAATTCTACACCTATTCACAATTTTAGCATCCGACTGACAAAACCCCAGTTGCGAAACTAAGGCACCCCTTTCCTATTTAAGGTACTTTTATTCCACTCTGGTGATTTCTTGTTTTCTATCCTAACCTATTCAGATTGAACTAGCCTCAAAGTGTTCTTCTCCAACCTGACATGGAGTTGAAGAGGTACTGTTATGTATTAAATCACCAATCATTATACTTTATGAAAAGGTTATTACTCGCACTGTTAGTTGTCCTGAGTTACTTGGAACTGGGGGCACAGGCAATTATTTGGGAAGAAGATTTCAGCGATGGTCTTCGATCATGGTCTACTCGTACAGATCAATGCGGAAGGAACTTCGGCGGAGTCATCGGTTCCTATGAATTGACTTCGATTACCGTTGATGGTGCTGCCGTGACCGGCGTTACTGCTGAATTTAACATCATGAATAGTCTGGAGTACAATGTCAACTTCGATGATGGCACCAACTATGGTACTATTTACGGTCGCTACACTTTGGCCAATGACATTATGGATAGTAATTTGGATCCTGCAGCAATACCACTTAGTGGCAAATCCGCTACGGTGGATGGCAATGGCTATACCACCACTTCTACTGTCATGGAAACCAGTCAAGAAGTCTTCGATGATTGGGCATCTGTCTTAAGTGGAATCGCCGACCCAACAGCCACCCTGAATGGATCCATTCTGACGCTAAGCAGCGGAAACACGGTCATTACCTTAACCAGTAATAATGTGTGCCCAGGTTTATTTTACTACACTTCGGATGGCAGCTATGGCACACCTTTAACCGTCCCTACCGTATTCGGCGGAGCGACCGCTGACAATGGAATGGTATTTTTCAACGCGGTCATGCAGACTTGGTTAGAAGATGACGCCAATATTGATCCAAGCATTGACCCTAGCGAATACCCGGAGTACACCACCTCCTTGATCTCACCTGAGATTGATATTAGTGGTGCTAATCGAGCGCTGAGCTTGGAATTCAGTCAAGCCATTCTTTTTTTAAACCTTTCTAGCGGAGCTCCTCGGGTACCTATCTCCGAAAGCGTAAGTATTCCTGTTCGGACTGCTTACGAAATTAGCACAGATGGTGGTGCCAATTGGTCTGCGCCCATCGAATTAAATGAAAATCAAGGTACTGGATCTTGGTCAGAGAACAGGCAGTCGATCCCGTTGCCTGCATCGATCATCAATGGAGCGAGCTCTATTCGTTTGCGCTTCACTTACGGCTCTGATTTTTGGTTCTGGGGACTAGATGACCTGCGAATAGTGGAAAGACCTGCCTATGATATGCAGATCAATCAAAACTTTTTTTCCGTTTATCCCAACCTCTTTACCCCCATTAGTCAAGCCGATACAGCAGTTTTCTTGGCAGATATCCAAAACAATGGGGGGCTAGATGCAGCCAATGTTATTCTTGACCTAAGTATTCAGAATGATGCCGACGGAAGTATTATCTATGCGGACAGTGTCGAATTCGGGACTATCGTGGTAGATTCTCTTGCCGAGAATCAATTGTTTAACAATACGCTGAATCCCGAAGACCTTTCTCCAGGCATCTTCACAGGGAGTTATGTCATTAGACACGATAGTACGGAAAGCATAACTAACAATGATACCATACGCTTTCAACTGGTAATGACAGATACCATATTCCAGAAAGAAGCCGGATTTATCTTCGGCGATGCGTCGGGTATCACCCCAGCCGATGACATCAGCTTTACCTTTGGAAATATTTTCTATTGTCCAAACGGAGACGGTTATGTAGCAAAGAACATCAGTTTTGGTGTGGCAAATGGCGATGAACTAGCAGGTCGAAGCGTGACCACTTACCTATATGAGTGGTCAGATACCAACAATGATGCTGTAGCGCAAGCTTCCGAATATGGAGATGCCCTGGCGATTAACACTTACCAGTTTTCAGGAGACGAGGCCTCAGATCAATTGATCACGATACCGTTTGATTTTGAGGGCAATCCCATCCCATTAAAGGATAATACGTTCTATCTAGCGCTGGTGCAATACATCAATTCATCCGATAACCAGGATCTTGAGATTTTAATTAGCTCTAGAGTGGATTACAATGCTACCGCCTTTGCCTATGCTCAAGCGGGCTTGACACCTCGGCACACATTGCTACTCAATGTCGGGCCAGATCCCAGTCCCGATCTAAGTACGGCGGGTTTTGGCCAGGATAATGTCCCTATGATACGGATGAGTATCGAACAAACAGTAGATGCTCCGGTCGTATTAAGTGAAGAAAATAAGGTGAAAGTGTATCCTAACCCAACTAATGGGTTAGTCAACCTAGAAGTTGAATTGGTCAATACCTCAAATCGAGTAGATATCAGTATCATTGACGCTGCGGGGCGGATATTACAAAGGAATGCCTACCAAGCCTTCAAAGAAGGAAAATTCAATTATGATCTTTCTAATTTAAGTGCAGGATTTTACTTCATCCGCGTCCAGACGGATGAGGGAATAAGAACTCAAAAACTATTCTTACAACGATAATTAGAGAGAGGACTTTAATAGCGAGAGGCCTGATGGACAATCCATCAGGCCTCTTTGCTTAAAAGCTCAGGGCTGACAAATCAAGCCCCTCATAACGGTCTAAAGTACCGTTATTACATATTTTTGATGATCTCGTCACCGAATTCAGAACACTTCATCAAAGTAGCTCCGTCCATCAAACGGTGGAAATCATAAGTTACACGCTTGCTCGTGATGGCTCCTTCCACACCTTTCAACACTAAGTCAGCTGCTTCTTTCCAGCCCATGTAGCGAAGCATCATCTCACCGGAAAGGATTACAGAACTTGGGTTTACCTTATCTAGACCCGCATACTTAGGAGCCGTTCCGTGAGTTGCCTCAAAGATGGCACAACCTGATTCATAGTTGATGTTAGCACCTGGAGCAATCCCGATACCACCTACCTGAGCAGCCAATGCATCAGAGATATAGTCTCCATTCAAGTTAAGTGTGGCAATCACATCATACTCTTTTGGTCGAGTAAGGATCTGCTGCAAGAAGGCATCCGCAATAACATCCTTGATCAAAATGGCTCCATTTTTCAAGGCTGCATCCTGAGCTGCATTAGCTGCATCTTTTCCTTGTTCTGCAACAATGCGGTCCCATTGTGCCCAAGTAAATACTTTATCGCCAAAAGCTTTTTCAGCTACTTCGTAACCCCATTCTTTGAATTTACCTTCGGTAAACTTCATGATGTTTCCTTTGTGCACAAGTGTCACAGAGGATTGACCATTATCGATGGCATAGTTGATCGCTGATTTCACCAAACGCTCCGTACCTTCAACAGAAACCGGCTTAACTCCGAGTGAAACAGTATTAGGGAAACGGATTTGAGTTACACCAAGCTCATTTTGAAGGAAAGACTTCAATTTCTCTACCTCATCAGTACCGTTTAGATACTCGATTCCTGCGTAGATATCTTCCGTATTCTCGCGGAAAATAGTCATTGATACGTCTTCTGGCTTTCTTACTGGAGAAGGAACACCACTAAAGTATTGTACTGGACGTACACATGCATACAAATCAAGCTTCTGACGCAAGGCTACGTTCAAAGAACGGATACCTCCACCTACAGGAGTGGTAAGTGGTCCTTTAATCGCTACCAAATAAGATTTGATATCATCCAAAGTGGCTTGTGGAAGCCATTCTCCAGTCTGATCAAAGGCTTTTTGGCCAGCCAATACTTCATGCCAGTGAATCTTCTTTTCACCACCGTATGCCTTTTCTACAGCTGCATCCAAAACGCGCTCAGAAGCTGCCCAAATATCAGGGCCGATCCCGTCTCCTTCGATGAAAGGAATGACCGGGTCATTGGGGACATTTAATTTGCCGTTTTCAATCGTTACTTTTGTTCCACTCATATTTTTTTATCTATTTTAACACCTAGTTTTAAGGACTAAGCAGATGGGTTTACAAAAAGCAGCACAAAGGTAATAAATCTTGGCACTTGGGGGCTAGAACCCATTTAAAATTCGTCCTGATCAGGTCAAAAGTTGTTATAAATACGGAGTGAATTACGATTTACCACTTATTCTGACCTAAAGCACCCTTCCAACACCCATTTTAAGTCCAAAAACCTGCGATTTCGAACTCAATTTTCAAACAAAACTACAGACTATGAGAAAAGCAATGACTTGTTTTGTGATGTTCGCACTTTTTGTGGCATTTTCTGCCTGTAAAGCTTCCAAAGCTAATGCTTCTGGAAACTGTGATATCGAGGCTGAGGTGAAAGATTTTTCACAATTGGATGGCTGTAATTTGTTGATCGTAACACCTGATGGCAAAAAGCTCTCTCCCATTAATTGGGATCAATGGGAATCGATTGCTAAAGCCGATCTAGCAATTAATCTTAGCTATAAGGAAGTAGAACCTAGAATGAGTATCTGCATGACCGAAAGTGCCTTTATAGAGATCACTTGTGCAAGTATTAGAAAATAGTATCTTGCTAATCCTTATTTAGAGATATCTTTTTGTATGAATCCAAATCTAGATGCTAGTGGGGAGCACTTTGGCGCTGAAGACCGGCAGGTAGAGAAGAGCTTACGTCCAACGGAACTGGATGATTTCAGTGGTCAACCAAAGATTGTCGAAAACCTACAAATTTTCATTGCTGCAGCCATGCAGAGAGGCGAAGCATTAGATCATGTACTGTTGCATGGCCCTCCCGGACTTGGAAAAACAACCCTTTCACATATCATAGCCAATGAGCTCCAGTCTCAGTTGAAGATGACCTCTGGGCCCGTCCTGGAAAAACCGGGAGATCTTGCCGGGCTACTCACCAATCTTGAAGAAGGTGACGTGCTGTTCATTGATGAAATACATCGACTCAATACCGTAGTAGAGGAATATTTATATTCCGCAATGGAAGATTATCGAATTGACATTATGATCGATAGTGGTCCAAACGCCAGAAGCATCCAATTGAGCCTCAATCCCTTTACCCTCGTAGGCGCGACCACTAGAATGGGACTTCTTACGGCCCCAATGCGCGCGCGCTTTGGTATCAATTGCCATCTCGATTACTACGACACAGCTACCCTAATTAAGATTATCAAACGTTCTGCTAAAATTCTGCAAGTCCCGATTACGCAGGAAGGAGCTGAGGAAATCGGTCGAAGAAGCCGCGGCACGCCGAGGATTGCTAATGCCTTGCTCCGCCGAACCAGGGATTTTGCCCAAATCAAGGGTGACGGAACCATCGATAAGGCCATTGCTCAATATGGGCTGTCTGCCTTGAATGTCGATTCCCACGGACTTGATGAAATGGACAACAAGATTTTGAGTACCATCATCGAAAAATTTAAAGGAGGGCCAGTTGGATTGAACACCTTGGCAACGGCCGTGGCGGAAGAATCTGGAACTATTGAAGAAGTACACGAGCCATTCCTAATTATGGAAGGCTATCTTCAGCGTACTCCTAGAGGCCGAGAAGCCACAGAAAAGGCTTACAAACACCTTGGAATCGTA
>CAJXPD010000390.1 GCA_913057785.1 uncultured Lewinella sp. | reverse complement strand
ATAGGGCGTGTTGATGTATACCGTCGGAAGATCAATCTCTGGATATTGCTCTTTGGGAATATCGTTGTAGGATTGCACCCCAAATAGCAGTACCATGAAGGTTAGAATGAACACGCTGGTTCCATTGTCCACCGCCCAAGTAGTTGGAGAAAAGTTCCGATATATCTCCTGCAGTTTATCTTTTATTTCTTTCATTGGTCAATACTTTAGTCGAGTGGAACAGGATTAATTATTAGATACAGTTGGGTTGGAGGCGCCCTGCAATTCGACCAAGGCATTCTCTGTGAGTCCTCGGTTTCCTTCGGCAATCAACTGCTCACTACCATCTAATCCCTGTTCAATCAAAACTTCTCCTTTATAGGTATACCCCATTTGCACGTAGGCTTTCTTCGCGACTTTTTCTCCCTCTTCATCGCCGACAACAAAAACAAAGTCCTTCCCTCCTACTTCTTGTTGAATTAGATGCAAAGGAATGACTACGGCATCCTCTACAGAATAGTCTTCGATCATCATATTCGCTAGCAGGTTCGGCTTCAAGCCACCAGTGGCAGATCCTAGATTAACTTCCACAGAGAAGGTTCTGTTGGCTGGATCTATCGTAGCACCGATACGGCTAACTCTAGCCGTTCGTTCTAGGTCTAGAGCCGGAAACTGGATGGTCACGGTCTCCCCAAGTTTGACGCTACGCAGCAAGTTTTCTGGAACATCAGCTACTACTTTCAGCTTACTGGTGTTTAAGATCTGTAGGATTGGCATGCCCGGTGAGGCAATTTCTCCACTCTGCAAGATCTCTCTTTCCACCACACCAGAAATGGGTGCATAGACTTTGCCTTTGGTCAACTGGAACTCCATGGTCTCCTTGCTCTTCTCCAATCTCTCTTTATCACTCTTCGCTTGCAAGTATTGAATTTCTGATCCAATATTCTGATCCCACAATCTCTTTTGACGTTCGTATACCGTAGTGGCTAAATCAATAGAAGTCTGCAACTCTGCCATCTGCTTCTTCAGTTGCTCAAGGTCCAATTCAGCGATCAGCTGGCCTTTACGAACCTGCTGTCCTTCTTTGGCTTTCAAAGAGATAATTCGGCCAGCCATCTCACTGGTTACATCCACTAAATCATCTGATTTGACGGCGCCTTGGATTTCCACGAAGTGACTAAAATCCTTTTGTTCGGCTGCCACAGTGGTAATGAGCTTCGTTCGCTTTCTCACCGTCGGATCTTCTTCCGCAATCTGATCTTCCAGCTGAGCAATGACATCGCTCAACTCCTTTAGTTCTTGTCTTTTGGTATTGAGTAAAGCCTTTTTCCCTGCTAGATCTTGTGGGATTTCATCAGTCGTTTCAGGACCACTTGGCTGACATGCAGTAACTAAAAGGGCTACTAGAATTATGCTTGACAGGTATCTCATCGGATATGAATTTAATAGTCTTAGTTAAGGTTGAAATAGAATTACATCAAGAGCGTCTAGATCTTACCTAGCGCCTTCTTTACATTCATAATGGCCTGCACGAGGTCATATTGCGCTTGAATGTAATTGCTTTGCGTACTATAAAGGCTTTGCTCAGCTTGAGATACCTCGAGACTAGAGCCTACTCCTTCTCTATATTTAATTTGAGTGGTTTCGTAGATGCGTTGTGCAAGTTCCATGTTGCGCTCCTGACTAGCTAGAAGTTCAGTCGCATTCTCATAACTGGTTCGAGCATTGGTGATTTCCAAATTGATCCCACGTTGTAGGTTATCTTTCTGCAATCGGGCCTGCTCGACATCTAGTTTGGCTCGCTGGATGGTAGCTTGCTTATACAAGCCATCGAAGATGGGAATACTCAGACTTGCTCCCACATAAATTGTCGGTGCCCAAAATCCATCGGAGAAAGTATTCCCTTGGAATGACTCTTGAGCCACGGCGAACGCCCGTAAGGTGGGTAGGTATCCGGTCCTTTGCAGACGAACATTGAGTTCATTCAACTTTATCCCTTGCTCTAGCAGTCCAATTTCCGGGCGATTTGTCACCACGAGATCTTCCGTGACGATGTCGGAAGTATTTTCAGCGATAATCTCATTCAAATCTCCGGTTACTTCTAAGGATTCTTCCAACGGATACTGCATCGCAAACTTGAGTCCGTTTAGGGCCAGGCTCTTCTGCCGCTGCAATGTTTCCTTCTGGGTTTCTAAGTTAACCAGAGAGAGTTGTAAGCGATCTACGTCCAGCTGCTCCGCGAATCCCGCTTTATACAATTCCTGTGTCTCAAAAAGAAGTTTCTTCAGATTGGCAATGTTTTTGTCAATCAGCTCCATGTTCTCCTGCAAAACGAGGACCGGCAAGTAAGCATCAATAGTCGAGTTTCGCACTTCCCGTTCCTTAGTCAATAAGTCTTGTGACACGTAGGCGCGATAGGCTTTCGCCGCCTGCAGTCCAACAAAGTAACTTCCATCAAAGATCATCGCATCCAGATTCAAGGTAGCGTTGAAGTTATTCCTCAAGAAGAAGGATACTCCATCGCTATTACCTTCTCCTCCTCCTTGATTCAATAAAGCCAGCGTCTCCTCCGAAAGGAAGGGCGCTAAATCGGTGAAGGCAGCCCCAAAAACCTGAAAGTTGGCGGGAAGCGGCTGAATAGGTAATTTGAGATAGCGTTGATAATTCAAGTTCCCCGTAAGTTGAGGGAGTCCAACTGAGCGCCGTTCTACGATCTGTTGCTCGGCGTCAACCAGGTTAATGCGAGCATCTTTGACCGAATTGCTCTGGTTTAGTGCATACTTAATGGCATCATCCAAACTCATCGGAGAGCTTGATTGACTTTGGGCTGTCAGGGAGAGAGACGCCATTAATACAATCGGCAGTAATTTCCTTAACATGGAATTCATTATTGTAGTGTTTTCGAATTTTTATTTTGTTTCCTCAACCCAAGCACTCAGGGCTTCTTCCATCGTTTCACGGCCCTTCTGAGATACAATCCCGTGCAAGTGGTAATTCATCAGTTCAATGAATAATTCCTCTACCGGATATTCCGTTAGAGGAAAGCATTCCTGATCAGCTGCTGAAGAGGATTTCGAAATGTACAAGCGGGCAACAATATCCGGGTTCATATCCTGGCGATAAACACCTTCCGCTAGCCCCCTTTCTAGATTATCCTTGATCACTCGGAAAAAATGTTGCTCATGTACATTGCTTAGTAGTTGCCAAGTACTCCGATAATACTTCTGAAGGTCATACATAACCGTCACAGAGTAAGTCCGTAATTCCCGGATCATATGACGAGCAATTCGTAGCATTTCATCAATTGCATTGCTAGCTTCTGATCTACATTCTGCCAGGACCTGTTTCTCTTCTTCCAAGTGATCCTCAAAAACCTTCTGAATCAGATCCGCTTTATTTTCTACATATTGATAGACCGTCTTTTTCGACATCCCCAGCTCTCTTGCCAAGTCATCCATCGAGATGCTTTTGATCCCATAGCGCATAAAGAGATCCCTAGCCTTCGTGACAATTTGTTGTTTCGGCTCCATTTGCTGTTTTGATCTTATTAGTCTAGTGCTGTAGTACTAGCTGCAAATTCTCATTTGCCGTAGTAGTTGAGTAGGTATACTTTGAAGTTTCAAATCTTACATAAAACGCGGGAAACTTTCATTAGTTCAAAAGTTTCCAAAGTTTTTTTGTTGGAGGAAGGCTTTCCACTCTTCAGGTGTGTCGAGATCGAGTTTCGCGGCGGGAAGGTCCAGTTTTGCTAGGGATTCGCTATACTTATTAATAATTGCTTTGGCTCCTTTTTGACCAGACAAAGTTAGGAGCTCAGGGAATAAATCAGCAGAAAATAGGGCAGGCACCCCCAAGGTATTCTCATAAAAGGCAGCTACCAAAGAGGTATTATTTTTTTTGAAAATTTCTATAATTTTTTCCAAATCGACGGTATTGATTAGGGGCTGATCCACTAAAGTGATCAATACAGCATCCAACAATTGAGCCTCCTCCAAGAGTGCTTGCAAACCACAAACTATCGAACTCCCCATACCTGTTTTCCAGGCTTCATTATAAGTTATTCGATATTCTCCAGGGAGTAATTGGGACTCAATCAGCTGTGCATAGGCACCTAATACCAGCACGACCGGCCCTACGTCCAAACCCTCAGCTTGACGAAGGGCTCGCTGTGCAAGGGTTTCCCCTTGCCATTTCAACAGTTGCTTGGGTTCTCCCATGCGAGAGGCAGCTCCCGCACCGAGCACAATAGTTCCTATACGATCTGATGCCATAAGTTTCCTAGGTAGGTATGGTATTCACAGCCCACACAAAGTCGAGGCTAGATTGCAGTAAGATACCACTTTCTTGCAAACAGCTACCTTACTATAAAAAAGGTGTAACTCGTGCAATAATATACCCATCCCTAGTCGTTTCTAAGTCATCAACTATCCCAACAAGTTTTCATACCCAAACCCACTCCAGTTTTAGCTCAACCCCACTTCTAAATATTCAATGCCATACCTATTTCAAGCAAGTAGTAGAATCAAGTAAATGCTATTTGCCGAATCACGATAAAAGGACAGCTATTGCTGCTGTATCCTTCAAAAGTGTATTGCCCCTCCCCTTCAGTGTTAGCCCTAGGGCTATCCAAGTCAGCACTACCATCCATATCCAATCGACCTGCATGCTTGGTTGTGGCTAGAAACCAAGACCATAATGGCCTTTTCTATGCCCTACTGAGTCCCCATCACCAAAGCCTCCTGGTACGTTCGAGCTTATCAGGAATGGCTGAAAACTAGATCATAGTAACATCTATTTATCAGAGAAAAATCATCCCTAATGCGGTCTTTCTTAACATTCACCTTTTTACTGAGCTGTATCTACTGTCTAGTAGGACAGACAACGCATCAAACCGAAACTTATTTCGGGCCACGCAGTACCGCCTTTTGCGGCAATGGTCAACATGCCAGTCATGAGGAGCGGACTCAATTGGCCAAACAATTTAGGAAGTGGCAAAATGAAGTACAAACTAAATCCATGGCTCCCATACGAACCATTCCTATTGTATTTCATCTTCTAGAATATGATCCAGCCATCACTAATGAACAAGTCGAAACGGCGGTAGCCTCTCTTAACAATGCCTTTTCGCACTCCCATAAAAATCCACAGGGTGATGATTACAGTGGGGGAACTAGAGGAGTGGACACTCAGATAGAGTTCTGTTTAGCACAGAGAGCGCCTGATGGCGGCCTTACTAATGGCATTGTACGTTGGCGCAGTGATTATGAAAACATGGATGTAGACCTTGAAGATGCTAAGTTAAAAACCCAAGGGCAGTGGGATCCACGCTACTACCTAAATGTCTGGGTGGTCGCGCATCTTGACACCGAGATAGATCAATCTTATACAGGGAGCACTTGGTGGGATCGCAACAATGGTCTAGGAGGATATTCTGGGGGACCAGGTGGCGTGGTAGGGCCAGAAGCCAAGACTGACGGGGTTGTGGTTGCCGGATTAGGTTCTGCTTTATTGGCTCATGAAATTGGACATTACATGTCGCTAGCGCACACCTTTACAGGTGGCTGTAAAAACGATGATTGCCTAGTAGATGGGGACGGAATCTGTGACACTCCTCCTGATAATAGTCAGGCAGGGTGTAATCAAAACACTTGCGATTCAGATACTTTATCGAATTACAGCAATGGCATTTTCACTACGGATGTACCAGACATGACTTCCAATTTTATGGATTACAGCTCTTGTCCGAATGAATTCACCCAAGGCCAAGCAGACAAGATGCTATTCGTGATAGATAACCAAAGAATTAATCTGGCCGTTGAAGCGCCTAGCAACAATGACGCTTGTCTGAAACCCTGCAACGCGGATTTCAACATAGAATATTCCATTAGCGAACGCTACCCAGAGCCAAACGTAGCGATAGATTTCACTAGTACCACACTGGGTACCGGTATTGATTCATACGAATGGTATGTGGAAGCGCTAGGGCATCCTGGCTTTAATTATCCAGTAGCTTGGCTAAAGGGTTTTACCCCCTCGACAACTCCCATTAGCAATGGGCCGAATCTCCAGCACACCTTTCTGGATCCTGGTAAATACCGGGTTTATCTAAAGGCATGGAACAGCGCAGATCCAAGTTGCTTTGCTTCCTATTCTCGAACGGTGAGGGTTACCTGCCTCGGTATTGATGCCCGATTTACGCCAAATGTAAGGTTAATTGCTTCTAAGCAGTCTAGGGGTAAAATGCTAGATTCAGTACTGTTTTCCAACAGATCGGTCAATGCCACAGATTTCGAGTGGACGGTGCGACATGAGACCTATGATGGCATGACACCTGCCCAGCCAGACTTTATCTCAAATGATACCAGCCTTCATCACACCTTCTTGGAGCCTGGGGATTACTACATTACCTTGATAGCCAAGAATGGGCCCACTTGTACGGACACATGCGGTCCCTTCCTGTTGCCTGTTCTCGACCCTACTATAGATGGCCGATTAAAAATCAACCGAGTAGATTGCTACAAAGAGGATAGTCTCCGGATCGCTTTCGAAATGTTCAATGATGGCTTCGATACCATCCGGATGGGTATGCCGGTCACTTTTTATGATGAAGACCCAAGAAACGCAGGGCCCGCTCCCAAAATCTTGGGTACCTATTTTCTGGATAAAATCGTGTACGGGAAGGATAATTCCGAAAACTTTGTTGCCATTCTGCCTTCGACTAGGCCCGAACTGGATCAAGTGTGGGCGGTTTTCAATGATTTTGGGGCAACAACTTTCCCCATTACCTGGCCCCTCCCGGATGGAAATGTGATGTCGGTGAACTCCGAATTCCCGGCCAGTGGAGAAAATGAGTTAAACTATGAAAACAATTTTGCACACAAGTCAAAATTCCAATTTGAGGCTTTCTTAGCGTTGCCAAACAGTTGGGCATGCACCGATACGGAGATCCAACTAGAGGCCAGTCATAAGAATGGCAGATCCTTGGCTGGCATTGATTGGACTCCCACTGATCATTTGTCCTGTACCAATTGCCTAGATCCCATCTTTACCCTGCAAAATACTGCTGTCGTTCAAGAAGTTATTATAACGTCTGAATATGTCTGCCGAGATACCGTATCTGTAAATGTCCCTGCACTAGTACAAGATATTCCAGTAGCAACCTTGACCAGCCCTCCAGATATATGCCCCGGCGCACCGCCATTAAACCTTGCCAGCTATGTAAGCGGAACTCAGATCACCTGGTATGCTACCGAAAGCGCTACCGATGGGAGTGCTACTCCTCCTATGATGGACACCAGTACACCTGGCACCTATAGTCTCTGGGTCAGCGATCAGGTTAACGGTTGTGAAGGTCCAAAGGTAGAGCTGCGGTATACCATTAGCAATGGTATTGCTGCACCGGAAATCAGGTCCTCTCCCACCCTTTGTGCGGGTGAAACTGTACCCGATTTATCCACTCTAGTAAATGGGAACAATCTCAGTTGGTATTTATCGGAGACTGGTGGAACCGGCAGCCCAACGCCACCCAATTCAGATGGTACGGTCCCCGGGACCTTTACCTATTGGGTGAGCCAATCTTCTGGAAGTTGTGAAAGTGCTCGCGTTGCCGTCTCCTACACCATCGTATCGCCACCAGAACTGCCTGTAGTAACCGCACTACCCGATATTTGTGTAGGATCGACTAGTCCTGACCTGGGCAGCTTTGTGGTGGGGACCGACTTGACCTGGTACAGCGCTGTAGATGCAACAAGTGGTTCGGACACTCCTCCGACAATAAGCACGGTCAATAGCGGTAATTATGAGTTTTGGGTGAGTCAAACTGTGAATGATTGTGAAGGTCCAAAAGCTCGCATTTCTCTGTCGGTGCTGCCAATTTCCTCAGCGCCGATAGTGACACCCAGCCCTCCGATCTGTGCCAATACTATGGCTCCTGATCTTAATAGCCTTGTCAGCGGAACCAACTTACGATGGTTCGCAAATGAGGAGGATAGCATAGGGATGAACACCGCACCAACGATAGATTCCGCCTTACCTCAAACCCACACCTATTGGGTGAGTCAACAGGAAAACGCTTGTGAAAGCCCCCGAGTAGCAGTGGAATTAATCGTGAAACCGATCCCAGAAGCACCCGAAACGACAGACCTACCCAATCTCTGCGTAGGCGATCCGGCCTTAGATCTTCAACAACTTGTATCGGGTCAAAATCTTAGATGGTATAGCGGCCCGGATCAGGATTCAACAATTTCCGCCCCAATCATTGAAACTAGTGAGGGGCAGCGACATAACTATTGGGTGAGTCAAACCTTGACAGACTGTGAAAGTCCGCGCCTCCCCCTGACGATTACGGTTACGAGTCTGGTAATTACCGAAAGTGGTCCACACGAGGTGGAAGAGGGCAATGAAGAGGAGCTCAGCATTGACATTGATGTTTTCCCCGATGATGATGACTATTTCACCGTCTGGTCGGATGGAACAGGGCGAATATTTAGTACCGGAACCTTAAGCGAATGGGTAACTCCCGAAGAGAATACGATCTATCGAGTACGAGTCGATGCAGGGGCTTGTAGTGAATTAAGAGAAATTCCGGTGGAGGTCATTTTCCAGATTGACCCTACGGCCATCTTCTCCCCTAATGGTGATGGCAGAAACGATACCTGGTACATTGGTGACATTGGTCGTTATCCCGAATCTACCCTTACCGTCTATAATCGCTGGGGGGCAATGGTTTATCAGGCAAATGCTTACCAAAACGATTGGGATGGCCGAAGTAGAGATGGGACCGAATTACCCTTGGCCACCTATTACTTTGTAGTAGATCTCAATCAATTTGGCCTCAAGCCGGTCACTGGCCATGTCACAATCATCCGATAACCTATTCTAAATCAAGTTGCGGTGAATGAGCGCAAAAGAGGAAGATTTTGCAAGGAATAAAGCCGAGCACTTGGTTTTGCAGCAAATATCTGACGCATTTGGGC
>CAJXPD010000389.1 GCA_913057785.1 uncultured Lewinella sp. | reverse complement strand
TTCCTCGCTCAAAATTCGGGATGACTCATGTTTAAAGCTTTGTTGGAATTGATACTTTTACCAGTCCCAACATCTCGGTAACTACTTAATCTTGGGCTTCTCCAGGGTAAAGACTCGGGAGACATTGAATCCGAAATGGATGCCGCCGTCTCCCCAGTTACCAACAGTTTCAGCGATATATCCTTTTTCAATCATTGAAGTCGAATTGGTGAAATGAAGTTGGAAAACGTGCCCGCCCGTCTCTATGTCAAATCCAATCGAAAAAGAATTCTGAAATTCCGGGGCTAGTTGATCGGGCAGCACGTAGATGTATTCCGCATTTAGCGTCACACGTTTTGTAAGCTTGATTCTACCTGCCACACCTAGGGCGTAGACATCGTTTTCCTCTTCATTTGTAAGCACTAGGTTCCTATGAACCATAGTCGGAGAAAATTGTAGAGAAATTTGTTCGTTAATCTTACTTCCGGCGATGAGCTGGAAGGTATGGTACAGTCGAGATGAAAATAGATTATCTCGATCCGGATTTTGCCAACGTAGGGTTTGGATAGCGGTAGTCGCTAGGAATGCTGCCGAAATCGGCATATTGCGTTTCCCTTTACTTTGCCGCAAGAATTTGTATTTGATGAATCCATCATAAGTCTTTTCAAAGCTACTTCGACCTAGTCCGATCATAAGCTGATCGGTGATGCCGTAGTCTCCTCCAATTCGGATCGAAGCCTGATCCAAACCAAACAACTCATAGAATCCTCCATTCAGCGTGCCGAAGCGGTGTCCAATTTTGATGTCAAGTACACCAGCTGCTGTATTTTCAAGGGAGTGCAAATTAATCACTCGATTGGCCTTGAAACTGGCAGTAACGTATTCTGTAGTTTCTTCTTCACCATCATCCAACAAGGAAAGAAGATCGTCTTCTTGGGCCATGAGGGGAAGTAGGAAGAAGCTTATGCCAGCTAGGGTTAAAAGTATCTTTTTCATACGTATAAGGCTGATTAGGATGAACCACTGACTTACCAGAGCAAAGACTAGATCGGTTCTTGGAAGATGGATAGCCCTTCGTCTGGTAAGAACAGCTGGTTCTAAGTGTGCTTAAGGCGATTTATCTTTTGAATGGTTCCAAAGCTACATTCACGTCGATCTCCACAATTTCAGCAATGTTCTTTCGTACTACTGATGGAATCTTAATGCCGTGATTTTCTGGCTTGGTTTCAAATTTTGCAGTAGCGCTAATTTTGTCACCTGCCACCGTAATTTGACCAGGGGTACTGACGGTCTGAGCGATGCCGTGAATAGTTAATTCTCCTTCCACCGTGACGTCGTAAGTACCGTCTTTACTAAAATCCACATCAGCAGCATTAGCGATTTGCCCCTTGAAAACAGATTTCGGGTAAGTACCGCTTTCCATATAGTTCTCGTTAAAGTGCTCCTGCATTAAAGCTTTTTCGAACTGGAAGGCTTTCACCAAGACTGCGAATTCCATTTTCCCACTTTCAGTGTCCAGAATACAGGTAGCCTTTTGGTTGTGTGCTTCAATCTTCTCTACTGGTGTGTCAGAATAGAAGGAGATTTTTCCTTCTCTCGTGAAATACTTCTGTGCTTCGGCTTGTGATAAGCCAAATGTCATAAATAAGCAAAGGCCTAAGAGGAATTGTTTCATTTGTGAAATTTTGGTTCCCTGGCAGAAGCTGTTTGAATTTGGCTTTTGGAATTTGTTATAGGCTTATTTTTTGCCAATTGAGGCTCTTTTTGAGGAGAATAGCAGCGCTATGTGACGAACCTGTCTGCTCGGCGAAGCCAGGCAGGAAAAAGCCGAAGAGTGGCGAAAAAAGGGCCATAACAAAACCAGATTGTTGAATTCAATCAGCTTCTTAATTCAGAGAAGGTGATGTTTAATTTGTTTCGACACAGCGCACTAGAACCACATCCATTAGCATTCCGGTGCATATGCCTTTAAAGCTTACCTTTTCCCCAATCGGGAAATCTTCTCTAGCATGTTGAGTAAGTTGGTCCAGTTGGCAGATGACACCAAACATGTCCTGTCCAGCATCTAAAGTGACACTAACGATTCCTTCTTCATTCTTACTGACGTCTCGAACTGTACCGTTTACAGCCATGATTTTGTCCAAATACTCTGTGTTTGCTGCTGATTCATCTGCCTCGAATGCTTGAAATACTTCCGCTGCGCTAAGACTCACATCTACTTTACTGGATTTGATGTTTTGATGAGGCTTATAGTACATGTACGCCCCACTACCTATGCCAATGATCACTAGTCCAATGATGTATTTGAGGTACTTTTTCATGGTTTTGAGTTTTTAAGGATGTAAGCAATAGATATGGAGAGAATTTAGTTTTCGGGAGCACCATCAGTAATCCATTGGGCGATGGTCTCAATTTGGCAATCAGGTAGTTGAGGAGAACCTTGTGGCATAGGAGAGAAACCGGATTCTCTCCGGATGGCTCCGATTAAACGGCCACTGTTAACATGTGTCTTTAACTGATTATATCCTTCTAGGATAATCCCTCCTTGTCGATTAGTATTGTCGTGACACACGTAGCAGTTATTGACTAAAATCGGCAAAACATCTTGATTATAGCTGACGTCGCTGGTATCACATGCATCTCCATTTGGGTAAAGATCTTCCTCACTATTGTAAGCACAAGCTTGCAATAAGGCCACAGCTGCTATTAGAGCGAAGGATCGGCTGAAGGAAAACTGGGGTAAACGGATAAGCTGAAACATCAAAGCTCGATTTGGTTGTGAATAATTGTTTTGACACTTCAAAAGTAGAGCAACGAGCTTTGTGATAAAATTTCAACTTACCGAACGGGAAAAAAATGGAGCTGAACGGGAAAGGAAGGCCGAAATGGCGGAAAAACCAATAAGAAAAGGGAATACTAAAGCGGTGAACCGTCTTTAATATCCCCTTTGAGTAGTGAAGGATTTACTTTCTAGCTGTTAGCAGTATGTCTTGATTTTTTATGATTGGCCATGGTTGGCGGTCGATTCTTCCAGGAATCAGGAACGTGCTTAATGGTTGGCTTGATGGATTGGATCGCTCTTAGAATATCACTTCTACTGATTTGCCCAATTAGCTTGCCGTTGTCAAGAACGGGAAGCCGTTTATATCCAGCATGCACAAACTCGTAGGCAGCATCCAAAATATTCTTGCTGGCGTTGATGGTTTTAACGGATTTTGACATAAAGTCTTGGACCGTGCCCTTTTGAGAGGGTTCCTTGTTATAGGGTCCTTCAAGTAGGGTCTTGAGGCAGTCTACTTCTGATAACATACCCACCAATTGCTTGTTGGCATCCAGCACTGGGGCTCCGGTAATCTTCTTCTTAATCAGAACGTCCATTGCTTCTCTAATATCTGTTTCTGGAGTGAATGTTATTAGGCGTGTAGCCATATACTTTGTGACGGACGGATAAGTAGACATGGATTGTTGTTTTTGTGAAATAAAAGATGACATAGGGATCTATTAATAATACTCCTTTTTGTTTTTAAAAACAAATTTATCTTCGCCTTTTGAGTTTTCGGTAGAATAAAAAATTGGTTTGAATGTTTATTTCGGTTTTATTGGGTTTTTTTAGCCTGTAAGGCGGAATATATTTTGGAGGGCAACTAGCATGAATGTTGTAAAGGATGGATTCAGAAAAAGCTCGGAAAGATCACCGCAATAAGCTGAGAAAGACCTATATTGGGTGAGAGAACACACCTGTTTGCATATCGATCCCATGTAAATTTACTACCTATTCCCCGATAATTGAGCCTGTGAGACCAAGGGGCAGAGTCGAGAATAATCAGCCAAAAAGAAGACGAAATAGATCAACCAAAGCATACTATATGTTACCCCTCAAGTATCTAGCTAAGCTAGTTATCCTGTCTCTTTTGATATTGGGATTACCTTCCATTGGCTCAGGCCAGCTACGTGTAGCCAAAGTCTTTCAAGATCACATGGTCTTGCAGCGCAACCAACCCATCAATGTTTGGGGGAGTTCGTCCAAGCGCAAACGAATCAGCATCACTTTCAACGGGAGAACTTATACCACCCGTCCCGATAAGCAAGGAAATTGGTCCTATACACTTCCTGCTATGGAAGCGGGTGGTCCACATTTGATGCGCATCAGCAGTCGGAAAGAAGCTGTAATGGTTAGTGATATATTGATTGGCGATCTCTGGATTTGCTCCGGCCAAAGCAATATGGAGTGGACAGTCGCGAACTCGAATGATGCAGTGGCTGAGATCGCAGCAGCCAATGATGATCAGATTCGCCACTTTAAGATTCCGCATTCCTGGGCAAGTACGCCACAGGATACCTTGGCAGGAGGAGAGTGGGCAGTAGTGAGTAAGGAGACGGTGGGGAATTTCACGGCCGTCGGATATTACTTTGCCAGGGAGCTGCGCAAACATGTAGACGTACCCATTGGACTGATCAACACCTCCTGGGGTGGAAGTCGAGTAGAACCTTGGATGCATCCGCAGGCTCTTGGCGATTATACGCTACCTAACTTGGACTCACTACAACAAGTTGCCAAGGAAAAGAATGAGAAGAAGCTGAAAGAGCTCAAAACCAAGCATGGGGAGCTAGGCGAGAAGGATAAAGGAGTCGAAATGGGTTGGCATACGCAAGATTGTAATGATAGCCAGTGGGTCAAGCTGGAATTACCTGGACTTTGGGAAGATTCGGGATATGAAGGAGTGGATGGGATATTATGGTTTCGTAAGACCGTCGAATTGTCTGAGGAAGAAGCGGCTGCAGGTATTGAATTGGGCCTTGGGAAAATCGATGATTCGGATTGGACTTATGTCAATGGGCAAGAAATTGGGAGCAATGTTGGTGCCTATGCCAAGGATAGAGTGTATAAGGTAGGAGCTGAAAACCTGAAAGCAGGGGCTAATCTAATTGCGGTTCGGGTAGAGGATACCGGTGGGGGTGGCGGTATTTATGGTGCGGATGAGCTACTTTACTTGAAAACAGTAAAGGGGGTTCGCAGCTTGGTAGGCTCATGGTCGATGAATATTGGAGAAGCCACATTTAATGCAGGGGCTGGATTCCAAGTCAATCATACCCCTACTATATTGTATAATATCATGATTCATCCGCTGCTGAAGTTGCCCATAAAGGGAGCGCTTTGGTACCAAGGTGAATCTAATGCCAATCAGACGGGCGCCTACGTTTACCGGGAGCAATTCGCCAATATGATTAAAGATTGGCGGCAAAGATGGAAGGTGGGAGATTTTCCATTCCTATACGTCCAACTAGCCAACTTCATGCAACCAGTGCAGGAGCCAATGCCTAGCAATTGGGCCTTACTAAGAGAGTCACAATCGGCTACGCTCGAGTTGCCTAATACGGCTCAAGCTGTGATTATTGATATCGGAGAAGCGGATGATATACATCCACGCAATAAGCAGGATGTGGGACTTCGTCTATCACTGGCTGCTCGGCGACTGGCTTATGGAGAAAAGGAAATCGTCTATTCAGGGCCCGTCTTTAGGGAGATGAAGAGAGATGGACAGTCAATTGTTCTTTCCTTTGAGCATATTGGAGAGGGCTTGGTAGCTAAGGATAAATATGGTTACCTAAAGGGCTTTACCATTGCTGGTTCGGATCAGAAATTTGTTTGGGCTAAGGCGCAGATTCGAGGTAGTCAAATCGTCGTCTGGAGCGATAAAGTGAAAGATCCCAAGGCTGTCCGCTATGCTTGGGCCAATAATCCTGATGATGCGAACCTGTACAATAAAGAGGGTTTGCCTGCTACGCCATTCCGCACAGATACCTGGCCAGAGTAGGTAACACCAATAAATATAAGTTCTAAGCACAAAACGGAAACTCCAACAAAATGAAGAACAAGACTTTTGCAAGGTATCTACTTGCGATGGCCATCGTCGTAGGGGTACTTTGGACGTGTAGTAAGGAAAAACAACAAATATTATTCAGTAGTCTCACCGAGGAAGAGCAACGGACTTCTACTAATGCCTTGGCCAGTATGCAGGTAGCAGACGGCCTGGAGGTAGAGCTTTTCGCTTCCGAACCTTTACTGGTCAATCCGACTAACATTGCAGTTGACGAAAAAGGGCGAGTCTGGGTGTGTGAAGTCAATAACTATCGCCTACCTCACAATCAGGATATCGAGGAGCGGGATCAAGGTGATCGAATCTTGATTCTTGAAGATACAGATGGGGATGGCAAGGCCGATGATCGAAAAGTGTACTATCAAGGTAAAGACATTAATGGTGCGCTGGGCATCGCCATTTTTGGTAAACAGGTGATCGTCTCCATTAGCCCCAATGTTTTCATTTTTACGGATGAAGATGGGGATGATCAGCCGGATCGGAAGGATACCTTATTTACCAAAATTGATGGAGTCGATCACGACCACGGTATGCATGCTTTTGTCTTTGGTCCAGACGGAAAGTGGTATTTCAATTTTGGGAATGAGGGCAAGCAGATCTATGATAGGGACGGGAATGCTGTAGTAGACCAACTCGGACAGGCTATCCGCACCAAAAATTCTCCCTACAAGCAGGGGCTAGTCTTTCGTTGTGATCCGGGTGGCGAGAATGTAGAGGTATTGGCCCAAAATTTCCGCAACCCCTTTGAGCTTACCATAGATCCTTTTGGCAATCTTTGGCAATCCGATAATGATGATGATGGTAATAAGGCTACGCGAATCAACTTTGTGATGGAACATGGGAATTATGGTTATACAGATGGCCAGACTGGGGCAGGTTGGCGTACCCGCCGGGTAGGAATGCATGAGGAAATTCCGCTACGGCACTGGCACCAGAATGATCCAGGCGTTGTTCCTAATCTATTGCAGACTGGTGCTGGATCCCCGACAGGTATATTATTTTACGAAGGCAACCAACTCCCGCCCGCCTTTCAACACCAAATGATTCACTGTGAACCTGGGCAAAATGTAGTACGTGCTTACCCTGTACAGAAAGACGGGGCAGGTTACCAAGCAGAGATTGTAAACCTGCTAGAAAGCGAAGATATCTGGTTCCGGCCCAGTGATATTGCCACCGCACCTGATGGTTCTATTTTTATCTCAGACTGGTATGATGCTGGCGTAGGTGGTCACAAGATGGCAGATGCCCAGCGCGGGCGTATCTACCGAGTAGCAAAGAAAACGAATACCTACGAAGTCCCGACTATTCCTTTATCTACGGCGGAAGAGGCCGTCGCTGCATTATCCAACCCAAATAACAGCGTCTTTTATAATGCCTGGCATAAGCTGAAAGAGTTTGGCACAAAGGCAGAACCCGCCCTACAGAAGCTGTGGCAGGAAGGAGACCCTTACACTAGAGCCAAAGCACTTTGGCTTCTAGCAGAAGTTGGTAATGCAACAGAGTATATAGCTGCAGGCCTGCAGGATAAATCTGAAGACTTGAGAATCACGGCACTAAGAATTGCTCGCCAGAAGGACCCTGAAAATATCCTAGATTACATTAGAATATTAATCCAGGATCCCTCTCCAGTTGTGCAAAGAGAAGTGGCTATCGCGCTCCGCTTTCTTGGGACTGCTGAGGCAGCTGACTTATGGGGACAACTGGCCGCCCGTTATCAGGGTGGTGACCGCTGGCTACTAGAGGCTCTAGGTATCGGCGCAGACCTCTTTCCTGATTTGTACTTTGAGGCCTTAGCAAAGCAAAATGGTGGTAACTGGGAACAAGAAGGACATAAAGAGTTGATCTGGCGAGTTCATGCTGAAAAATCCATTCCACTGCTTGCTGATCTAATTGCCAAAGACACGGCCAATTTAGCTTCCTACTTTCGAGCCTTTGCCTTCAAGGACGGCCCGAATAACGATGAATACTTGGTACAATTACTAAAACAAGATCACCCAAAACAGGACCTGATACGTACCTATGCCCTAGGGCAGCTAGGCGCCGAATATGTGCAACAGCACCCGGAGATTAAGCCCTTGATCCGCTCTATTTTACCTCAATTGGAAGGATCTCCAGAATGGATTGCCGCAGTCAAGAGTATGCAGTTGAAGG
Source organism: uncultured Lewinella sp. (assembly GCA_913057785.1). Classification (GTDB taxonomy): domain Bacteria; phylum Bacteroidota; class Bacteroidia; order Chitinophagales; family Saprospiraceae; genus DT-111. Next base: position 948 of record CAJXPD010000389.1, on the reverse strand, counting down.
AGATGCGTCCGAAAATCCTAGATCTATTCCTATCCACAGATCAGGGTGGACTACGTACAGAGGCTGCCAACCTCCTTTTCGACCTTGGTGGTGTGCAAGCATTAGAAAAATACTTTCTGGCTAGTGAGGAAGCCGAACAGAAAAAGGTGTTACAGTACTTGGGGCGAGTGGGGCACAAAGAGAATTTGGCTTTTCTAACTGGACTTGTGGACGATGACGATCTAGCCTTCGGATTAAAAAACGAGGCAATCCAGGCTATGGGTAACAATTGGGATGGACAACATTACTTATTTGATTTGTTGAAAGCAGATCGCCTGGAGGGACAATTGAAAAGGACAGCAGCGATCAAGATCATGAATTGCTGGGATCCCGAGGTGCGCAATGCGGCCCCGCAATTTATCGACGGCGCCACTTCCAAAGAGGGAGATGTGCTGCCCACCCCTCGACAGCTAATTGCAGAACAAGGGGATGCAGCTGCAGGCGCTATGGTTTTTCAATCCTATTGCACCTCCTGTCACCCGGTCAATGGCGAGGGGGCTACCTTTGGTCCAGACTTGTCAGAGATTGGCGATAAACTAGCCAAACGAGCTATGTATGAAGCCATCATTTATCCTAGTTCGGGCATCAATTTTGGCTATGAAGGATATATGGCTAAAATGAAAGACGGTAGCGTGTATCAGGGGTACATTACCAGTCAAACGGAGGATGAAATTAACTTGCGAATGATGGGTGGGGTGGATCAATTGATTGAACGAAGCCAGATGGATCAGCTCGAACCCATGGAAGCTTCTTTAATGACGCCGAATCTACAAAGTGTGATGAGTAAGCAAGAGTTGGTAGATCTGGTGGAGTATATGCGGACTTTGAAGAAGGAGGACCCACCCGGTGACTAGTCACCCGGTGAGTGTTTGGCCGGTTTTTAGCAGGTGAGTGGTGTAGGGGGTGATG
>CAJXPD010000388.1 GCA_913057785.1 uncultured Lewinella sp. | reverse complement strand
TCTATAACTGTAAACTTATTTCAGTACGAGACAAGATGGTTTGTATTGCCTATCTGCTATCTGGTCTCTGTCTTCTTACATCTTCTTAGATCTTCCTACTCCCTATCGATCCAATTCCCAAACGTCAATACTTTTCAGTTCAGGTCCACCACCTCGATCGGCTGAGCCTCCAGCAATGTATACCTTGCCTTGGTAGAGGATGGCTTGGGTTCCGTGCCGACCGGTTAGCATGGGGGCTAGGGTATGCCATTTCCCTGCAGAAACATCATAGGCCTCCACTTCGCTATGGGCGGGTACTTGTGTGTCAGATTCGCCACCCATCACAATCAATAGATCTCCGTGTACAATGGAAGTCGTACCGGCCCGAAGGGTAGGGAAATTGGATGAACCAGGGAGGGTACTCCATTTGCCTGTGCTGAAGTCATATACATCTACGGCGGATACCGTTTGATTCATCACTTGCTTGGTTTTAGCCGAAGTATTACGCCCGCCCGCAGCGTATAGTTTGCCATCAATAATGGCGGATTGGAAGTGATCTCGGGTGTTAGGGGCATCTGGGAGTTGTTTCCACGTTCTGGTTTTTGGGTCGAATTCGTCAAACCAGGTATTGTGGCCAGTGAAGTGCCCCTCTGTATTGCCACATAGTAGATAGATTTTGTCATTATAAACGGCTACGCCTGCTGCTCCTCGTTCTCTGCCTTCGGGTAGCTTACCAGCGACACGCCAGCGATCGCTTTTAGGATTGTACACATGAATAAATTCGATCGGTTCCTCTTTCGGATATGGCCCGGTGAAGGCGCCAATCACCCAAATCTCACCTTGGAAAGCGATGGCCTGGAAGTGGTGCATTTCCAGTGGACTTTCGGCACCGGCTGACCAAGTATTGGTAGCGGGATCGAAAATATCTACTTTATGCGTATTGCGCCCGCCAAGGGCATAGAACTTGCCGTCTAATTCTACAAAGGCGGACTCATGGCGTCGATTGGAGCGATTGTTGGTCAATAGCCGCTGCCAGGGGCCTTTCTTGGCTTTTTGCTCAAACTTCTGTACCCGCCAATTGAGTACCTCCGTAACATAGAGTTCTTCGCCACTGCCAACGGCAATACCGTGAGCGGCCCGGAATTGACCAGAAGAAGTGCCTGATCCGCCAGTGAAAGCGCCTAATATATTACCGGCTAAGTCGAGTTTCAATATTTTTTCGTTGTCCCCATCCGTCATATAGATATGCCGTTCCGGGCTAATGGCCAAGCCCCAGGGCTTGCCGACATTTTCCCATTTGGACAGAAACTTCCCGTCTTTGTCGAATACCTGGATACGGGCATTGTAGCGGTCGGCCACATAGACTCTATCCCGGTGATCCAATACAATGTTGTGTGGATTGTCAAAGTTTCCATCTTCTTTCCCTTTCTCGCCCCAGGCCTTGATTAGATTGCCGTGTTGATCCATGTGTACCACGCGATGATTCCCATATCCATCGGCCACATAGATGTCGCCATTGCGGGCAATAGCTATATCAGCTGGCTTGAAGAACTGGACCATCTTCCGTGTCTCATTGTATAAGCCACTGGTTCCATTTTCCCCTAGCACCATCTCCACGCGACCCGATGGATTCATTTTGATCACCAAATGTGAAACCAGGTCGGTCGTCCATATGTTATCATGTCGATCAATGCGCAAACCATGTGGATCTTTGAAAATGCCCTGACCCAAGGAGCGGAGGTATTGCCCATTTTCATCAAACTCCATGAGTTGGCGATTCCCTTTATTAAAGGCGAAAACGTGTCCCTTTGAGTTGACGGCTACGCCAGTGGGTTGAATAAGATTGCCGTCGGTAGGCGTTTGAAGAAAGTTAGGAACGGCCTCCAGGACCAATTTAGGTGAAGCTGTTTGTGCAGTAAGTGCTTGGTTAACAAGAAGTACAAATGCTAGGAGAAGTGTCCTTTTCATTAGTTTTTACGTTTTGTTGGACGCAATTTAAAGGTAAATGACAGCCCAACAAAATTGATGTCTTAAATTCTATGAGGGAACAGATTTGTTATAACTTTCGAGTGATTTGTGATCCAATGACTAATGACTACTATATAATAAACTGCTTGATATGAAAAACTACTTAACTTTTTTACTCCTGCTGTTCTTCACTTCTACTAGCCTTTTGGCCCAACAAAAGAAAGAAATCCTTCCAGCGGTGAGCCCTGCTGGTGTTGCTGCAACTAAGGTTGATGTGAAGTATGGAGAACATGAACGGAATGTATTTGATCTTTGGCTGGCTGAGTCAGATTCGCCTACCCCGCTGGTCATTTATGTCCACGGAGGAGGTTTTGTTGGAGGAGATAAATCCCGCATCTATGAATACAACGATATTGATGAATTTCTAGCCGCAGGGGTTTCTTTTGCCTCCATCAACTATCGTTTTATGACTCAACTCACCACGGGTATTCCAGGTTGTCTGCAGGACAGTAAACGAGCCCTTCAGTTTATCCGCTCCAAGGCGAAAGAATGGAATATAGACAAAGAAAAAATCGGCATGTACGGTGCCTCCGCGGGCGCAGGGACGAGCCTTTGGATTGGCCTGCACGATGAAATGGCAGACCCAGACAACGAAGATCCATTGTACCGAGAATCGACTAGGGTGAAGGTGATCGGAGCCATTGCGACCCAGGCTACCTATGATTTTTCCAAATGGGATGATGTATTAAAAGTGACTTATCCTAGCCCAGAGATCGAAAAGGCTTCGCTGATGCAAGGTGCCATGGCTTTGGGGCTGAAGAGTGTAGAGGCGATGGAATCTGAAGAAGGCAAGGCCATTGCACAGGATGTGGATTTCTTGACGCTGGTTTCAGAAGACGATCCACCGGTATACGTCAGAAATAAGATGGAGGGTGGTCCGATCAATCTATTTGATATGAATCAGGTCCAGCACCATCCCTATCACGCCATGGCTTTGAAGGAGGCCCTTGATGCCATTGATCACGAATCGCAGGTGTACGCACCGGGCTTGGAGGTGGCTCCTCCGGAAGACGAGCAGCTATCCTTGCCAGCTTACTTCATTAAGTATCTAAAGTAGAAGCCGGCTTCTGCATTTACAGTCGAAGTTACGCTGGTTTCACTCAGAGAAACTTCGACTGTATCTCGTTACCTACTATAGATATTGCGCTATCACCTCACTCACCTGCTTACCGAGCGCCTGACTACCTTTTTCCGTAAAATGCACATTGGCGGGTATTTGGAGTTCCTCCAGATGGGGCAATACATAGTCATATAGGTCATTGACTGGGATTTTATGTTTCCGCATGATCTTGGTAGCAATTGCATTGTAGCGTTCCGGCATACCGGGTAGTCTTAGCGGGCCACCAACGGGAGTAGGGTAGGGAGTGGTCGTTGCGAAGATCAATTGCGCCTCGGTCCCCTTTAGAAATTTGACTATCGCTTTCAGATTTTTGCGATAAAACTTAGGAGCGGCTTGTTGCGGATCCAGCGGGTTGTTGCTGTTCTTGCCAGTGGTCGGATCTACATGTTTAATATCGTGGAGGCCAAAGTTGAAGTGAATTACGTCCCATGCTATGTTTCCAATCCACAAGGGCACTTTACGGATGCCTTTCGTAGTACCTTCACAGTTTTCATATCTACCATCTTCAAAAGTAGGGCGCACCACGATGGCCTTGTCTTCCAGGTAATCTTGCACCACAGGGGTATAGCCCATGGAAATCGAATCGCCAAGCAGGAGTACTTTGGGCAATTCTTCAGCGTTTTGGCTCATCGCCAGCTTGGGCAAGCAAAGGCTAAGGCCAATGCCCGCCAATTGTTTAAGGGTTTTTCGTCGGTTTGGCATGGGTGTCAATGAGTTGGTTGATCAAATGTAGTCAATTTAGATAAGCTGCTTCTTTGACTTCGCAATAAACTAATTCAAATATAAATTTTGTTAAATTCAATTAGCTACTTGGTTCCAGTACCGATCTACCATATATTTATACTTGAATTGTAGTTTTAATATAATGCAGCGCGCTACCCTTCCTAAACACAAACCATAAGCTATAGTATGTAGAAATGGACTAGCTTTTTCAAGCAGCTCGGACAACTACCTAGTGGTTCCTTTTTCTATCAATTGATTCAAGAAGACCAGGTTCACAGTGGGAAACTGATGAAATTGGATTAGTACACGTTAGTGTGTGAAAATGGGCGGGTCTGAAATACTCTACAAGAGGATTCCAGGCTTGCCCTGGTCAATATAATCCATGATGAAGAAATATACCTTATCCCTATTATTTACTGTTACTTGTATTTCTGTATTTGCTCAAATCTATTTTAGCGATAACAAAGGTAGAATTGGGACTCTTTCTATCGAAGATTGCCATGCAGAGTATATTCGCAAAAGTATGGCAGGGCCTCCTATTGATTTTGGAAGTGACTTCCTGGATCTTGCGTTACATCCAGATGGACGTCTATTTGGAGTATCAGGAACAACACAAAATACATTTCTTGTAGAAGTTGATCTACATCGTGGTCAAGTGAAAGATACACTTGGTATTGTTCCTTTTGATGGGGCTACTTCTTTAGTGTGCAGTCGGAATGGAGTGCTGTATTTTGGTTTTAGAAGGCTGCATTCCTTCGATCTTACTACTAGAGAATTCACGACATACGGAGCATTCCCAAGTCTTCGTCGATTATTAGGGGACTTAATCTTCATTGATGATGTCTTGTATGGGTCATTAGGAGATATTGTTTTCGATAAAGGTTACATTTATGAGTTACAGCCGGATCAATTAATGCAAAGCCCATTAAGGTTGATATTCCCAACGGCAAAAGGAGTTAATGGGCTGGCCTTGTGGATGGAAAATGACTGCTCGATCAATAGAATGATTGGAAGTCAAGGTAAGTTGGTCTCTGAGTTAACAGAGATGTATGTCATAGATTTAGAGGCTGGAATGATTGATAGCCTTTGCCAGGTCACCCTTCCCCACGGCGAAGTAATTTACGGCCTCACGAGTTCCGACGAATTCCGTCAAAATTGCCGTTTACAATTAGATTTGGATGCTAACAATGACAGTGGGCGTCTACTTGATCATTTCTTTGTCGACTCTTTTTGTGTAGTGGATTTTCCTATCGCAGATCAAGATCTGCAAATTACCACTAGTTACGAGCGAATTGACTCGATACGGATAAGTGTGCAGCAGGGAGTAAGGGCAGCAGGAGAAGAAATCGTGTTTGCAGAAGCTACTGTGGGATTAGAAATGCAGGGCATTGGTACAGATCACTTACTGGTGATCAATCAAGGCGATCTATCGATTGAGGAGCTTGAGGATTTTTTACGAGAGGTACGTTTTCAAATACAGTCTGCCAACCCGGAAAGCGGAGAACGAGTTGTTCACACGACCTTATATGCAGCTGGAACAGCCAGCGATGTAGCTAAGAGTTTTATTCAGGTAACCATAGGACAACCGCCGAGTGCCGGTCAAGATGCCTACGTCGAGGTTTGTCATGGCCCTTTTCGCGTAGACTTATTCGAGCGGATTGGCGGAGCCCCGAGAGCAGGTGGCCGATGGGATCCACCCTTACAAGGGGGAGATCGCTTTTATGCTTTAGAAGATACCAGTGGAGTTTATAACTATATAGTGCAAGAAGGAGGATGCGGAGCAGATACTGCTGCTGTGGAGGTTTTTATACATCCCCAACCCCCCATCGGCTTGGGAGCAGATGGGGAGCTGGTATCATTGGTAGAAAAATGTCCTGAGGATACCTTGTTTTGGGATATTAGCATTCCAAATGGTTTTGCTTATTGGTGGCGAGACGGCCAAGAGGGACCAATTGCTACGATCACGGAACCAGGGGTATATGCCGGAGAAGTCGTTGATTCCATCACCAGTTGTTTTTGGTATGCAAAGACGGTGGTGGAAAATTATGAACCAATGGTAGAGACAGAGGTGGTGAACTTATGTCAGGGCCAAAGTTGGTCTTGGGAAGGTGGAATGATTTATCAGGACACGATTCTTTGTCAGCCGATGGAAGATGTAAATGGCTGCGCTGGTTTACGTTGTTTCGATCTCCGTTTTGCACCACCTGAGCAGCAGTGGGAGACGCTTTATTTTTGCCAAGGTGAACAGCCCATAGTAGAAGGGGTGTCGATCTCGCGAGATACTAATTTTTGTTTGTCTCCTAATGGTAGTGGATGTGGTGTGCAGCGATGTTATATTGCTTTGTTCACGCCTCCTGTGCAAGCTTATCATCGGGTGGAAATTTGTGAAGGAGAAAGTCTGGTTTTTGGAGATGAAATCATAGAGAATCCCGGGATTTACAATCAAATGCTGCCAGCAGTGGACGGCTGTGATAGTCTAGCTATTTTGGAACTCATAGTACACCCAACCTACGAAACGGTCATTGACACGATTATACCGGAGGGGACTAGTCTTCGTATAGGGGAGATGTCTTTTGCTACGAAAGGGAGTTATTCCATCTCGCTTCCTAGCGTGGCAGGTTGTGATAGTTTAATTCAGTTAACGCTGGATGTGCAGAGTACCCAATACTATGCACCGGGAATGGTCCAGGCCAAAGGCACTGGATGGGGACGAGTGTTCACTATATACACCAAGAATGACTTGCCGGCTACCATCCGGAAGTTAGAGATTTACAATACCTGGGGGCAACGTGTTTTTCAATTACAAGACAGCCCAGTAGGAGATGAGAGCCTGGCATGGAAGGCCTTATATGAAAGCGGGTCTCCGCAGGCAGCCGCAGTTTATTTCTATCATGCGGAGATGGAGGATGTCACAGGGCGAAAGGAATTGGTTCGAGGCAAGTTTGTGGTCATGTATTAGGTCGCCAAGGGCCTAAAGGAAAGCCCCAACTCCCGCTTAGCCTTTTCGTTACTCACAATCTTAAACTTATACGCATCCTCTTGGGCAAACTCGGGTGGAGGAAGTTGAAGTGCTTTGGCTTTGGCGGTATAGTAGGCGGCTCGGGAAGGATGATCATCCGCGCAGATGTTAAAGGTTTCATTCCATTTCTCCTTTTGAATCACTTGGACGATGGCTTCAATGGCTTCCTCCAGGTGGACCAAGTTGATCGGCGCCTCGCCATTCTTCACCTTCTTCTTACCCGCCAAGAATCGAGCCGGATGGCGATGAGGTCCGTATAGTCCTGCCATGCGTACAATGGTGCTGGCTAGTGCTTGAGATTGTAGCCATGCTTCCGCTTGCACCAAGGCCCGACCAGAAGCTGTTTCAGGCCGGGGTGGCGTAGCTTCCGTGACGGTACCATTGTAGTTACCATAGACGCTACTGGAACTGACAAATACCACTTGCTGAATACCTCCCTTGATAGCTTCTTTAATAACCAGCTGCACTTGAGCAGGATGTTCTTGCTCCACGCGAGGATTTCGTCGACCGGGAGGAATGTTCAGAATCAATATATCTGCTGAAAAAAAATCATCAATGGCTCCTTCAAACTCAGTCCCAACTTTGAACACATAAGGTTGAATTCCGACTGCTGAGAGCTGGTTTCGTTTTTCAGGAGAAGTAGTGGAGCCTTTTACCACAAAACCTAGATCTACCAGACGCGCTCCCAATGGCAAACCTAGCCAACCACATCCTAGAACAGCTATTCTTTTACTCATATGGGCAAAGGTAAGTTTTTAGCAGATGCTTGGAAAGGCCGTACGCTGGTCTCTACGGATTATTCTTGATCACTTTGGACAACTAGGTCAAAATGATCGAGGTACCTCCACCTTAGAATGATTCGTTCGTTAGTTCCATGTTCAAAAATGCTCCCGCAAAATTACCGCTAGCCACAGCTTGTGCTACGGAGCGGAAAGGCGTGCTGTTGTCCCCGCAGGCCAAGACTCCATCTACCGTTGTTTTTTGCCATTCATCCACTTCTAGATAACCGGCTTCCGTTAAGGCACAGCCCAGAGACACTGGGATGTCAGAATGCTGTCGAAAGGGGATACTGGCATAAACGGCATCAAAAGCCAGTTGACTGCCATCTTGTAGGATTACTTCCCGAAGCATACCCTGTTCGTGTTTTAAGCTGTCTATAGAACTTTCGAAAATCTGTATGTTGTGCTGTGCCAGCTTTTGCTTTTGCTCAGGGGTGAAGTCAGCCTCCCCTGCTGTCAGCAAGCTGAGATCATCGGTCAAATTATTAACCAGAGAAGCCAGGTGAAAGGCACGCTCACCATTGGCTAGGATCGCCGTCTTTTTTCCATGATATTCATAGCCGTGGCAGTAGGGGCAATGTATTACAGAAATGCCCCAGCATTCCGAGAAACCAGGAATATCCGGCATTAGATCCGATATGCCCGTAGCAAAAATGAGTTTCTTAGCAGTAAAAGAATCTCCTGTTTCGGTTTGAATGGAAAAGCCGTCCTCAGTTTGCTGTCCAGCTGTCGCAAATCCGTCGTAGAACTGGATAGATGGATATTGAGCCACCTGCTCTCGAGCGACTTGGCTGATTTCACTCGGTGTTTTTCCGTCCTGCGTCAGGAAATTATGAGAATGTGGGGTTTGGCGATTGCAGGGTTTGTTGGCATCAATGATCAATGTGTTTCTTAAGGATCTCCCTAGGGCCATTGCTGCGGATAGTCCGGCATAGCTACCTCCGACAATAATTACTTCAAAATCTGTTTTATCTGACATCGGGTTCAATTTTGTGATGGAATCGAAGGGTAAAGGTAAGCGGTTAAAACCTTAAATGCAACATTGTTGCATTTAAGGTTTTCCAACATACTTCCGAATTTTCCAAACAGACCAGCCCTGTAAAACTTCGGGAGTATGTTGAGCCCGATCAAAGATTCTTCGCCATGATCATCCCATATATTGCTGAGTGGTGCATATTTCGTACAAAAATGCACGAAAATCCTACCTGTATATCTGGCTATGTATATGTTGTCACGCTGTGACAAAGATGACTATTCCCCGACAATATTCTGCAGGTCTATTTGCAGGTAAATATTAAAACCCCGCTAGGGGTTAAATATACCTAGCCATGA
>CAJXPD010000387.1 GCA_913057785.1 uncultured Lewinella sp. | reverse complement strand
CCACCACTTCAGGCGTTTATCCTTAGGGGAAAAGTAGTTGGTGTATGCAATGGATGCTTTGGTCTCAGGTTCCAGGCTAGGAAAGGTGGTACGCACATTTACGATGCCGTTCAAAGCCGCTGAACCATAAAGCGCGGAGGCCGCACCTTTTACCACCTCTATCTGCTCGACATTTTCTACTGGGACATCATCCCAGTTAGGGAATCCAGCATCAGCATTTAGTATAGGAATATCATCTACTAAGAGTAGTACCCGACTACCTGCTCCTTGAGAAAAACCGGAGCCTCCTCTAATGTTGGCTTGGCCATCGATAACCGTTACCCCTGGTACTTTTTGTAAAGCATCGTCAAGGGCCGGTTTGTTGGTGCTTTGAATGAGATCTGGCTGTAATACTTCGAGTGATACGGTTACTTCACCTAGCGGCTTATCAAATTTACCTGTTGTTACGGTAGCAGTCTGTAAGAGGTTCGTTACTGGCTCTAAAGCCAGGTTGAGGGATAGCGTCTCACCGGCTTTAACTTCTATGGTTTGAGTGGAAGTTTCATAGCCTACGTACCGAATGGTGAGTTGATGTGTGCCCTCATTGATACTGATTGAATAGTTCCCATCGAAATCCGTCAAGGTACCTTTTTGACCTATCTGAATGGTAGCTGCGATGAGCGGTTCTTGCGTTGCATTATCCGTAATTTGTCCTGTGAGCGTTGCTAATTGTTGCCCCATTAAAATCCCTCCCATTAGCAAAAACGGGATGGTGAATAGATGCCTTTTGTTCATATATTCCGGAGTTTGTTTTGGAATTAACAATGAATTATGCTCAGATGGGTAGCTTGAAGAAATGAGTGCTGCTATTGACGATCGTAAAGTCGAATATGTGGTCTTAGGAAAGGTGTTCTACGCAGCAAATGTAGTACATTTCTGCAAAATAGAGAGGGAGAAAGCACCCTTAGCTGCTTACTTTTTCTTCTTCAGAAAAAAATGTGACCCTCATCCAATGCCATTTGTAATTGCCTGTAAGCAATTGCATTTTTTTGATAAACAGGTACTTATGTTGTGGGTGTATACTGTTGTGAAAAAAAGATGGACTTGTAAGTTGGCTGACGAAGACTCCGCTCAGAAGTGTTAAAAAATAATTTTCAAGTATAGATTATTGGTAAACCGCTAACTTTACACGGATTATTATTGCCAATAATGTCATCTAAAAACAAGAGATATTATATCTTGCATAAGATGCCTTGGTATTAATTTTTTGCTGGGAAGGCCCTATGTATTCTAGGTTCTAACCTCAGCAAGGACTATTGTAAAATCACTTTGAATCACTAAAATCGGCGCTGTTGTCCTTGGATAAGCTTGTATAAATCAGGAGCGAATCGAAGCTCGGTGACTACACAGTGCCAAACTTCAGATTCGTTGCAGTATCTTATCCACACTAACTCGCCATTCAAAATCGCCTATAGATATGAAGCAAAATTTTTTACTCCTATTTGTTTTTATTTTGGGATTAGGTGCGCTAAACGCACAAACTTGTGATCCGGATACAACTGGACTAGCGGAAGGTTTTCTCATTGATCCCCTGCCTTTTATTGCGGAAACAAATCCAACTGGAGGCATTGACACGCCGGCCATTGTTGGGCAACCCTTTGAATTCGTTTTGACTTTCGCCACACCTGCAACCTTCGATGTGGCAGGCTTGGGAACCTTTGATGTAAATTCTATTGATTTAGCTACGGAAGGTGCACTTTCTAACTTGCCAGCCTCTATGGATTACGCCTGTAATCCTCCGAATTGTGTCTTTGAAAAAGATTCAATCGGTTGTGTGGTTGTCTTCGGTACCCCTACCATGGATGAAGCGGGAGACGCTAGCACTGTTTATGATATTGGAGTTACAACGGTGGTGCGCACAACACTGGTCGATGTACCCTTCACTTTCCCGAATACCCTATTTCCAGGGAACTACTTTTTGTGTGTGAAGGCTAGTGCTGAAACGCCAAATTGTGAATTTCTGCTAGCTGATAATAATGACCTCAGTGACCGGGTAGCACGAATGTATAATCGACCCAATCCAACTTCGGGATTCACCGAAATTGTCATTGAGTCGATGGAGAGTGGGCAATTTCTGCTGACGGTCTCAGATATGCTGGGGCGGCAATTGCATTATCAGCCCATCGACGTTATAGCTGGTACGAATCAGTTTGATTTTGACGCTAGCCATTTGGCTGAAGGCATGTACATCTACACACTAAGCGATGGCCAGGCCCGGACCAGTCAAAAAATGATGATTAGACGCTAGATATTATCATCCTTAGGGATGATTGTCAAGTACTTACATAATATCTCATGGACAGACGCCTAATTGTGATTAGGCGTCTGTTCTCATTTCCCAGTTTATTGTTTTTATGAAAAAATTCCTTCTATTTTTCTCTCTGATTTGGCTTTCGGTAGGTATCCAGGCTCAGAATGGGTGTCCTGGTTGTGAGATCAACCTACCGGCAGATCTGCCAGAAGACACACTGTTTTTGGCGGATGCCCCAGCAGGCCAGGCCAATGTTTATTACGATCGGGATCTTAGTTTTCGCTTGCCTAGGACAACCACTCCGGTCAACTCGATCGATAGTTCAACTCCGCCCAACCTAAATATTTCAAGTTTTGAAATCGTTTCCGTCAGTGGTCTTCCTCCTGGTTTGACCTGGGAGGCGAACCAACGAGAGTTCAATACTAGTGATGAAACGGATGGCTGTGTTAAGATTTGTGGAACTCCTTTAATCCCAGGCCTTTACAATGTAGAGGTAGTTCTTGACGCGCAAGTGGTGATTATATCTCGTCGAACTTCTTTTTCTTTTCCTTTACTTATCCAGCCGGGCGTCACCGCAACCGATGGATTCAGAATGATCAACAACGTTGGTTGTGGAGATGTAGACGTCACTTTTATTAATACGATACCCTCAAATGAAAATGAAGGCTTTTCCTATCGATGGGATTTTGGCAATGGTTTGGTCAGCGAAGAGGAAAATCCCTTGCCTTTGACGTATGATGAACCGGGTATTTACGAAGTTAACTATGAAGCCGTCATCGATACAGCTGGCTTTTTCCTAACTAAAGTGTTGATTGAGGAAACTACCTGCAATGACATTCTTGGGGGAAGACCAGATCTCAAAGTAGACGTTATAGAGCCAAGTGGTGAAACCATTTACACCTCGGATATTATAACCAATGCTACGCTGCCGTTAACTTTTGAGCTGCTGGTACCGATTGAAGATATTGGCAATTACAGCCTTCGAGTAACGGATGATGATAATGGTATCGGGGGAGCTGATGATGTATGTGGTGTCGTCAATTTCACACAGCTAACGGAAGGAAGTTTGACGGATGGGGACGACCTAAAAGTGACCTTAACCATCACGCATCCGGTTGAAACTATCAGCTCAAAGGATACTGTGTTTGTTTTCGCACAGCCTGATATTCCGGAACTAGATCTCGAACAACAATTTCCTTTGTGCGTAGGAGATACCATCGAAGCGATGGCGTTGAACTATCAGGAGGGGTTGCAATGGGTTAGAGACAGCGCTTCTCTTTTTGGAGAAACAGCTCCGATCTTAAAGATTAGTGAAAACGGAACTTACTGGCTGAGGTACATCTCCCCAGATGGCTGTTCCAGCGAATCGGCTCCCGTATCTGCTAGTTTTGGGGAGATTCCGAGTGGGATTGCATTTGAGGTGGAGAATAACCTCTTGAGTGTTTTTCAACCAGAGGACTTACCCGTTAATAGTAGTATAGGTTGGGAGGCAGATGGCGAAATGATTCCAGGAGCAGATGGGGTCGAGTTTTGTGTAGATAGTTCTGCTACCTACACTTTGAGCGTGACGGATGAGGAAACTGGTTGTTTTGCCACTTTTAGTCAAATGGTAACGTACGATCCTAATTTCCCAAACTGCGTATCGTCGAATCAGGAAGGTTTTAAGGAGGATTTTGCCAGGGTATATCCCAATCCATTTCAAGCCAATTTAGTGGTGGAAATCAAGGATCCCAATGCTCAGCCGAGTAACTTTAAGCTAATTTCTATTGATGGAAGAGAAATAATTGCCGGAAAATGGGGAGATTTGCCAGGAAATTGGGACAAAAAAGAACTCCCAGTATATGAATTAGCAAAAGGTATATATATATTACAACTTTTTACAGGACGTTTATACCAGAACATTAAACTTGTTAAAGAATAAAGTTCAGGGTCAATTCTAAGCCCGGTAAGAAGGTTGAGCCAGGACTAAGTACAATTGTACAATTAAACGTTAATGCCCAATGACGGTTAAGATGGAAAAGCGGAAAATGGGGAACCTCGTGACAGAAGGGATCCCCGAAATTCCGCTTAAAGTAAAAGAAAGACTAGAGGAGTACCGCAACACCAAGGAAGCCCAGTTCTTAGATTGGTTGGATCGAGAGGAGGGGCTTTTGATCAGTACGCGCTCTGAAGATAGTGCCCAGATTCATGCGGTTCGACGCCCTGGAGCTGCTTTGCAGCAGTTGACCTTCTTTGCAGAACCCATCGTGAACGCCAAGGTTCGCCCCCAATCTTCTGGGAATCAATTTATTTTTTCGAAAGATAAAGGAGGAGATGAAGCTTTCCAGCTTTATCTCTTTGATATTGATCAAAATAGCTACCAATTATTGACAGATGGAGAGTCGAAAAGCGACTATCCCTTATGGAGCAATCAAGGTAATTGTTTGGTCTACACCACTACGGCAGATAACGGTGTAGATATGAATCCGGTTTTGTGCTTTCCCGGAGAAGAGAAAGAGGACCGGATATTGTTTAAGAAAGAAGGATATTGGTATCCATTGAGCTGGTCTAAAGATGATCGCTTTCTGGCTATGATCCGCTATATTTCCATCGAGGATAGTCAATTATATATTTACGATCTCCAGGAAGAAAAGCTAATCGCTGCCTATCCCGATCAAGAACAGATTAGCTGTCGACATGCGATCTGGTCAACTCGCTCCAATTGCCTCTTTTATACTTGTAATGTTAGCAGTCAATTCCTTCAATTGTACTGCTGGGATTGGTCAACAGGAGAGCGTAAGGCCTTACTGCCTGATTTACAATGGGATATTGAATCCTTGAGTTTATCCCGAGATGGAGTGTCTTTGGCTTTCACCGTTAATGAGGAAGGATACAGTTCTTTGTATGTAATGGATACCGGAGATTATAGTGTGAGTAGAGTCGAAGATGTGCCTGCAGGCCTTATTTCCGGCTTAAACTGGCACCCACAAAATGGACAGCTAGCCTTTTCATTGAATACTGCCACTGCTCCCTCAGACGTTTTTGTTTGGGATGTAACGACAAAAGAGTTACAACAGTGGACATATAGCGAGATGGGAGATTTATCTTCGGATAGATTGGTTGCTCCTCGGTTGATCAATTATCCTACTTTTGATGAAGTAAATGGTAAGCCTAGAACCATCTCTGCTTTCTATTTTAAGCCACCCGTTCAGCGAGAAAGTTATCCAGTACTTGTCTATATACATGGCGGGCCAGAAAGTCAATTTAGACCCTTCTTCTCCCCGGTATTTCAATTCTATTTGCAGGAGCTTGGGGTAGCTATCATTGCTCCAAACGTCCGGGGTTCTTCGGGTTACGGAAAGGCCTTTTTAGCCTTAGATAATGGCTATAAGCGAGAGGATTCTGTGCATGACATTGGCAAACTCATTGATTGGATAGAGGATCAAGAAGAATTGGATCATGAACGAATTGCCGTGATGGGAGGATCCTATGGAGGTTATATGGTATTGGCGTCAATGGCGCATTTTAATCATCGGCTTCGTTGTGGTATCGACATAGTGGGGATCAGTAATTTCATTACTTTCCTGAAAAATACTAAGTCTTATCGCAGACGATTACGTAGGGTGGAATACGGAGATGAACGTGATCCAAAAATGCGTCAACACCTGGAAAAGATCTCACCTACTACCAATGCCCATAAGATTAATAAACCCATCTTCATTGTGCAAGGACAAAATGATCCGAGAGTTCCAGCTAGTGAGGCAGAACAAATGTTAGATGCCATTCGTAACAATGGGGGAGAAGCTTGGTATTTATTGGCCAAAGACGAAGGCCACGGATTCAAGAAGAAAAGAAATCGAGATTATTTTACGCAGACCGTCATTATGTTTCTGCAGCGGTACTTATTGGAATTGTAATTTATAATGTTGAATGATAAATGTTTAATGAATAATTATCAGGGATATTGAAACTTAAGTATTCAACATTCAACATTCAACATTCAACATTCAACATTATTAACTATTAATTACAATTGTTAGCGTAGCAAAATCACCGATCCCATTTTTACTTCCCGTAAACCATTGAGGTATTTTATCGACGCCTTCCAGGCATAGGCTCCTTGCGGAGCAATCTCTCCTTTGTAGAAGCCATCCCAATAGCCACCGGGTTGCTCGCCGTCCAATTCTTTAGACTCCCACAACAATTCTCCCCAAGGAGAGAAGATTTGCAAATGGAGTTCCTCAATTCCAATACCTGCTGGTTTCCAATACCTTACATCGCCAATGCCACTTTCAGGAGAAAAGGCATTAGGCGCAGAGAAGTTGAAAAAGAGGCCAGGTGAGACTATGGCCGAGGTAGTGTCGGTACAACCATTCGGGTGAAAAGCGACCAAGATGGCTTCCCAGTCTCCGTTGTCCTCGTATTCGTGCCGGGGATCCGACTCCTCCGATACCTCTCCATCTCCAAAATCCCAGAAATAGGCTGAGGCATCGATGGATCGATTCATGAAGCGCACTAAGCCTCCGGGGCCAAAGGTAGGATCTTCCTGCCAGGTAAAATCAGCGATCGGGCCACGTATAACACGAACAGCATTGGGTATTTCCAGGCTATCAAAGCAGACATCACTATAGCTGACGACCAACTTTAGATCGTATGCACCCTGAGTCTCATATTCGTAGGCAGGTTGAAATTCGGTCGAGGTATTACCATCTCCGTAATCCCACAAGAAGCGATCTGCGTTCAAGGAAGTATTTTCAAGGATAAAGGTGTTTCGCTCACAAATCTCCAGTCGCCTTGGACCGAAGGAAGCCACGGGCCTAAAATTTACGCCAATCTGCTGGGTAGTCGTATCGCTGCAGCCAAAAGCATTCAAGGCAATCAAGGTGATATCGTAACGGCCCGTATCCGCATAGAAAATGATCGGGCTATTCTGGTTTCCAGTGTTACCATCTCCAAAATCCCATTCAAAAGCCGCTGCCCCCTCAGATTGATTGGTCAGGACAATAGGCTCATCAATATCGCAGTATTGCAGCTGGGCTGGAGAAAACGCACTGGTAGGCGGAGCATAGGCCTGCACATTGAAAACCGCAATGTCTGTGAAGCAACCATTGGCATCCGTGCTCTTGAGTGTTACGGAGAAGTTGCCCGCCTCATAATAGGTGTGACAGGGGTTTTGATCTACACTTCCTTCGCCATCTCCAAAATCCCATTCATAGTAGGCAGCTCCTTGACTGGTATTGGTAAAACAAACCGTAAAGGGTAGACAGCCATCTGTATCCGACGGGGCAAAACTGGCGACAGGATTAGGCAATATTTCTATTGTACTGCTAATACTAGCTGGGCAGTTATCCGTCGACGAGAAAACGGTCAAGACCACTTCATAGATCCCCGCCGAATCGAAGGAGTGCTCCGGATTGACGAGAAGCGAAACTTCTCCGTCACCGAAATCCCATTCAGCAGCACCTACATCTGGCGAGGTATTCTGGAACAACACCGCTTCTCCGATGCAAGCCGTAGGTTGGTGGGTAAAAGAAACTTCAGGAGCAGGGAATACTCTGACATCAATACTAGCTGTGTCAAAACTACAACCATTGGTCACATATTGATACACGGTAAAGGTGCCCAGTGTATCGTAAATATGCGTTGGACTAGCCTGGTTAGAGAAATTCCCATCTCCGAAATTCCAGGTGACGGTGGAGCCTGGTGTGGAGAAATTGGTGAAGTTCACCTCTAAGGGCTGACAACCACTTGTGGTGTCAATATTAAAAAATGGATCTACGTCATTTGGATTTACGACGATCTCTCGATTCAGTGTATCTGCTCCACATGCATTGGTGGCGATCAAAGTGACGGTATATACCGTGAAGGTGGAGTCGTTTGTCGTATATTTTTGATCTGGAGGAATTGAATCTCTAGACATTACCCCATTACCGAGATCCCAGAAAAAATTATCTGGATTTCCTGCCGTGATGTTGGCAAATCGTATCGGTAAGGGAGAACAGCCATCGTCAATGTCCGTTCCGAAATCCACAATCGGTTTTGGAAAGACCGTAATGGAGTCTACATCTTGCACGGAGCCACAGCCATTAATTGCCGTTAAAGTCACTACATAAGTGGTGTCATCTCTACCCTGTTCAAATAAAATCGTTCCAGGATCTGCCGCATCACTCAATTGGCCGTCGCCGAAATCCCAGTTATAGGTTACTCCTACTCCAAGGCTCTCATTGTCAAAATTTACTTCAAGTACAGCACAGCCCTCGCGTACATCAGGCGTAAAAGCGGCAGTTGGAGGAATAGTGACGGAAACATCTCTCTGAAAAACATCTACACAGCCATCGCAGGAAGTAATTCTCAAAGTAATAGTATAGTCCCCAATTACCGTGTAGGTGTGGGTGGGAACTTCATCCGTTGAGGTGGCGCCATCACCAAAGTCCCATTCATACGAACAAACGCCTACAGAGCTATTTTCAAGTGTAATTGGTTCGTTCAAGCATGTCGTGCCAATCACCTCGAATCGCGCCTCTGGCACCGGGAAAACGGTGACGGTGACTCGGTCCGTCGCAGCACAGCCCACTTGGTCATTACTAACCGTATATTCCAATGAATAAATTTCATCTCCTTGCAGGATCCCTGGATCAAACAATCCGTTGATCGAATCAATAATACCAGGACCTCTCCAGATGCCTCCTACTGGGGTGAACCCAGAAAGCGCCAACACTCCATTGCTCTGACAAATTGAAAAATCATCTCCGGCATCTACCCCAGATAGATCAATAATAGATACTTCCACCTGATCACTCACCTCACAGCTAGTACCAGGCGAAAAGGTATAAGTATACACGAAGTCA